>CALPOM020000133.1 GCA_943325205.2 Thermoflexus hugenholtzii JAD2 | reverse complement strand
GCTTGGGATATGCAAAAATTTTTACTCATAACAACGCAAGCTGGACCAAATTGTCGGGACACCGCCTTACTGAACGATTCGGTCTCTACATCATGAAAACCATATCTGCCATTAATGATTTTGTCATTAAATTTGCCAATGTAAACGGCTCTGGTTCCGCTTCTGCAAATGAATTATTTGCTAAAGCGATTCTCCGTATGGGTGTGCCTGTTAGCCCCCGAAACATCTTTCCAAGTAATATCCAAGGACTTCCCACCTGGTACGAAGCGCGCGTTTGTGCAAAAGGTTATATCGGTCGGCGTGGTGGTGTTGACATGATGGTCGCTATGAACCCACAAACTTGGGATGCTGATATCAGTGAAATCGAACCTGGGGGATTCTTGTTTTACGACTCAACAAGACCTATCCCAGAATCAAAATTTCGGACAGATGTCCATACGATTGGTGTACCTCTAACAGAAATTAGTAATAATGCATATCAAGATCCTAGACAAAGACAATTATTCAAAAATATTATTTATGTCGGTGCTCTAGCAGTTCTGCTCGATGTTGATAGTGCCGTTTTTGAAAAGCTGTTTAGTGAACAATACAAAGGTAAAGAAAAATTACTTGATTCGAATATCAAAGCCTTTAATCTCGGGGCAGATTATGTCAAAACCTATCTCAAAGCCCCTCTCAGTATTCGCGTTCAAAAAAGCAATCAAGTTGGTGATCAAATTTTCACAGATGGCAATAGCGCCATTGCACTAGGATGCGTCTATGGCGGTGCTACAGTTGCAGCTTGGTACCCAATTACTCCATCCTCATCTGTTCCCGAAGCATTTGAAAAATACTGTCGGAAATACCGAGTTGATCCTAAAACCGGCCTAGACAGATTTGCGATTGTTCAAGCTGAGGATGAATTAGCCTCTATTGGGATTGTGATTGGTGCCGGCTGGAACGGTGCAAGAGCTTTCACTGCCACATCCGGGCCTGGGATTTCTTTAATGACTGAATTTATTGGTCTGGCATACTTTGCCGAAATCCCAGTTGTTATTATCGATGTCCAACGAGGTGGACCATCGACCGGTATGCCAACCAGAACGCAGCAGTCTGATATTCTGGCTTGTGCTTATGCCTCACATGGTGATACCAAACATATTCTGCTCTTTCCAGAGGATCCCTTTGAATGCTTCGAACATGCAGCATGTTCTTTTGATCTGGCTGAAAGACTCCAAACGCCAATTTTTTTAATGACTGATCTAGATATTGGCATGAATCAGCGCCTATCTAAACCCTTTGCTTGGGATGAAAGCAGATCTTATGACCGAGGTAAAGTCATGACTGCTGAGGAACTCGAGGCAGGTAAAGATTTTGGTCGATACAAAGATGTCGATGGCGATGGTATTCCATGGCGAACTCTACCGGGAACTCATCCAACGAAAGGTAGCTTCTTTACAAGAGGCACAAGTCGCGATGCTTATGCGCGATACTCTGAGCGGGGTCAAGACTACACCTACAATATGGAACGTTTAGTGAAGAAGTTTTCTACTGCTGCCGAGATTGTTCCTCAACCAGTGCTGCGACTCGCTAATCAGTTGACCCGCTATGGTGTCATTTATTTTGGCTCAACTAGCCCTGCAATGCAAGAAGCTCTCGATGTTCTAGAGCAATCAAAAATAGCTTTAAATGCCATGCGACTGCGGGCTTTTCCGTTTTCCAAAGCTGTTGATGATTTTATTTTGCAACATGACTATGTATTTATCGTTGAACAAAATCGAGATGCGCAAATGCATACCTTAATTATTTCAGAATTAAGTATTAACCCAAATCAATTAATTAAAATATTACACTATGATGGCACACCAATTACGGCACGTTTTATCGTTACAGCAATTCAAAATCAACTAGAAAAAATCAGTGCCCTATCTGATCAAAAAAACCAGGAGTTGGTATGACCTATATTGCAAAACCAATATTACATCACCCCAGCTTAACTCGAAATCAAGTTGGCTACACCCGGCGCGATTATGAAGGTAGAATTTCGACACTCTGTGCCGGTTGTGGTCATGACTCCATCTCTGCGGCTATCGTTCAAGCTTGTTGGGAAATGAATATCGAACCACATCGCGTGGCCAAGATGTCAGGTATTGGGTGTAGTTCAAAAACACCAGATTACTTTTTGGGCGCTTCGCATGGGTTTAATACGGTCCACGGGAGAATGCCCTCAGTCCTTACAGGCGCTAACTTAGCGAATCGAGAATTACTCTATCTTGGAGTATCAGGGGATGGTGATTCTGCCTCAATCGGACTTGGGCAATTTGCGAACGCCATGCGTCGTAGTGTGCGGATGGCTTATATTGTTGAAAATAATGGTGTATATGGCCTGACTAAAGGACAATTTTCTGCAACAGCAGATCAAGGTTCCAAAAGTAAAAAAGGGGTAGTTAATAACGATAGCCCAATTGATCTAGTAGGAATTGCGTTGCAACTCGGAGCAACCTATGTTGCTAGAAGTTTTTCAGGAGATAAAGCGCAACTAGTCCCCTTAATCAAAGGTGCTATCGATCATGGTGGCGCCGCCTTTATTGATGTAATTAGTCCTTGTGTAACTTTTAATAACCATCAAGGAAGCACCAAAAGCTATGATTATGTTCGCGAACATAATGAAACCGTCAATCGAATTGATTTTATCAAGCAACATTCAGAAATCACGGCAGCATATCAACCTGGCGAAGTAACCGAAATTGAACAGCATGATGGATCTATTCTACGCCTGCGTAAATTAACGAATGATTATGATCCTACTAATAGGTATAGCGCCCTTAGCTATGTTAATGAACATCAAGCTAAAGGAGAAGTAGTAACTGGGCTGCTTTATATTGACCCTGATGCGACAGATTTACACGCCGCCTTAAATACCTGTGACCAACCATTGAATTCCTTAGCACTCGATAAGCTATGTCCAGGTTCCGATGTATTGTCAAAAATTAATATGTCTTTCAGGTAATTCTACAAAAGTTAACAATTACTGAGTATGTTTTTGCTTGTCTAATGCAATGAATTAAACCTAGAACTGGAAATCGTGATGAAAGCAAAAACAGCAAAAAATGCGCCCTATGCAGTCGAGGTACAGGCTGGTAAAACTTATCAGTGGTGTTCTTGTGGACTTAGCAAAAATCAACCCTTTTGTGATGATTCACATCAGGTTACAGAATGTGAGCCCCTAGATTACATGGCTACCGAAAATAAAAAAGTCTTCTTTTGCGGTTGTAAACAGACTAATCAATCACCTCTTTGCGACGGCACGCACTCCAAACTTTAAAAGAGTCACTCTTGAAGCAGTTCAGTTAAGTAAATCTAAAAAATAAACTGTGTTACTGTTAGGCATGCTAAGCAATCTTAAAAATACCTACAGTAGTGATTTATGCCTATCTATTCTGGAGACCATGCTTTTGCAGGGCTACGATTCTGTACTTATTACCGATGCATCAAATAACCCCAAAATCACCTATGCTAACTCAGCGTTCACGCAACTGACCGGCTATAGCGCAGATGAAATTCTCGGGAAATCTCCAAAGATTCTCCAGGGTCCAAGCACCTCCCAAGAGGTCATTCAACGCTTACGGAAATGTCTCATTGATGTCACGGTCTTTGAAGGTGAGGCCGTAAATTATAAAAAAGATGGTACGATTTTTATGATGAACTGGCGCATGATTCCAATTATTGATAATGGAGAATTAAAAGCCTGGTTAGCAATCCAACGCGAAAAAATTGTCGCATGGTTGCCAGATTAATAGATTACATCCGTTCATTAAAGATGTTTTGAAAACCTGTTTACAGTAAAAAACTGCGAGTTTTATATAACATTTTTATACAATAGTCTGTAAAATTTAAATTACTAATTATTAATTATGCCTGCACATCTAGGACTCATCGAAGCTTGTCGTCTGATTCAATCAAAAGCTTTGGACGAAAAAAAATATCTGCAAGATTGTTACGACCTAGCAGACTTACTCGAACCACAATTAAAAGCCTTTGTGACGCGAAGCACAATAGATGCCCTCCAAAAATCGATACATCCAGGAGCGCTATCAGCGATACCGGTAGGGATCAAAGATATTATTTCTACTAAAGATTTACTCACCACAAATGGCTCGGTCATTTATCAAAACAACTTTCCAAAAGAAAATGCTCCAATTGTAGAAAAACTATTTAATTTAGGTGGCGTCTTATTCGGTAAGACAGTGTCAACCGAGTTTGCTTATAGAAAGTCCGGTCCAACAAAAAATCCATGGAACCACCAACATACTCCCGGTGGTTCTTCTAGCGGCTCAGCCGCAGCAGTAGCAGCCGGCATCGTGCCTCTAGCGATCGGCACTCAAACGCAAGGCTCTGTTATTAGGCCTGCGGCTTTTTGTGGAGTGGTTGGATTTAAACCTAGCTTTGGAATACTGCCGATAGAGGGAATTTTCCCTTTTTCTGGATCATTAGATCATGTTGGACTATTTACGCGTTCTGTCGATGACGTTGCTTATGCCTTTGATTTACTGCAACACACATCAGCACGGGCAGATGAGTACGTCAAGCCAGCTCTTGATCTGGACCAAGAGCTGGCCTCTAATCCAAATCCAAGATTGGCTTTTTTAAAAACTCCTTTTGATCACTTCATCAGCCAAGAACAATCGGTAGCTATACAACATGCAATCAGTAAACTGAGGTCCGAGGGTGTAATCGTTGATGAAGTAGAGTTGCCAGCTCTTTTTTGGGATAGCCTGCACTCGATGACCACCTTGATGTTTTATGAGGCAGCTGTTGTCCACCAGCATCATGTAAAAGAATTTAAACACCTCTTAAGTGAACACATTCAGAATCTTGTAACACAAGGGCAAGCAATTACCGCCATCGAGTATGCCAATGCTAAAAACACACAAAGCCAAATGCGTCAATCAGTAGTACCCTATCTGAGTCAGTACGACGCTCTCCTAACCATTCCGGCAAATGGCGAAGCGCCTCTTGGACTTAGCTCTACTGGCGATCCCATGTTTTGTTCCTTATGGAGCTTTTTAGGACTACCCGCAATCACGATGCCTATCGCAAAATCTCGCAACAACCTACCGCTAGGTTTGCAGTTAGTAGGAAAAATGGCCCAGGATCAACTCTTACTCCAAACTGCAAAAACTGTCCAAACAATCTGCTTATTCGATTTATATCAATCCTAGGTCCAGTTCCCAACCTAAATAATTTTTCCTAAATAATCTCGCTTGCCAATTTCTACGCCATTATGGCGCAGAATATTGTATGCCGTTGTGATATGAAAATAGACATTAGGTAAAGCATGGCTTAGCAAAAATTGCATGCCAACGTAATGAGTCTCTTTATCGCCCCGCTTGGTAATGATTACCTTATCCTCTGAACCATCAATCTGTTGGGGCGTAAAACCCTCCATAAATAATATTGTCTTGGCAATGCGTTTTTGTAAGTCAGCAATCGTCTCTTCATTATCTTCATAAGCCGGAATATCAACGCCTGCCAATCGTGCAACAACCCCTTTAGCAGTGTCGGTAGCTATTTGAACCTGCCTAGTCAAATTGAGCATATCAGGAAATAATCGAAAATGCGTAAATGCAGTGACATCTAAT
>CALPOM020000132.1 GCA_943325205.2 Thermoflexus hugenholtzii JAD2 | reverse complement strand
TTTTTCCGAATATATTGATTGGGCTCTATTTCCACAAACACATAATGACTATCACCAATGAGAACAATTGCCTTCGAAGGCACAATCAAGCCATCTACATGCGACAGAGGAATCTCGGCTTGGATGAACATTTCTGCTTTGAGTTTTAGACTGTCATTGGGCACTGTCACACGTACCTTGACAGTCCTAGTAACGGGATCAATAAATTCAGCAATACGGCTGATTTGACCCTTTAACTTTTCATTGGGTAAGGTATTGTTGAAAATCGTTACTTCAGCACCAAGCTCAAATCGTCCAATATCGACCTCCGACAACTCAAGGATGGCCCATAAATTGGATGGGTCCGTCACGACAAAGGATGGTGAGGTGTTTAAATCAATCCCTAACTCACGACCCGGATAAATATTTCGTTCAACCACAATACCTTTAACGGTCGAGCTCAGCTGATAACGCTGATCAACTGATTTATTAATGGCCCCTAAAGACTGCATTCTAGCTAAGGCTCTATCATATTCAGCAAATGCCTGTAAAGAGTCTGTGCTAACTTGATCTAACTCTTTCTTGGCTATAATTCCTTGGTCAAACAGTTCCTTCGCTCTATTCAGATTTAATCGCGCTAAGTTAGCCATTAACTCGGACTTCTTGGCATCGGTTTGTACCATGCCAAATTCGGGAGACTGAATAATTGCTAAAGTTTGACCTTTAGTTACTTGCTGACCCAACTGAACATCGACTCGTTGCACCCTCCCTGCAAACGGACTAAAAATCTTGACGGTCTTTTCCTCGTCCCATACTAAGCGGCCAGGTAGCACCAAAACAGGTTGTGCCCCAACTTCAATGGGCTTAGATCGCATCCCGTTCAGCGGTTTATTAACGCCAGTAAACTGAATTTTATCCCCATCAACAATCACGCCAATACTCTGGACCTCTGGCTTATACATACAACGCGCAAAATTAAGGAGAGCAAATCCCACAATCACTATATAAATAATTCTTAAAACTACGCGATGATGTTTTTTCCAAAAGCTTTTAGGTATGTCTGGTAAATTCTCATCAATTTGATTCACTAAAAAAACTTCTACCTCACGGAATTTTTTTATAAAAATTCGCGATTGAATCGCCCTAAGAAGGCCTCCGATGATTTTAAAGAAACTGCTAACGACGGCTTTAATAAGCCAAATTATTATCCGAAAAAAATCATTGATAAATTGACTCAAACTTTTCATGATTATTCTTCTATCTCAATCGCCAATTTAAAACTACTTAAACTCTTGGCATAGTCTGTTCGAATCTGTGAGGCCTCTGTTCTGGCCTGCCTGAGGGATCTTCTTGCATCAATTAAATCTAAAACCCCAATTGCACCCTTGGCATATGCAAATTCAGCAGAAGCTGCAACTTGCGAAGCGGTTGGCAAGATCTCCTTAAGAACACGCGTTAAACGCTCTTGATTAGCTAATAACTCAGCCTCTTGATATTTTAGACTTGTATGCGCGTCCTTTTCTCCTCGGAGTTGCTCATCTCTAAACTTAAAATATTCGATCTCTGCCTTTCTTAACTCACCCTCATAGGAATGTCTCAAAAATAATGGCACGCTTAAATTAAGCATATAGGTGTTCACAGTACCTAGCTCATAAGAACCAGTTACTGGTAAATGGTTATATTGCAAACCAACCGTTACGTCTGGCACCCGCAGTGCACGTGCTAAATAGCGAGATTTTTCTGCTGATAAAGTACGATTTTGCAAAACACGTAAATCCGCTCTTTGAGAAATCCTTTCCCAGGGTATCGCTGGAATACTGATTTCATGGTTTGGCCAATCTCTTGCCAATGTAGTCTGATTTAAAGTTTGGTTATATCCTAATATTTTGGCCAAATTGGATTTCGATTTCGCTAAATCTGTTTTAGCATTTTGATATTCATTATTTGCCCTGGTAATATCAAGCACAATTTTTTTCAACTCTAAATCCGATATATCACCAGCCTTGAACCGAATCTGGGCCACCTCTAAAACTCGCTGATTCATCTGCACCATTTCTGCCAAATCCATCGCTCTTTGTTGGGCACTCAATACATCAAAGTAAATATGCTCGACATCACTTAAGACAGCTTTTTGGGCAAACTTTAATGAAAATTGACTAGCTAATTCTGCGGCGCTTGCTGCTTCTCTTCGAAATCGTGGCTTTTCACCTAACTCAACTAATTGATCGATTCGAACTGAACTATCTATTTGCCTTGTTCCCTGAGGACTGCGACCTGGAGTCGGGTTAATCGAATCAGCTCCTAAGCCCAAAACAGGATTCGGTCTTTGGCTGGCAATCATCGAATCTGCTTGCGCAATTTGATAGTTCAGCTGAAATTCCATTAACTCAGGACTACACCTTAAGGCTCTTTGTAATACGTGAGTTAAGTGCAAATTAACTGGTGCGTCTGAGGGACACTGCTGCAAATCAGAACTTCCAACGGTCATCATTTGCATATCTAAAGACTTTTTAGAGATTTGAGCAAAACCCTCCCCCGATGGAATCAATCCGACGAGTAAAGCCATAAAAAAACATATAGTGCTTAAAAATTGATGCATAACAAACTACCTATCTTTTGAAAAATTGCTAATTCTTATAATTTTTTCCAAATTTATACTGGGACGACTACACTCAGAATTCGTAATACCATTTTCTTAACGTCAATTATTACTTAACTATCTGATAAATTTTATATCTAACTTCTGATTATCTCTTATAAAACCCTTTAAATCCATTGCAATCCTTCTGAAACACTAAATTTCATACTACTTATTAAAGAAACAAACTAAAAAATAGAAAACATAGAACGATAAAATTCCGTATGAGTCAGGTCATAAAACTTATCAATGCCACTCTGACTATCCAATCTGTACAATCAGTTCTAAAATTAACTTCAATTATTTAACTCTTCAGGTATGAATTAATACAAATGATTATGATAAAAAGCTGTTACGCTGCATTTTTACCCAAAAATTCCCAAAAAAATTTCATATTCATTCTATTATTCATTACTTGTTGGACTGCCCTGATTTCGCAAGCCCAAACATTCCCCACCAAACCAATTCGTATTGTTTTACCCTACCCAACCGGAGGAGGCTCGGATGTAATTGCTCGTCAGCTAGCCCAAAAGTTATCCGTAAAACTCAAGCAACCCGTATTCGTAGATAACCGCGGTGGGGCGAGTGGCAATATTGGGATGGAGTTTGCCGCCAAGTCTGCGCCTGACGGCTATACCCTTCTTCTCGCTTTGACTACCCAGTTAAGTGTCAATGTAAGTGTCTTCGATAAACTCAATTACGATCCTATCAAAGACTTTGTACCAATCAACCTGCTTGGCGAAGGACCCTATATTTTGGCTGTGCACCCAAGTACGCCTATAAAATCAATGAGTGAACTGATCATTTACGCAAAACAAAATCCAGATCAATTAACTTATGCAACTTCTGGCAAAGGCAGTGGCCCAGAACTAGCAACTCAATTACTCCAAAATCTGGCACAAATTGAGTTAAAAGAAATCCCCTATAAAGGTGGAGGTCCGGCACTTGCAGATGTTCTAGCAGGTCATGTCAATATGATTTTCTCCCCACCCTTAGTTGCTGCTGGGCATATTCAACAAGGAAAATTGAGGCCTTTAGCCGTTTCTACTCTAAAAAGATCGAGTGGATTTGCTCAAATACCAACTATAGCCGAATCTGGACTAGCTGATTTTGATGCAAGCGTTTGGTATGGCGTACTCGCTCCCAAGGGTACCTCGCCAGAAATAATTACGAAATTAAACCTCGAAATAAATGATGTGCTGCAGCAGTCCGAAATGAAAAATATTCTGAAGGACAATGGGGTTGAACCAATCCAAAGTGGCCCCGAGGACCTTGCAAAAAAAATGCTTAGTGAAACCACAAAATGGGCTAAAGTCCTCAAATCTACTGCCGGAAAAAAGCCGAATTAACCTTCTTCCTCTAAATTCACACCCTGAAATTCAAGTTTTTTAGCCGATAAAAGAACAAATGCAATTCGACAAGGTTGAGTGCCAGGATTTACCCAGTTATGCATTGTTCCTCGCTGTACGACGACATCTCCCTGCCTTAAACGAACAACTTGTCCCTCTAACTCCATATCAATTTCGCCTGAAAGAATAACTGCATAATCCATTGATTGAGTACGGTGCATCCTAGAAACCACTCCTGGACCATATTCACTGATTCGAAAGATGGAACCATTATCTAGAGAAGTTTGGGATACCATTTGACTACCATCCTTGGCGTCCTGATTATCTGTCGGAAAACGATCAGAGGCCCAAACGACACAACTTTGATGCTGAGCTCTGCGCGATATAACCTGCTTGCAAGTCTCATCTATTGCCACGACCGCTCGACCTTCTTGATTGTGCCCAGTTACAACTCGTCTAATTTTCAATGGCTCCATAGTCCTCAATCTTTAATGAATCATTCTCAAAAGTAAAGCCAACCTATTATGGATATGCGTTCTCTGGTTTTCCTGTTTTTAATAAATGATGATAACTTGAAATAAATAAATTCATGCGGTAATAGTTACGAATGTCTCGATAGGCAGAAAATTTTAATTCTCTCACCATATCTTCTTTACTAATTCCTTTAGCATAAGCACTTCGCATCTCATAATCAAAATCCTCTAGCATCTTTGCCTCTTTTGTAACATCTTCTTTTACGCCAATATCACCATGGCCGCCAAGATAGATCTCAACATCCATTGCAGCAATTGATCTAAGGATTTCAACCCACTTTGTTATCGACGGCGTGAATGAGGGATTGGGCCAACTTGCTTTAGAAAAGGGCCCTCCAGCAAAAATTACTTTTTCTTTTGGAAATCGAACAAAAGTATCCCCAGGGTTTTGACCCGGCCCCAAATACAGTAGCTCTACTACTCGACCACCAAGATTTAAAGTTAACGATCGATCAAAGCTGATATCGGGTAATACTAACTTCACTAACGAGGGGTCTAATTTCATTTGCCTAAAATACCCTTGCCGACGCTTCATCTCTGAATCAAAATTCTGCTGCATCATACCTAAGGTATCTTGATGCGCTATAAAAACAGCTCCTGCCCTTTTAAATACCGAGTTCCCAAAGTAATGATCGCCATGTGCATGGGTATTAATTACCCAACGAATTGGTTGATCAGTCGTTTTACGAATAGCCGCTAATAACTCTTCAGCTCGTTGCGGATGTTGCCGAGTATCGATCACTAATACTCCATCAGAAGTAACTAACCACGCATTATTTGATTCTTGATGGTGATATTGAAAATACAAACCTGGAGCAACTTCGGTCACTTGAATCGGAATATTTTTTTCAGCAACCTCACCCGACCCAGTCGCCTGAGCAAATCCATGAGAAATTACAATCATGGAACACAGAACAATAACAGTTCTTAAATATCTCAAACCAATCTCCTTGACGTCATTTTTATAATTCTTTTTGTATTCATGCCTACACAAACACTAACGGAGTTAACAACGCAGAAAAAAATAGACCAACATCGTGGCCTATTTTTTACTTCCTGAAATAAAACAGATTAGTCTGCGTAAATACCAGCCTTACGAATCACCGGTCCCCACTTAGCAATTTCTGCCTCTAAATGTGTCTGCAAGCTTTGTGGAGTAATCTTCGCAAGTGGAGGAATATCTGAACTGAGGTCTACCATCCGCT
>CALPOM020000131.1 GCA_943325205.2 Thermoflexus hugenholtzii JAD2 | reverse complement strand
AATTTTCCAAGATTGATTAATTCATCAATCCCAGAAGCTGAGAGTGCTACTAAGTCAATAATCTCACCACCTTTTAAGCGACTCATAATCTCTACTGTTGGCAACCAAAGCGTCTCAATACGATAACCTGTAATTCGTTCAAATTCAGGAAGCATCTCTAAATAAGGGGCCTTGAAGGCTACTGAAGCCATTACTTTCATATTTTTCTCGATCGTCAGTAGGGGTCTTAGAATATTACGGAAACAACACTATCGCCATCAGGCTTAATGTCCTACATGTAAGGCATTTAATAGTCTAGAAACCATATTGTAAGCCGCTACTGTAGTAACCACTTCTAATATTTCTTGATCATTAAAATGCGCTTTCACTTGGCTATACAAGGCATCTGGTACCTGAATATCTCGTGTCATCACGTCAGTTAATTGAATGACTAAGTGTTCAAGCTCAGAAAAGCTCGGATCAATGGACGTATTTTTTAAAGAGGCAATTTGTTGCTCTGTTAAGCCAGCCTTGATGGCGTGCGGATGATGAGCTGCAAACTCATAGTCGGCTCGGTTCAGAACTGCCACACGTAAGATAATCATCTCACGCAGACTAGCCGGTAATGAGTTCTTATTACGAATAGCCGTAAGCAAGGTTTCCCATCCATGGGCAATAGCTGGACTATTTAATAAAACTTGATACAACTCAGAGATCCTACCTCGCTCAGCAGTAATTTTTTCCTCGATTTGAGCGAGTTCAGGACGCGTGCCTGGTGTTATCAATCCAATACGTCTGACCATTTAATTCTCCATGATATTTTTTGTACGAATTATTCTGCAGTAATATTTTTTTCTTTAATTAATTTGGTCCATTTAGCCAAATCATTTTTCAAAACCAACCCTAACTCTTCGCTAGATGATCCAACTGGCTCAGTGCCGGATTGTAATAACTTGGTTTTAGTAAACTCCTGATTTAATATAATCCTCAAGGCTTGATTGATGCGATCAATCTCAGCCTTTGGTGTTCCAGCTTTGGCAAATAAAGCATACCAATTATTGGAGTCAACTCCTGGCACACCCATTTCTGCAAATGTTTTGACATCCGGCAAAACAGTGCTGCGCTTCGCAGCTGCTATACCAACAGCTTTTAATTTACCAGCTTTAATATTTGAGATAAGGCCTGGTATATCCCCAAAAAAACCGTCTACATGACCACCCATCACATCTGTAATAGCAGGCGCTGCGCCTTTGTACGGAACATGTAATAACTTACCTTTGGTCGAATCAGCTAATTGCTCCATCGCTAAATGAGGCACACTGCCAATTCCAGAAGATGCCATTTTGAGTTCTATTTTCTTCGATAAAGCAACAAACTCTGCAGCATTATTTGCTGGACTACTAGGATTTACAACCAATGCTTCAACGTTATTCACAACTAATGAAATCGGTGCGAGGTCCCTGATGGGATTATAAGAAAGCTTATCATAAAGGCCAGGATTAATGGCTACAGCCCCAGCACTCGTAAACCATAAAACCTTCCCATCGGCAGGACTACCAATAATTAAATCAGCGGCAATAGAACCGTTACCACCAGGCTTATTCTCAACCAAAATTTGTGCATTTAACTCTTTGCCAAGTGGCTCTGCAATAGTTCTAGCAACAAAATCTACCGGCCCACCAGGTGGAAATGCAACCAACATCCGAATTACATGATTCTGCGCCTGCGCACTTTGCCCTAGTAATAGAGCCAGGCTTAAACCATAAATCATCAACCTCATGAGTGGCTGCATAGCTATCCTAATATTAAATTAATCAAAAAATCCCACATTAATCACAGCGTGCAGACATACCGCCATCCACTACAATTTCTGTACCAGTAATAAACCTAGCCTCATCAGAGGCTAAAAACAGTGCTGCATTGGCAGTATCTCTACCATCTCCCATAAAAGGCAGGGGAATACGTGACTGACGCTGCTCAAGAATTAAAGCCACATCTCCTCCAGCGCGCTGTTTAGCCAATCGGGTTTCCACCATGGGAGTATGTAATTGTCCAGGCACAATCGTATTTACCCGGATACTTTGCTTGGCATACTGCACTGCTAATACTTTAGAGAATTGAATCACGCCAGCCTTCGTCGATGCGTAGCCAATCTGCGCTGAACCGGTCCATCGCTGGCCAGAAGTGGAGGCCATATTAATAATCGCACCAGAGCCCTGAGAGATCATGCTAGGTAATACAAATTTGCAGGTTAAGAAAATACTTTTTAAGTTATAGTCCACCTGAGAATCCCAAACCTCTTCGGACATCTCAATAGGCCCACCCTTAGCAGAACCACCCACATTGTTCATTAAAATATCGATACGACCAAATTTGGCTATACAAGCTTGTACCATCTTTTCAATCGACTCTGACTTCATTACATCAACATAACCAGGCTCCATGCGCTCGCGCAGTGGCCCCGCAAACTTGAGTGTTTCCTCAAGTCGGTCAGCATCAAAATCGGCCACATAGACAAGGGCACCTTCTTCTGCAAAACGAATCGCAGAGGCGCGACCATTACCCCAGCCAGGCCCAACTGAACCTGCACCAGTAATCAATGCTATTTTTCCTGCCAATCTACCAGTATTCATAATTAATCTTTGTGAAAAACTCTAATTAGTAATAAATCCATAAAACTTTTCAGGATTTTGAACCATTATATGCCTGATTTTTTCGGGTGAATCTGCTATTTGAGCAATGCAGTTAACGAGTAAACCATCATCTGGAATATGGTGATGATTGGGGTGTGGCCAATCCGTTCCCCATACGCATTGCGAAGGATAAGTATCTACTAAGATTTTTGCTAATCGAACCCCATCGGTATAAGGCCATTGCTTGGCAATGCGATCGACCCCACTGACCTTTACGTGAAATTGAGGATCCTCTAGTAATTTCATCAGAGCCCGAAAATCGGCGTGATTCTCGCCCAAGGAGGCATCGACCCTAGCCATGTGATCAATCATCACTGGTACAGCAGAGCGTTTGAACTGCGGCCCTAGTTCATGGATTAACTTACTTTCAAAATGGACTTGTAAATGCATTCCCAATGGAGCCATACGAGTCGTCAACGCTAATATATCCTCCATCGTGTCGCTATTTTTTAAATGCGACATAAAATTAAATCGTATCCCACGAAAACCTTGGACATACATTTTCTCCAGCGTTGTTGCGTCTGTCTTTGCCGAACTCAATGCAACACCCAGATAAGTCCCTTTTTTTTCTTGCATAGCGTCCACCACAACTGCATTATCAAACCCATGTAAGGCGGACTGTACGATGACGCAGCGTTCAATTCCTAATTGCTGATGCAGTGCAAATAACTTTTCTTTAGGCGCATCAACTGGAGTAAAGTTTCGTGACTCTGAGTAAGGGAAAATATCGCCCGGTCCAAACAAATGGCAATGGGTATCACAGGCGTTTTTAGGTAAGTTAAAGCCCGGAGTGCTCGGATTCGTTAAATAAGTGTGTATCAGCTCTGACATATTTTATTTTTCATTTTTTAGGTTATTAAATAATTCTTGTAATTTCAAGTTACGTAAGCTCGCCGACTGGATATAAAAGCCGATCGCAACTAGAACCGTGACTGCGCCTCCAAATGCTATAGAGGGCACAAGACCCATTACACTTGCCGCCAAACCTGATTCTAATGCACCTAATTCATTAGATGATCCAACAAAAATTCCATTAATAGAACTAATTCGTCCACGCATATTATCAGGAGAGCTCAGCTGTAATACGGCGTTTCGAATCACTACGGAAACCGAATCACAAGCACCTGAAATAAATAAAAATAATGCGCTAAACCAAACATTCGTTGTCATACTAAAAGCAATGATCGCCAACCCAAATCCTGTTACCCCTAAAAACATATACCGCCCAGAATGTTGCAATATTGGCCGACGAGCCAAATATATACCAACTAAAACAGCGCCTATTGCAGGCGCGGCACGTAAAATACCCAAGGTTTCTGGACCAGCGCCTAAAACGTCCTTGACGAAAGCTGGCAACATCGATACGGCACCTCCAAAAAGTACCGCCATCATATCAATCATCATCGCTGGCATCAATAATGAGTGATTACGGACATAATGCAAGCCCTCGAACAAACTACCGATAAAACTTTGCCCTTGCTCTTGCACCTGACGCGTTTGAATTTTTAAAATAGCAACAAAGTACCACCCCAGTAATGCTGCCAAACCAGAAATTAAATAAGTCCATGGCAAACCTACATAAGCGATTAGCAAGCCGCCAATTGCCGGTCCAGTCATAATGCATCCTTGAAAAGCCGCAGACGAATAGGCTGAGTATTTTGGTGTTTGCTCTCTAGGAACAATATCCCCAAATAAGGATTGGAAAGATGGCCTTAACAGGGCCCTCCCTACTCCAAGTAATGCCACTCCTACATAAATTAATATAACGGGGGAGTCAAAATATCCAAATGCAACCGCCATTAATAAAAGACCAATAAATACATGCAAAATACAGGCAAGAATAGCAATCATTCGACGCGAATAGTGATCGACAGCGTGACCTGCATATAAGGATAGTAGGAAGAATGGAATGAGCTCGGCAAGGCCCATTAGGCCCAAAGAAATCACACTATCAGTGAGATCAAATAAATGCCACCCGATTGCTACCATCATCATCTGGTAACTCAGAGTTGACCAAATACGATACATCAATAAGGTTAAATAACGCTTACCTACCTCGGAGTGATTTTGCATAAACTCAATATCGCTCGACATATAAATGATGACTTGTATTCAATTGCGATCAGTTCCTTGATTCAATTTCTTTTTTATGGTAACTCGAAGCTTGATGATCAGCACCGATGAAATAGTACATTGCAGGTACTACAAATAAAGTAAATAAAGTACCAATCGATAAACCTGTAAAAATTACAATCCCCATTGAACTTCTCCCCGCCGCCCCTGCGCCAGTAGCAATCACCAAAGGCACAACACCAAAAACCATCGCAGCAGTCGTCATTAAAATCGGCCTTAAGCGAACACTACTTGCTTCAATAATAGCCTCTAACTTAGTCCGGCCCTGCGCCTGCAAGTGATTGGCAAACTCGACTATCAAAATACCATGTTTACTAATCAACCCCATTAAGGTCACAATACCTACCTGGGTATAAACGTTAATAGACGTTAAACCCAGATTAATAAAGATTAAAGCTCCAAAGATTGCCATGGGTACCGAAACTAGAATAACCAAGGGATCTCTAAAACTCTCAAACTGTGCCGCTAAAATTAAGAAAATGATAATAATTGCAAAAATCATCGTTTGTACAAATCCGCCAGACTCACTCACGAATTGTCTCGATGGTCCAGCATAGTCAATCGAATATCCATTGGGAGCTACTTCTTTCAAAGTTTTCGCAATGAATCCTAATACTTCTGCCTCTGAAACAAACGGAGTACTTACTCCGGATATCGTCGCAGAATTTAATTGCTGAAAATGATTAATGGCGCTCGGTACAACGCGCCGCTCGATTTGCGCAAAATTACGAACCTGAACTAATTCTCCCTTAGGAGTTCGGATCGTTTGATTCAAAATTTGATCCGAATTGAGGCGATCTGTTTGTAATACTTGTGGAATTACTCGGTATGACCTACCCGCCACAGAGAAATAATTCACAAACCCGCCCCCCATAGCCGCCGATAACTCCACTCCCAAATCCTGTGCAGTCATGCCAAGGGCAGCTAACTTTTCACGATT
>CALPOM020000130.1 GCA_943325205.2 Thermoflexus hugenholtzii JAD2 | reverse complement strand
TCAATATCGAACCGGTCTTTGGCCTCACAGAAAAAGATTTCTCAGGCTCAGTGGAGGAGGCTATTCAAACCTTATTTACTACTCTTGTCAAACATATTGGTCCTCATTCGAGAAACGCTGTCGTGCAAGACCACAGCAAAGGTCGTAGAACTGAAGTCGACTATCTCAATGGCCTAGTAGCTCAAAAAGGCCGAGAACTAGGCATTCCAACCCCAATTAATACCGCCATTACTCTATTGAATCAACAAATCGATATGGGGAAATTTCCAGCAGAACCACAAAACTTAGAGCGCATCAGATCCCTGATATAAAGATCTATTCAAAAAATTCATCTTCACCAAAATATTGATCTGACTTGTTAACTTTATAAGAACCACAAGCGTTATTGCAGTAAGAAGGACATAAATCATTCTCCTTGTCCTCTTGAGAAAGGTCGCGTGATGAAAAAAATAACATTACTAACATGTGCTGTTTTACTAGTAAGCTCGCTTCTAGGTTGCGCTTCACCCAACTATAACGGCACTAGATATTATTCGCCTGGTTACTACTATAAACCCGGCTTTTATCAACAACCGTTTTATAACTGGCGGCCTAATTACTATCGCCGACATCATTAATGCTCAAATACGAGTGAAGAAGTATTAAAAAAATTCTAGAATGCCACTTGCTGTTTGTATCACCACTATCCAAAAAAGAGAGTAGTCTACATATGCGTGTTTGCTGGAGACGATGCTTGCCACAAATACACTCGCCAATAAACCGTCATACCGATCGTTAAGAGTAATCCACAAAGTGAATAAATACTGGCCGTCACACTAAAGCCATAGGCATTAATCAGCGGACCCGATACTAACAAACCAAGAGTTAAGCCCCAAATTGCTAAAATGCGCATACCCATCACCCGTCCACGATAAGCTTGCTCTGTACCTCTAAGCATGACCGCTGCTAACGGTGTCAAACAAAGACTTTGTGAAAAACCAGCACCTACTAGAAGTACCATCCCAAGAATCATTTGGTTTACTTGAGCAAAAACTAAATCGATTAAAAACCAGGAGCAGGCAGCGATAATCATTGTTTGCGATGCGCGTAGCTTGAATCGATTACTACTCAGCACAATGGATGCTAACAGCCCACCAAATGCAAAGCTAGCGCCTAAAAAACCAAGTCCGGTTTGATCCGTTTCGTAAATATTTTTAGCAACATAAGGGAGTAATCCTAAAAACAAAGGAAATCCTAAAAAATTGGCTAAAAAAGCAACGCCTAAAGCTCCCAAAAGTATCGGTTTATCGGATATGTAAACAAAGGCTTCTCGTAAATCCTGCAGAGGCGTAGCCGGCACTTTATACGGATCTGGGACGAAATGATCGTCTACTTGAAAGGCTAATAAAAAACTACAAATATATAAAAGGGTAATAACAACATAGGCTGCGGTCATTCCTAAATAGGCCACTGCTCCGGCGCCAGCAAGTGCACCAGCCATGCGTGCTGAGTCCGAGGTAATACGAGATACTCCTAAAGCCCCCATCAGTAAGTGCGGCGGTTGAGTTTGAGCAATTAAGGCATAACGAAACACCATATCCGAAGGACGGATCATCCCCACAATACCCGCAATTAAAAGAACTATATAGGGATTAAGTGCATCAAGCCAGCCTAAGACTAAGAGTGTGCCTGCCAAAAAAGCATAAATAGCCCTTGTTACCCAAAGCATTCGACGGTAACCCATTCGATCACCTGCAACGCCAAAAAGTGGTGATACTAAAGCACCAAAATACTGTAAAGCCCCAAATATCACTAAAAGAATTACCGACTCAGATTTGATTAAGATATACCACCCTAAAATCAGTGTTTCCATTTCAAAGGCCCAAGACGTTGTTAAATCGGAAGGCCATTGAAAACGAAAACTTTTCACCCCAAATGGCGCTAACCAATTTGGCTTATTCATTGAAGATGATGGACTAGGTGACTTGATGCTTGGTTGCATGCGATGATATTACAGGATTTAAAAACCGAAGTGATAAACTAGAACGGAGCGAATAATTGCCGGATAAATTTGTAAAGCTGTAATTAAAAGAGACTTCCTAAAACCAGCAATTATGTAGATTAACATATTAAAACAAATACAATAAATCGTTAGGAGACTAGATGGCAAAGTGGTGTAGGTTTAACTTAGATGGCCAAGCTAGTTTTGGCATGATTGAACAAAAACGTGTCATTGCTGTTCATGGATCCCCTTTTGGTCCTTATGAACAAACTAACCAATCCTTTGAGCTCGCTGACATACAGTTTTTACCGCCTGTAATCCCACCCACTTTTTATTGCGTGGGTATTAACTACAAAGACCACATTATTCAAATGGCAGCTCTGCGTGGGAAAGAACCGGTCTTTCCTCCTAAAGCAGATATCGGTTACCGCGCAAATAGTGCTCTGTGTGCGCATGGTGATCCAATCCTTAAGCCCGCCAATTCAACAGATGCTTTTCAGTATGAAGGCGAACTAGTTGTGGTCTTTGGTAAACAAGCAAAACATCTAACCTACGACAACGCCCTGGATTGTGTCTTTGGCTATACCATCGGTAATGATGTCAGTGAGAGAACTTGGCAGGCAGAAGATCGGACTCTGTGGCGTGCTAAAAATAGTGACTCTTTCAAACCCATGGGACCATGGATCGAAACGGATGTAAATCTCGATGAAATGATGACTACTGTTGCTGTTAACGGTGTAGTCCATACAAAATTTGCGACAAACAACATGATTTTTGGTATTCGAGATTATATTGTCGAGATTACAAAATATATGACTATTCAACCAGGAGATGTCATGTGGATGGGAACAGATGGCGTTCCCTCCAACATGAAACATGGGGATCAAGTCGACATCACAATCTCCGGAATCGGCACACTATCTAATACCGTTATACAACTGAGCGCTTAAATATGACAACCTCGATTGGGCAAAGTCTGAATATCTCCCATGCTGAGTGGCAAGAACGGATTAACCTAGCTGCATGCTATCGCTTGTTAGCCTTATATGGTTGGGATGATGTGATCTATAATCACGCCAGTGTTCGGGTGCCTGGTGAGCCTGATATGTTCCTCATGAAGGCCCACACACTTTTATACCAAGAGGTCACTGCTAGTAACCTAGTGAAAGTATCGATGCATGCTGATCTTGATGAGTCTTCGGGCGTGAATCGCCCCGGCTTTACACTCCATGGTGGTATCTATTTGGCTAGACCAGATGTACATAGTGCAGTCCATGTCCATACGCAAACAGGTCAAGCAATATCTATCCTGCAATGTGGTCTTTTAATGATTAGTCAAAGTGCGATGCGATTTTATAATCGCCTTGGCTATCACCCCTATGAGGGACTAACAGACGCCTTTACCGAACGACCACGAATCGCAGCAAACCTCGCTCAACACCGCGCCCTCATCATGGAAAATCATGGGGTATTAACCGTCGGCACAACTGTTCGAGAGAGTTTTATTTTGCTGAAATATCTTTTAGATGCTGCCCAAATTCAATTACAGGTTCAAGCAAGTGGCCAAGCACTGCGCCTCATTCCAGAAGATATTTGTGAAAAAACAGCAGCGCAATACGCTAAACATGATCAGGGCCGTGGCGCTGACGATTGGCCAGCTTATCTTCGTAAACTTGATTTAATCGATACTAGTTATCGAAATTAAAGATATGTCTCTAGAGAATGCAATAGCTTTAGGGCTTAACTTGCTTTAGGACTGATCTGTTTTTTCATAACCAGCTCCTTTGAGGGGTAGCTTTGATTGCAAATCTTTTATCTTTTCAATCCCTTCGCTATGTAAACCACTCATTTCTCGTCAACCAATTGCGAAGTAAGTCTTCTGAGCAGTAAGTAGCCATTTTTTCATAAAATGGCTAAAACGAGAATTCTAAATAAAGCAATGAAGCATTATCTTCGGACTTCATTAGTCCAAAATTACTCAGATTTTTCTGACAACAATTTCATCCAAAAGTAGCAGTCAAAATAGGGATAAAACACTATGCTTGCACTCCCATCAATCGCAATAAAAAGGAGAAGTTTCATTGGAAAATAATCATCAATCCCAGGTATTTTTAATCCATCAATTTTTTGCAGAAATGTTAGGTACCTGTCTAGTAATTCTGATTGGGGGTTCTTGCTTGATGATCAGTTATATCAATCCACAAATCAGCATGAGTCAATTAGAAATTGCGCTAGCCTATGGTTTAAGCGTGCTCTTAATTGGCGGTGGAATTTTTCAGATTTCTGGCTGTCATCTAAACCCCATTGTTAGTCTAGGCATGTATTTTTCTGGGCTACTCAAGTTAAAACAATTACCTAGTTATATTACTGGCCAACTACTTGGATCAATCGTAGCAACTAGCTTTCTCTACTTCATAGTCGATGGCCAAATAGAACCCTTTTTAAGAGGTACAGATGAGGCGATCATGATGATCAAAGAGCGCCTCGTATTTCTCTCACCAGCGATGCATTTTATTTTAGAAACAATTCTTAACGCGACTCTTGTTTTTACGATTGTTAGTAGCCATACGAATATCAATAGACGATATTTAGTACCATTTATTTACGGTGCAAGCATGCTCTTAGTCCAACTCATTAGCCTACAAGTATTTATGTTTCCGATGAATCCTATTGAAAGCTTGGCTTTAACTCTGTTCGACCCGCACTGGAATTGGCAACAAATTATTCATATTTGGCTAGCACCCTTAGTTGGGGTAGGAGTTGGAGTATTTGTCTACCACTTATTCAATCATGTCCAGCTGGTAGAAAGTATTACTGCCCATGAAATACTCCTCAACTTGCCAAATGCTCCCAAGAAGCAAGTTTCTCGCCCACTAAACCAGTCGTCAATAAAAATATCCCCATTGGAATCTAGATATCCTCAAAATCCAAGAAAAAAAAGACCATCCCGACAGGCTAAGCGTGTTGAAAAAGAGACTTTTTTCTTTGAAGATACGCCTATTAAAAATTGATTTAATTAAATCGCTTGATGAGATCTATTACTTTACAAATAGGCTTCTAGAACCATTGTCCTAATGGACCTTGGTTCTGAAACCTGCTTAAATAGTTTGAATGACTAAAAAATTAAATATTTTTTTAATAATACTTACAAACACAACGAAGTCTTGCTCACATAAAAAATAGTCACAATGTAAAAATTTTTCAAACTGGCTTCCTAAATCATCCCCGGTCTGATCCCGATACTCAAGAGGCCAAGCCTGCACAATCTCATCACTCGATAAATACAACAAACAAGCGATCAATAACGTACTATAGGGCCTTTGCTTGGGAGCTTTTAATATAGCTCCTAAATTCTTCTTTACTACCGGTAAAACTTTAGCGCTCACAAATACGCTAGCTATTACTCCAACGATGATGATTACCTGTTCCAACATATCCTCCAATTCAGTGTTTTTGCGCGGAGTGATATCTTAGTAGATGTGTCTTTTCGAACGGCTTGATTTGAAGTAAGTATTTTCTGAAATGGATGTCAGAAGATATCGAAAATTTAATTGATAAAGACCATGTAGTCCTATAATTAAATAACTTATTATTAAAATTACAAATAGTTATCGATAAACCGCCACATAAATTGAAATATAAAAGCCTATGAAATGCTTCCATACTCCTCAAAAGTCAAACTTTCACATCCTATTTTTATTCCCACTCATCTTAATAGTTTGGGGTTGTGCTTCTGATCAAGCCAGTAACTTCTCTAACTTTCTACCCACACCGAGTCAAAC
>CALPOM020000129.1 GCA_943325205.2 Thermoflexus hugenholtzii JAD2 | reverse complement strand
CTAAACTATTGAGCTGAGGCTGTATTTTCTTCTATAAAAATAGGTTGAGTATATTTTGAACCAACAAGTGTTGCACCAAAAAGCGAATTTGAGCGAGTTGGAATGGTAATTGAAGCCCATGATTTTTCTATGTATTCGCCGTTTCCAAACGCGCAGACCCTATCAAAGTGGTTAAAAGAGTCGCATCGCTTGACTTTGCGTATTTTAGACGCTCTCAAACCTGGGCAAGAGAATGTGTTGTACAGCCCGACGTTAAACCCCCCGTATTGGGAGTTTGGCCATATTGCTTGGTTTCATGAACTGTGGGTTCACCGCTTAGGTAATTTTAGTAATTTATCGATACTTAATCAGGCAGATCAGCTTTTTAACTCTGCAATAGTTGCTCATCGGGATCGTTGGCAAGTAGAAATACCTCATATTTCTCGTATTAGAGTCTACTTAGAGACAATTTATCAAAAGACTCAGGATAAGTTACAAAGTAGTCTTTCTGAGCAAGAGGCTTACTATGTGCAGCTAGTTATTTTTCATCAAGATATGCATAACGAAGCTTTTGCATATATGTGGCAGGCTTTGGGATATCCATGGTTTGGAGGTTCAGATACGGATAATGAGCCACCAACCTCCAATAATTTTTTTCCGACGGGGGAGTTAGGGTATCAATCCGAGGATATATTGGTGGCGAGTGGTTCACTGATCCTTGGTGCGGAACCAAACACCGGTTTTATTTTTGATAACGAAAAATGGTCGCATGTAGTCCATGTGCCAGAATTTCAGATAGCCAGCTTACCGGTCCTCAATGCGGATTATCTCGAGTATGTGGAACACCAACTGCATGTTGGTGAAATGCATAAAAAACCAGCATATTGGAAAAAGGATAGTGGGCATTGGTATGAGCGGCATTTTGAGCAGTGGCAAGAGATTGATTTAGCAAGACCTGTACGTCATATATCCCAGCTAGCTGCCCAGGACTATTGCCTGTGGGCAGGGCGCCGGTTGCCTACTGAGTATGAATTATGTAGTTTAATGAATCAACCGTTGACACAATGGCAACCGGCAGGATTGTGGGAATGGACAGGCAGTACTTTTGCACCATTTGCTGGTTTTTCTACGGATCCATATGTCGAGTATTCAAAGCCGTGGTTTGATGGTAATTACCGTGTTTTAAAGGGTTTTAGTTCGTTTACTCCGCCACGGTTACGCCGTACTGGGTTTCGCAACTTCTATGGCCCGGACCGTTTTGATATGTTTTGTGGTTTTAGGACATGCGCTCTTTAAATTACAAAAAACAATATAATCTAAATTCTTTATTCAACTATAAAAAGTGCCTATATGTCCTATAACGGTCGTTTAACTTCGCTATCGCATGGCGGTGGTTGCGGATGTAAAATTGCGCCGGGTGTACTCAGTGAAATTTTAAAGTCAACTCCTTTTCGCCAATTACCTACTGCGCTACTTGCTGGGTCTGAGAACAATGAAGATGCAGCTGTTTATCAAATTAATGAAACACAAGCCATTGTTGCTACAACTGATTTTTTCATGCCGATTGTAGATGATCCTTATGAATTTGGTCGGATCGCTGCTACGAATGCGATTTCAGATATTTATGCGATGGGAGCTCAGCCCCTATTTGCTTTAGCTTTATTGGGTATGCCGATTAATGTTTTACCGATGGACGTAGTCCAAAAAATTACGGCTGGAGGCGAGGCTGTATGTGCCGCAGCGGGCATACCAATTGCTGGTGGCCATTCGATTGATACAGTGGAGCCAATTTATGGACTAGTTGTGATTGGCCTCATTGATCCGAAGCAATTAAAACGAAATAATGGTGCACAGTCTGGCGACAGTATTATTTTAAGTAAGCCGCTTGGCGTTGGAATTTTAAGTGCGGCCTTGAAAAAAGAGCAATTGTCTGAAAATGGTTATCGGAAAATGATTGACTACACGACTCAACTCAATAAGCCTGGACTCGCCTTATCTAAACTGCCTGGTGTGCATGCTCTGACTGATGTTACTGGATTTGGGCTGGCGGGACATTTACTCGAGTTTTGTCGTGGGGCGCAATTAAAAGCGCAGATCAAGATGGCCTTAGTGCCTGTTATT
The DNA here is from genome assembly GCA_943325205.2 of Thermoflexus hugenholtzii JAD2. Classification (GTDB taxonomy): domain Bacteria; phylum Pseudomonadota; class Gammaproteobacteria; order Burkholderiales; family Burkholderiaceae; genus Polynucleobacter. Next base: position 3,699 of record CALPOM020000129.1, on the reverse strand, counting down.
GAGGAAGCCGCTAGTTTAGTGCAACAGGATATTTATACTGGAGCGTCAGAGCGTAATTGGTTGGGTTATGGTCATGAGATTGTTTTAGGGTCTGGCATTACGAATTGGCAAAAAAATCTATTAACTGATCCTCAAACGAGTGGCGGCTTACTCGTTGCTTGCTCGCCTGAAGTAGAACAAGAAGTTTTGGATTTATTTATTCAGGATGGATTTACGCAGGCTAAAAAAGTTGGCATATTTGAGCCTGGCTCGGGTGTAACAGTTCTTTAACTCAGTCATTCAAAAATAAAAAATGTTGAACTTACCCAGCAGATCGATATATTGACAATTTTGCAATGAGTGCTGCTATTGCAAAGTGTTCTTCATCAGGTTTAAATAGTTTTTGGCGATCTTGAACTTGTTGAGTTAATTGCTGATAAAACGGTTGATCACTTTCAGCCAGCAGGATGCGTTTTGCTAATTGTTGATCATCTTGGACTGGAAAATAGCCCTCATAATCCGATCCGAGAAGGCCGATATTGCCGGCAATTTTTGAGGCAATTATCGGTATACCAATACTTGCTGCTTCCGAAACAACATGTGCTCCGCCCTCCATAAGGCTTGAGATTACCATCAGATGGCTACGAGTTAACCAGCGCATCGTTTGCGCATGCGTTAATTTTCCAAGCCATTGATATCTTTTTTCTGAAGACATAGCATTTTGTGCTTGAATAGCCATGTCTTGATCGATTGCTTGTCCGATATGCACGACGCGTAATCGGCTTTGAGCGGGAATAGAGGATAGGGCTCGCACGATACAAAAAGGGTCTTTTTCAGGGCGAAGATGGCCAATAATTGAAACTAGAAATGAATTTTTTGGAGGACATTGTCTTTTCAAGGCAGGCATAGACTGATAAATCACAGATGCTTTGGAGCGATATTTCAGAGGAATTAACTCCAGCGCTTGTGCTTGCAGAGTGACGATTTGATCAGCCATTGCCATGGACAATAGAACCTCGGGGTGCGATTCTAAATCCCGATAAAGATCGGTTCCTGTGAGGATAAGAATAACTGGTTTATTGGGAAATGCTTTTTTAAAAGCTTGTATTGCATGGTGACTTCGAAGAGCGTGCAGAGCAATAAGGACATCATAAGTTTGATGATTCCAATTTTCTTGGATATCAATATGATGTCCTAGTTTATTCAGAAAACTTGCCCAGCGAAGAGCTGTAAAACGATTTCCATGCAGGCTTCCTGGTGGGGCAGGAGTAACGATACAAATCTTAAAGCGCGAAAGCATGAATCCATCGACCTCAGTTTAGTTATTTATCACAATTTTAAAACGAATTGTCATAAATAACTATGTAGTCGCTAGGAACAGCTTCTTTTTATTTAGGTTTTATTAAATTGTGCGATGACAGATTTTTCGTAGGCCAACATTTTTTGAACACTTGGTCGTTGTTCAATCCGCTGCATATGGGCCATGCAGTTTGTGAAATGACTGAGGTCTGGCTTAAATTGAGTTCCACGACGAAAGCACCAGTAAAAATAGGTATCAGCACTTGTGAAATGATCAAAAAACCACTCTCGATTCGCTAGCATACTATCAGCAATTTCGAGCATTTCAAATAATGAATGAGAGCCAAGAGCTTGCACACTAGCAGCTGATTCAGGTAAGTCACAATATCGCTCAGGCCTGGCTTGTTGGGTAAGTTTTGGGTGAATACCTGCTGCACACCAAGACATAATAGAAACAGCTTTGACAAATTCTAGAGGATCTTTAGGAAGGAGGTTAGCCTGTGGGAATTGATTCGCAATCCATATTTGAATAGCAGTATTTTCGGTTAGAGGATAACCATCGATGATGAGTGCTGGTACTTTTCCTTTGGGATTGATTTTTAAGTAACTAGGCTCATGATGTTCATGTTTTGATAGATTCACTGGCAAGGTATCAAATGTGGCGCCAGCCTCAGTGAGTGCTACATATGGCACAACGGAACAGGCCATTGGAGAAAATGTCAGGGTTAGTTTCATGATTGAATTGGTTTATTTAGTTGAAGTTTTAAAGAGTAGTGCGTTTATATCAAACGGTGAGGGTACTTTACATGAAGTTATCTACTTTAGGGTTAATACTAACAAAAGATGTTCAAAAATCGTTAATAACTCAGTTTTAGTTCAAATAATCCTGTGTAAAATGAATGACATTCAAGGAGTAAAGGGAAAATATGCCCAGTAAAAGTCCAAATAAATTTGCGCACATCGTTTATAGAACATATCAATTTGAGAAGATGATCCATTGGTATCAAACTGTTCTTGGCGCCAAGGTTCAGCATAAAGATCCAGTCATTGCTTTTGTTACATATGATGAAGAACACCATCGTGTAGCTTTTTTAAATATGTCGGTTTTTGATCCTGAGGGTAGCAAGACTAGAGTTGATCGCGTCGGAACGGATCATGTCGCTTATACCTATACAAGTTTGCGAGATTTGTTCGAGAATTATGATTACCTCAAAAGCCTAGGAATATTACCTTATTGGTGCTTACATCATGGTGTGACGGTCTCTCTTTATTACGGTGATCCAGACGGTAATCGTTCGGAATTTCAAGTAGATGTTTACGCCACGAATGAGGAAGCGAATGCCTTTATGAATGGTCCAGGCTTTGCCCAAAATCCAATCGGTGTTGAATTCGATCCAGATGAGTTAGTTAAGCGTTTAAGGAGTGGCGAGCCGGAAAGTAATTTTTTAGTCAGAAAAGAGCATTTGCCGATTGCTCCGCTAAGAAATCCAGTTTTAGATATATAACAAACTTGAACGAAGTATTTTTTAGCGTATCTCTTAGAGGATCCTTGATGTTGAAGAAACTAGTTTTATTATGTGGTATTACTATGGCTTTTAGTACTCCAGCCAATGACTTCGTTGCTAAAACAAAAAATAGCCCATTTCCGGTAGCTAATTTAGCCACAGCTGGATTTTCAACTGAAGGACTCGCTCGGATAGATCAATTTTTCGCCAGTGAAATCAGTAAAAATAGAGTCCCAGGTAGTGTGGTTGGAATTTTAAGAGACGGTAAGTTAGTTTATTTAAAAGCGCACGGCGTATTAGATCCAGAAACAAAAACGCCAATGCCCATCGATGCCATATTTGCTCTAGCATCAATGACTAAGCCGATGGTTTCTGTTGGCGTATTGAACCTAACGCAGCAGGGAAAATTACCTCTTTTTAGTAAGGCGATTGATTATTACCCCGAACTTTCTAGTATGAAAGTAGCAATTCAAAAGGCGGATGGCTCCATTGACTATGTTCATCCACGCAGGCCAATCACAATTCAGGATTTATTGCGCCATACCTCAGGCCTGACTTATGGCGGCCGCCCAGACACTGGTGGATCTGCCTCCGCTCTTTATCCAGCAGGCGCAGACTTGCCTAGTATGAACGGTACTAAAGAGTTTATTTCTAAAATCGCCCAGTTGCCCCTTGTGTATCAACCCGGAACAGTTTTTGAATATAGCGTTTCCTTCGAAATGCTCGGAGCTATTGTAGAAAAGGTATCGAATAAAAGCCTCGATCAGTATTTAAGAGACACTTTGTGGGCTCCTTTGAATATGGTAGATACGGGGTTTCATGTCCCTGAAAGTAAGAAGTCTCGTCAAGCTAGAGCATTTAAATTAAACCCACTTGATAACAAGCCTCAAAGAATTCATCCTGTAGAAAAAGATGT
>CALPOM020000128.1 GCA_943325205.2 Thermoflexus hugenholtzii JAD2 | reverse complement strand
TTTTTAAGCTCGAAAAGGCTGAAGCTAGTGAAAAAATAACCTTGGCCACCCTTCGAAAACTGGCTAACGTCTTGGATTGTGAGTTGCAATACACCCTGGTACCACGCAAGCCTTTAGAGGAGCTATTGGAAGATCGCGCTATGTCACTTGCGCTAGAGAGATTGCGTCCTATTTCTCATTCAATGGGTCTTGAAGATCAGGCTGTGGAAAAGTCTGCTAGTAAAAAGCAACTCCAACTTTTGGCAAAAGAGATTTTGGACGGTCCCAGAAGGAATCTATGGTGATACATTTTAAATATCCGCCAGGAGCCACCCCAATTGATCTAGATGAAGCTATTGGTCTTATTCCAAAACACATTAGCACTCAAGCTAATTTAAATGCTTGGGAAGAAATAAATATTGTCGAGGGAGCAGATTGGCTTGCGCGTCAAAATATCCTTCATAGATTGGATGAGGGGTTAGTGCGAGAGCTGCATCTCCGTATGTTTAACAAAACTTGGCTCTGGGCTGGCACCTTCAGAAAAAGTGCCAAGAGTATCGGTATTGACTGGACTCAGATTGCTGTTACTCTCAAGAATCTCTTAGATAACACTGCCTATCAAATTAAAAATAAAGTAATGCCTATTGATGAACTCGTAGTGCGCTTTCATCATAAGCTTGTGTTGATCCATGCATTTCCAAACGGTAATGGCCGTCATGCTCGCTTGATAGCGGATGCGTTAATAGTCAAACTTGGTGGTAAAAGATTTTCTTGGGGTGGAAACAATTCTATTGCCACCCTAGGCATCACACGACAAAACTACTTATCAGCTCTTCGCGCTGCGGATAATGGAGATATCGCACCACTGATGCATTTTGCTAGGAAATGAAACTAAATTTTCAGATTACCTGTATGTTGCGTAAAGCTATCCATTAGATCATCTTAGCTTGCTAATGGCACCCCTTAAAGTTACTATTCTCACCCAAATAAGTCGAGGTTTATCGATTACTGGCATTACTATCGGCTAGTAGTTTGGATGGAGTACCAAAAATGACGGGTAAAAAAGTTAACTCAATTTCAGCAAAACCATGTCTTTGAATTTGGGCTACTAATGAAGAGCATTTCTCTGACGCTCATTTCCATTAGATTTAATCTGCGCCGACTCGAACCGATTTTCCTTGACGTACCTCAATCGCATTTTGCAATAGTGCTAAGCTACGATAAATGCCATGCGCAAATTTACCATAAGGCATCATCAGAAAAAATCCCATCACAAACCCAAGATGTAAAGCTAATAATATTCCCATATAAGAAGTTTCTCGCCAGGCCAATAAGGCTAATCCTGTAATGCTAATACTTAGTAAGGAAGTAATGAAGCCAATATCCATCGGTTTTTGGTTTTTATCCCCATGTAGCGGATGACGCTTCATATTGAGATACAACAAACCTACTGGGCCAATAACTAAACCAATTCCACCAAGAGTTCCTAGAACAACTGGCAGACTTGTATAACCATACGGAGCCTGCCATCCAAATAAGTAGTGATACAAAGTCGCAACACTGGTAGAAGCAAAACACAACATAAACCCATAAAAGGTTAAGTGATGAAAGCGCTTGCGCAATAAAGAAAAAGCGTCATCTGCTTCGTTACAACCAGCTTGATGACCTCCTCCTAAATTTTTGAGGGTTAAGGCGTCGTGCAAAGCGTCACCTCCTGCTTGCAAAGTTGCAGGATCACTAGCAATCGTTTGCCAAAATTTAATGGACGAAATAACCATTGCAACAATGGCTCCTAAGAAAACAATACCAAAAACAAGAGCTAAAGCGTTATGCGGAAAAATAGCGTAGAAGTTACCATCCGTATTGGTATTCAATAAACCCTGATTGACTTGCAAAAGGGCTAAAAAAAATAAACCAATCCCCACAGAAACAGCCATTGTGAGTGCTAAACCATTCTTTTCATATAAGACGCCTAATGGCCTAGGCCATGCAAAATTCGTATACGTCTCAAGCCGAACCTTAGCCATCGCTTGCGGAATATTGACTCCAAACTCATTCGGTGGAGCATATTGGCAAGCATGCAAACACGCCCCGCAGTTATGGCATAAATTTGCCATAAAGTGAATATCCTTCGGAGTAAAATCCAAACGACGCGTCATCGAGGCAAAGGTTGCACAAAAGCCTTCGCAATAGCGACAAGCATTACAAATTTGTAAAACACGGTGCACCTCGCTCACATGAGCAGATGGCATCGCTAAAGAACTTGCTTCCTGTATTAACTGATTAAGCTGTTGCATGGACTTCCTCTTGTAATTGCGTATTTACTTGTATCGCACGCGCCGCAGAAGCGCCAGCAATTCGTCCATAAATCGTTCCAATCGACATCCCAATCCCTGCTGTATAGCCCTTACCTAAAACATTGCCAGCCATTAGTTCACCTGCAACAAACATGTTCGCACTCGGCTTACCCTGAAAAAATACGGCTGCAGTTTCATCTGTTTTTAAACTTAAATAAGTAAAGGTTATGCCAGGGCGCAGTGGATACGCATAAAAAGGTGCTTGATTAATGGGTAAAGCCCAATGGGTTTTTGCCGGAGAAATATTTTCCGTGTGACAGTCGTCTAGGACATTATGATCAAAGGTCCCGGCCTGACAAGACTGATTAAAACTATCAATAGTTTTTCGAAGTTCCAAAGGATCCAAGTTAACTAACGCAGCAAGCTCTTCGATAGTGTTTGCTTTAAATGCCGGAAATACCGGTGGCATAAAACGACCAATGGCCTTTGAATCAATGACTGAATACGCTAACTGTCCAGGCTGTTGCGCGACTAAGCGCCCCCATATTGCATATCGCTTTGGCCAAAAATCCTCGCCTTCGTCATAAAAACGCTGCGCAGCTTGGTTCACAACAACTCCTAAAGATACACAATCAAGACGCGTACAAATGCCTCCGTCATATAGTGGTGACCTAGCATCAATCGCAACGCAATGCCCTTGCGTTACATCACCAATTTGATCTGCACCTTGATCAAGTAAGTCCTTTAGAACAACTCCTTGATTAAAACGGGTCCCACGAATGAGAAAATTATCTGCTGGCCACTCGCCCGAAGGATTCTGTCCCCAAGCCTCTCGCAACCAAGCTCTGTTTGATTCAAAGCCGCCGCAAGCCAAAACACAAGCTTTCGCTTCTATTCTTTCACCACTATCTAAAACTACTGATCGAAAATTACCTTCAACAACTTCTAAAGATTGCACCGTTGCTTGATAACGAATTTGTATACCCAAATTCTCAGCACTTCTGAAAAATGCATTGACTAGGGCTTTACCCCCACCCATAAAGAACGCATTCGTTCTTGCAACGTGTAATGTGCCAGATAAGGATGGTTGAAAGAAGACCCCATGCTTTTTCATCCAATCGCGGACTGTTGAAGTTCCGCGAATAATAATTCTGGCTAATTTTTCATTTGTCAGACCACCAGTTACTTTATAAAGGTCTTGCCAAAATTCTTCTTCAGGATATGCTTCAACTAAAACATCCTGCGGGGCGTCGTGCATACAACGGATATTCCTCGTATGTACGGAGTTACCGCCACGCCACTCAATCGGAGCAGATTCTAAAAGCATTACTGAGGCTCCAGCCTCTCTAGCAGTCAGAGCAGCGCATAAGGCTGCATTACCTCCACCTACGACTAAAACATCAATCATTGATATAACCGTCTTGAAATAATATTCCTCATTATAAACTTTCCAGCTAATTTAATCCTTGCTCAATGAATTCGCGTCCAAGATAGGAGGTTGCGTGAACCAAGTCTAAACATCAAAGTGAATAAGCTGAGGGATTTCTTTTCTAAAGTTGTTGCCTGAATATTCCTGAAATTTTCCTAGCATGCCAGGAGACCCAGGCTTCGGGTGGGCTTTCATTAAGTTGCTTTAGAATGAAGTATGTCTACCCCAATCAAGTCCTTTGCTGCCCTTAAATTCGTGGGGTTTCGATGGCATATGTTGACCTTCATGTTGGCGATGATGGCAGATAACATTGAACATGTCATTAGTTATTGGCTACTCTACCAAAAGTTTCATTCAACAGAATTAGCTGGCTTCGCAGTTGTTTCACATTGGCTACCCTTCTTATTTTTCTCAGTACCCGCAGGTGCTCTAGCTGATCGCTTTGATCCAAGACGCTTAATCCAAATTGGTATTTTGATGTTTATGAGTTGCTCACTTGGATGGGCTTACTTTTTTATTACAGACACCTTAGAAATGTGGCATGCCATGGTCCTTCTGGTAATCCATGGCTGCTCTGGTGTTTTATGGCATACCACGAGTCAACTGCTGCTTTATGAAATTGTCGATACCGAGACCCTGCCTAGCGCAGTTCGACTCTTGGCTACTGCCCGCTACCTTGGTCTATTGATTGGCCCAGCAGTCGGGGGGCTTTTAATGCTCACGCTTGGCCCAGAAAATGGACTCTTATTTAATGTACTCATCTATTTGCCAACGATCATTTGGTTATGGCGGGCTCCTTATGGACCAAAATTCAGAACAACTCCCGCACCCGTCAAAAGAGCGTTTCGGGGTTTAAAGGACATCATCCAAACTATTCGTGATATTTCAGGGCAACCTAAAATTGTTTCTATGGTTCTTCTGGCAGGAACTACTTCCTTTATCGTTGGGAATAGTTATCAACCACAAATGCCAGCATTTGCCGAAGGCCTTGGACATGGCAATCCAGGAGTTCTATATAGCATGTTACTTGCAGCAGATGCTGCTGGCGCTTTAATAGCTGGTTTTATTTTAGAAAGCCGCAGTCTACTAAAACCCAATCCAAGGTCTACCCTCATCCTAGCTATTTGCTGGTGTGTCATGCTGGGTAGCTTTGCCTTATCTACTAATTTTTATTTAGCGCTTGCCCTTCTTTTACTATGCGGCTTTTTTGAACTTTCTTTTAATTCCATGGCGCAAACGATTGTGCAAATTAATGCCCCCGTTGAGTTACGCGGGCGAACTATTGGCCTATTTAATATGGCGGCAATGGGCATGCGCGCTGGTTCGGGAATTACGGTTGGACTTGTTGGTGGCATGATTGGTATTCATGCCTCTCTGAGCCTTGCTTGTTTCATCCTACTACTATGTATCGGCGGACTACTATATCGCTTTGGCAGGTACCAAAGTTAAATATTGCCTCAACTAACCTTCAATGACTAGCTACAAACCACGCAGTAATGCTGGTCGGGTTTCATGAAAAGGAACTACTTGTTCCCAAGCAAAACCTATTTGTAATAACTCCAAATCGCCTTGCGGTTTACCAATAATTTGTATCCCCATCGGTACGCCCTGATGAAAACCAACTGGAGCAGCTAATACAGGCAAACCTGCTAAGGTGGGCCCTATTACTACCTCCATCCACCGGTGATAAGTATCCATCGTTTGATGAGCAATTTCTTTAGGCCATGTCCAACGAATATCAAATGGAAATAACTGAGCACTTGGTAACACTAGAAAATCATATTTTGTAAATAAACGATTCGTTTCTTTTACCCATCCCGTACGTATTTGAGAGGCTTGGTAGATATCAAGGGCATTCAGTTTCATCGACTCCTCTACCTCCCATATGGCTTCTGGCTTCATTTGGGAGCGGTGCAGAGGATTTTGATAAAACGCATGTAATTTACTGCCCGTTACAAATGCGCGTAAAACACACCAGGCCCGCCACAAACTAGCCATATTAAACTGAGGTACTACTAACTCCACTTCACATCCAAGCTGTGTAAAGTATCCTAAGCCACTTTCACATAAATCAATAACGCCATCTTGCATTGGCAGATAGG
>CALPOM020000127.1 GCA_943325205.2 Thermoflexus hugenholtzii JAD2 | reverse complement strand
GCTAAAAATGCTTCAGCATTTATTGCACAGGCAGAAATTGAGTTAGGTTTCCCAATAGAGGTAATTGCGGGCAGAGAAGAGGCAAGGCTGGTGTATGTAGGTGCATCGCATGGCGCACCTGCAAATCGAGGCAACCGTTTAGTGATTGATATTGGTGGTGGTTCAACAGAATTTATTATTGGCAAAGGTTATGAGGCCAATTTAATGGAAAGTTTGTATATCGGATGCGTCTCTCACAGTCAAAAATTCTTTGCTAATGGGGCAATCGATAGCTATAGCTTTAAACAAGCAGAACTAGCTGCTCGGCAAGAAATTCAGATTTTAGCAAAAGAGTTTCGAAAAAAAGGCTGGGATCAAGCAATTGGGTCCTCTGGAACTGCCAAGGCCTTAGCTGAATTAATTGCACTGAATGGTTTAGATGGTCAGGTCAAGAAAGATACTCTTTGGATTGAGTCAACTGGCATTATTACCCGCGAGGGATTAGAAAACCTCAAAAAAGTTTTGATTAATGCTGAGTCGATACAATCTCTGGAATTGACTGCACTCAAGTCAGATCGTCGCCTTGTTTTACCTGGGGGCTTATCAATTATGATTGCGGCTTTTGATGAACTTCGCATTGAGTCCATGGAAATTGTTGAAGCAGCGCTTCGGATGGGAGTTTTATACGACTTTCTTGGGCGCTCACAACATCATGATATGCGTTTTGTAACAGTTGAACAATTTATGAAGCGCTATAGTGTTGATTTGGAGCAGTCCAAAAGAGTCGAACATTTAGCCACGATATTCTTAGAGCAATTCCCAGAACCAAAAGATGAAGATCGAACTAATAATATGGCTTTACTCGGTTGGGCGGCACGACTTCATGAAATAGGTTTATCGATATCCCATAATGGCTATCATAAACATTCGGCTTATATATCTGCACACGCAGATATGCCCGGATTTTCTAAAAATGACCAAATTCGATTATCAGCACTCCTATTGGGCCATACTGGAAAGTTGGGAAAACTATCTGTGAGTAGTAATTTTATCGACTGGAGAATGTTGTTTAGTTTGAGATTGGCGCTTGTTTTATCAAGAAAAAGAGTGGAAGAGGATATCCCCACAATTTTAGTTCAGCAAACCCCAAAAGGATTTAAGGTAAGCCTCTCTAAAGCGTGGTTAGAAAACCATACTTTAACTGAGTACAGTCTTAGAAAAGAGGCTGAGGATTGGTCTAAGGTCGGTAAAGAGTATGAGATTGATCTTTATTAATTCGAATTTAAAAAATGTTTGCCATATTTCGGATTTATATCAGAAAGTCTCAACATAGTTAAAAAATCTGCTGTATTAAAGTCTGGGTCCCAAGCTGGTTCCCCGCAAATCTGAGCGCCAAGTCGTAAGTAACCCTTGATGAGAGCAGGGGGATCAACTTCTAAACTAGTATTTAGTTTGTCAAGTGGCAGTGGCACTTTAGGAAAAGTTCGGTACTCTACAGAACATAAGTTGGCTTCATAGAAGATTCTGTTAAGGCTTGCCGCGTAATGTCCACCATCCGCCATGGGAACGCTCGCACAACCGAGCAGAATTTCATAGCCATGTTGCCTCATGTACGATCCAAGTCCTGCCCAAAGAGCCATGATGACTGCGCCAGAGCGATAATTGGGGTGGACACATGACCGACCAACCTCTACCGCTTTGGGAAGTAAGTGTTCTATGCGCGACAAGTCGAATTCATTAGCGGAGTAGACTTTTCCAATCAGCTTTGCTTGTTCTGGCGGTAATATTCGATAGGTACCGATGACCATTAAGCTGTCTTTATCCCGGACAATGAGGTGATCGCAATATTGATCAAATTCATCAATATCTAAATTTTCTGAGTTAAATGGCAGTCTTGCACCCAATTCCTCAGCGAAAACTTTATAACGCAAGGCTTGAGCTTCTTTGATCTCATTGCTGTCTCGTGCAATATATGCCTCTAGAGGGCGAGATTTTTTGATCTCAGATTTGTCAGTTACTGCAGGAGTTGTTTTGTTTAAAATTTTCTTGAGTTTTTTTAACTGATGATTTTTTTTTTATACTTTTTTTGTTAGGGAACAAGCTATTCAGCTTTTCTAAGGGGTGCATACCTAAAATTTTATTAACAATCCTGCTGGTAAAACCATCGGTTATGAAATTGATGGCATGTAATGGATTTGGGATTTCTTTCATAGGGCCTTATCAAAGTGTTATTGTTAAAATTTTATTGAAGTAAGATTACAAAATAATGACAGTTGCAATTAGTTAGCAGAACTAGGTTGTTTGGATAAGAGGGTAAGTAATATAGACCCAAGTAATTAAGCATAAAAAAAGTGCGAGCATAACCGCTGCACTGCCAAAATCTTTTGCGCGTTTTGAAAGGCCATGATGCTCAAAGGAAATTCGGTCAATCGCGGCTTCGATGCTTGAATTAAGTAATTCAATAATTAGAACGAGGCAGATTGAAGAAATAAGTGCTATGTGTTCAATTGGAGATACTGGAAGAAAAATCGATATCGGTATGAGGATGCAAGTAATAGCTAACTCTTGTCGAAAGGCACTTTCTTCTTGATATGCGAAAACTAGCCCATGCCATGAATTCACTGCGGCACGTAATGCGCGGGTGAAGCCCTTATTACCCTTGTAGGGATTTTGGTCAATATGGTAATCATCGCTCATAAATATCGATCTAAGTTGTCAGTTCTTTATTTGTTTGAATTAAACCGCTAGGGACTGGCTTTAGATGCTTTAGAAATTGTTCACTAGCTACTTGCCAGGAGAATTTTTCAGCGTGGGAACGGGCATCATTTCTAGAAAGATGAAGTGCTTGTAAGCACGCCTCACGAAGGTCTGAATGCATAACACCACTATTTGAATTACCAATAACATCAATTGGTCCAGTAACTGGATAGGCAGCGACTGGCAACCCACATGCCATTGCTTCAAGGAGTACTAGGCCAAAGGTATCTGTTTTACTTGGAAATACAAATACATCTGCTGCGGCATAAACTTTAGCCAGTTCAGGTTGATCAAGAACACCCAAGTAATTGACTAATGGATATTTAGCCTTTAAATAAGCGAGAGCAGGACCGTCGCCTACTACCCACTTAGAACCAGGTAAGTCAGTTGATAAAAAAACCTCAATATTTTTTTCGATAGCAACTCGTCCTACATATAAAAATATTGGATGTGATGAATTAAGAACTTTTGATTCTTGTGGCTTAAACATATTCGTATCGACACCACGACTCCAAAGCACTACATTATCAAAACCATATTTTTGCAAATCAGCAACAACAGTTGCAGTAGGCACCATCACAGCCATCGATTTACCATGAAACCATCTTAAGAAGCGGTACGTAATGTGAAGTGGAATAGCTGTTCTTGCCTTTACATATTCCGGAAAGCGCGTGTGGTAAGCCGTAGAAAAGGGTAAATGATTTTTTATGGCGTAAGATCTAGCGGAAAGTCCAAGGGGACCTTCGGTAGCTATGTGAATAGCATCTGGATTAAAAACGGATATGCGCTTAGATACTTTCTTTCCTGGAAAAAGTGATAAAGATATGTCAGGATAGGTTGGACATGGCACAGTATGAAATTCATTGGGGGTCAGAATATCGACTGTATGACCCATATTTTGAAGTTCTAGTCTCGTTTGCTTTAAGGTACGTACAACGCCATTTACTTGTGGTTCCCATGCATCAGTAATGATCATAATTTTCATATCGATATTCCTTATAGATTGAGAGATTCAGTAGTTAAGGCAGTTGGTAACTGCGTTCCAGAATTGCTTTGATGAGCAACGGACGGCGGTAGTGGTTTAATTTCGAGCGGCGAATACTCTATATCATCATCTAAAATATGAGGCCAATATACAATTTGTAGTTCGCCATCTAAAGTTTCGACGAGAGCGGACATGCTTTCAACCCAATCGCCATCATTGCAATATAAAAGGCCATCAATTAATCTAATTTCAGCTTTGTGAATGTGCCCACAAACCACGCCATCGCATTTTCTATTTTTTGCTTCCCGAGTCATTAATACCTCAAAATCAGTAATGAAATTGACGGCGTTTTTTACTTTTGTCTTCAGATATTGTGACAATGACCAGTATTGAAAGCCACATTTGATACGGATATAGTTGAAGTAACGATTTACCGACAAAATTAATGTGTATAGATTGTCACCTAGATAAGCTAGCCATTTCGCATACTGCATGACACTATCAAAAATATCTCCATGGGTAATCCATAATTTTTTCCCTTTGGCGGTAATATGGATCATATCTTCACGTATTTGAATTTCACCAAAGGTCATACCAATAAATTGCCTAGCCATTTCATCATGATTACCAGGGATGTAAAAAACCTCTGCTCCCTTACGTACTTTTCTGAGAATTTTTTGGATTACATCGTTGTGTGCTTGTGGCCAATACCATGATTTTTTAAGACGCCAACCGTCTATCATGTCTCCAACTAGGTAAAATGTGTGTGCTTCGTTATGCTTTAAAAAATCGAGTAGATAATCAGCTTGGCATCCAATTGTGCCTAAGTGAACATCAGATATCCATATCGTTCGATATTGCGCCATTGAATTCGATTAGGCCAAAGTAATATGTCAGAAAGATGACTTTTTTGTTGCATTTTTATGAAAGTAATTAAAAAATAAATGATCCTTATTGCCTATATCAAGCTTACTTTTCATCTATGTAAAGGTTTTTGGATCGTTTTATGGACTTTTCATCAGGCAACGGATTCAAATAAAAAAAAGTATGTGCGGAATTGGTGTAGGCAATTATTAGATATTTTTCATGTCCGACTCGAGGTCTTTGGAGGAACTATCGATGATCAATTTCCTGCCTTAGTGGTATGTAACCATATTTCTTGGTTAGATATTCATGTTTTGAACGCCTATCTCCCTTTGCGATTTGTTGCAAAAAAAGAGGTATCCACATGGCCTATTTTTGGAGTTATGGCAAAAAAAATAAGAACTCTTTTTATTGATCGACAAACAAAGGGAGATTCAAGAAATATTGCGAATGCAATTGTGGAGGCTTTCAAGGATGGTGATCAAATTTGCATATTCCCTGAGGGAACATCTTCAGATGGAACGAAGGTTTTACCATTCCATTCCAGCCTTTTCCAGTCAGTAATTAATACGCAAGTTCCATGTATTCCAGTCGCAATTTCTTATCAATCTGTCAAGACTAAGAAAATTTCAACCGCTCCAGCCTTTATAGGAGAGATGAGTCTTTTACAGTCAATTCAAAGCACTTTACGAGAAAGTCCCCTCGTTGTAAGGCTAGACATTGGAGAGCCATTAGTTGGTATGTCAGATAGAAAAGTCTTATCTGATAAGGCTCGGGAAGTCATACTGCTTTTGCGGGGGGCAAATAATAGCGCTCCCAAGTAAAACAGGTTAAAATATGAATTGTTCGGGGCGTAGCGCAGCCTGGTAGCGCATCTGCTTTGGGAGCAGAGGGTCGTGAGTTCGAATCCCACCGCCCCGACCAATGAAAAAATATACTGTACAGATTCTCATTTCATGATAACTAGGGTGCCGTAATGTTTATTTCAATCAGCAGAGAAGGTTTGATAATAGCTAAAGAAATTTGGCAACGGCTTTCATCGAAAAATTCTGTAGCATGACTCCCCCAAAATGAGTAGCCTAATTATTCGAGGCCATTTGTTGGTAATGACTGATTAGAAACAAGCGCTTATAATTACTTTACTGCCCATAGCTCAGATGGATAGAGCAACGGCCTTCTAAGCCGTAGGTCGCACGTTCGAATCGTGCTGGGCAGGCCAAATT
>CALPOM020000126.1 GCA_943325205.2 Thermoflexus hugenholtzii JAD2 | reverse complement strand
GCAGGTCGTATTCTTGCAAGAGCGCTTGAGGAGGATTTGAAGGTATCAGTCATTGTTGAAAATCGTGCCGGTGCAAATGGTACTATCGCCATGAATGTTCTACGCCAATCGAAACCGGATGGATATACTCTTTCTATGGTTTCTACCGGTGCACTTGATGTAGATGTCTGGCTGATGAACCTGCCATATGACCCTGCGAAAGACTTTACCTATTTGGCTCCGATGGTGAAATTTCCTTTTTATCTCTCAGTTATACCCTCTTCTGGCATCAAAACAGTTGGTGATTTAATTGCAAGAGCCAAAGCAAATCCTGGCACCGTTAGCTACAGTACTCCTGGTGTTGGTAATGGTATCCATCTCGCATCCGCTCTCTTGAGCCAGATGACAGGCACTACCATGACGCACGTCCCCTATAAAGGAGCGGGTCCAGCTGCCGTTGCACTTCTTGGCGGCGAAGTTACTTTTACTTTTGGCTCCGGGCCTTCAATTCTGGGTCAAGTAGATGCTGGCAAAGTAATTGTTTTAGGCGTCTCATCTATCGACCGCGTTCCCAATCGTCAAAATTTTCCAACTCTGAACGAACTAGGTTTTAAAGGTTATGAGTCGAACTCTCTAGGTGGCGTAGTGGGTCCGGCAGGATTACCTCCTGCAGTTTCAGCAAAAATATCGCAAACTATCCAACGAATTGTTAACACAAAAGATATGCAGGATAAAATCTTAGCTGCAGGTATGGTTCCACTGCTTGGAACAGGAAAAGATTTTGAGGCAATGATCACAAAAGATCGTATCAAGTATGGTGCGCTAATTAAAGAAATGGATATTAAATAAAGTTTTTCAATACCCATTCGTCATTGGATAGATTTGATGATACGTATTAATTATCAAAATCAACTCCGATATTAACTCAGATGTTTAAACCAATAGTCAGTGCGGCTTTACGCACTGACTCCCAAGTGTCAGCTGGTATTTCAATACCATCCTTCTCTCTACTGAGTTTAGTTTGATATTCTGGCTCTCCAGGCATCATCACCTGAGAAAATCCTTGAGCTGGTGGAATCGCTTTAATTTTGCCAATCGATTTCGATAACGCATCCTGATATGCAGTCATTGGCCTAAATAAATCGGCGCGAAGAGCGAAGATAAAAATACCACTGCGTGCTGTCACGCCAGGAAAGGCGTCACACCCAGCCAAGGGGCCACTCATCATCTCGGCAATAATAGCTAGGGCATATCCCTTATGACCGCCAAAAGGCACCATAAAGCCCCCTTCAAAAAAATCCTGGGGATTCGTTGAGGGATTTCCATTTTTATCCATTAAGGTATCAGGCGGTAAAGATTGATGCGTAGCTTTAGCAACTTTAATTTTTCCAGCGGCAATCGCTGAAGTGGCAAAGTCCAGAGTTACCGCTGGACCATCTCTATTTGGCAAAGAAAAAGCCATTGGATTAGTCCCTAAAATGGGTGCAGCGCCGCCGTAAGGAGCAGTCATCGGACGATCAACTGTGCCAATCGTCATAAACATAACTACACCTTGATCACTCGCACGTTCCGTAAAGGCCGCTAATCTTCCTGTATGAGCCGCCTGCACTACAGATACCGCAGCCACGCCCTGGCTCTTGGCCTTGGCAATGGCTACATCCGTAGCCATATTTCCAACGACTTGTCCAAACGACCAATTACCTGAAATCAACGCACTTACAGGACTCTCTTGCAAGATTTCTGGCGTGGCACTAGGCACAATTTCACCATTTTTAATGTTCTCTAAATACTCTGGGATCCGTAAAATACCGTGCGAATCATGGCCAGCCAAATTATTTGCAATCAACACATCAGCAACCTGGGATGCATGATCATCTGTTGCACCAGCCGTTCGGAAAATTAACTTGGTTAGTTCATGTAGTTTATCTTTATGGATATTTGGCATAGTATTTTCCGTTGAATATGAATGTACTTATGATAAGCCAAATCATTAAGAAGCCATCTTAGAATTCCGAATTTGACCTCATCAACGCAGATGATGGATAATCATTAATTACTATAATAAAACCCTATTGGAGAATAGTCATGCAGCAAAACCCATTCAAATTAATTAAGCTTTTCTGTCAAGCAATGCTTGTTTTCTTGACTCTTCAAATGAGTTTTAGCTTTTCTCAAACGCCCTTTCCAAGTAAACCCGTCACTTTAATAGTTCCCTTCCCTCCAGGTGGTGCTGCAGAGCAACCTTCACGCGTTATTTCTCAATCATTACTCAGTGTTTGGAATCAGGCAACTGTCGTCATGTCTAAAGCGGGCGCAGGTGGCGCTATCGGAGCGTCAATGGTAGCTAATGCTAATCCAGACGGCTATACATTAATGGCAACGAATCCATCTTTATTGATACTGCCAGAAGCCGATCGCATGTTTAATCGGCCAGTACAATTCGAACTTTCAAACTTCACGCCACTTGCGCTACTTGTCGCAGATCCAATTGTTCTAGTGGTAAAAGCTGATGCTCCATGGAAAACTTTCCAGGAGTTCGCAAATGATGCAAAAAATAAACCGAGTGAATTTACTTACGGCTCTTCCGGCGCTTATAGCGCCTCTCATCTTCCAATCGAAATGCTTGCTAATGCAGCTAATATCAAACTTAAGCATATTCCGTATTCGGGAGGTGGGCCTGCTATCTTAGCCCTCTTAGGCGGTCATATAGCCCTCACGGCTAGCTCACCAGCAGCAGTCGCTACGCAAATAAAAGCCGGCACTTTGCGCCCCCTCGTGGTCACTGGCGCAAAACGGGTTGCAGCTCTACCTGATGTCCCAACTGCTCTTGAACTTGGATATAAAGATGCTGAGTTTTACTTGTGGATTGGATTATTTGGGCCAGCTAAAATGCCAGAGGCATTAGTCAAATCGATTCGGGCAGATATCAATAAAGCGGTTACCCAAGAAAACGGCTTTAATCAAAGCATGACTAAACTTGGTGCCGCTACAGATTATCGGGACGGTCCAGCCTTTGCAGACTTCCTCAATAAAGACCTTGCTAGAATTAAAGCAACGATTCAACGTATAGGCAAAGTTGATTAAATTATTTACCAACTTGTATGCCAAATAAAGAGCTGATTAAAAATGGTCTACCTGTCTTAATTGGCGTGTCTGTCTTACTCAGTTTGAGTATGGGCATTCGCCAAAGTCTTGGCATATTTATGCCACCGCTTACCCAAGAAATTGATGTTTCGGTTTCTGGATTTACACTAGCAATCGCAGTTCAAAGCCTTTCTTGGGGAATTCTACAGCCATTTATTGGCGCTTGGGCAGTCAGACACGGCTTTAAATCACTCCTGATGATGGGAGCTTTTACGTATATCTGCGGTCTCATCATTCTAGGAACTGCTCAAGGTGGGTACGCGGTTTTTATTGGTGCGGGCCTGATCATTGGCTTCGCCCTAGCATGCACCGGCTCGGCTATTGCTATGGCTGTTGCATCTCGCTCATCGCCGCCAGCTATGCGAAGCATGATTTTAGGTGTTGTTTCAGCTGCTGGGTCAATCGGGACTTTAATCGCTGCCCCAATCGGTCAAGTACTCTCACAAACATATGGTTGGCGCTTTGGCATTTTAGGATTTGTCATTTTATTGTGCATCATGATTCCAGCAGCCTGGTTTGCAGGCCGAGTTGATCAACTACCCATGCCA
Organism: Thermoflexus hugenholtzii JAD2; assembly: GCA_943325205.2. Lineage (GTDB taxonomy): Bacteria > Pseudomonadota > Gammaproteobacteria > Burkholderiales > Burkholderiaceae > Polynucleobacter. Next base: position 2,153 of record CALPOM020000126.1, on the reverse strand, counting down.
CCCTCTCCTATTAATGAAAATAATAATGCCAAAGAAATCGCTCTCATCGCTCTCAAATATCCACCTTTTTTAGTGATGACAATTGCTTATTTTGTTTGTGGCATGCAACTGGTTTTTATCACTACACACTTACCGTCTTATCTCGAAATTTGTGGGCTTGATCCAATGCTTAGTGCAAAAGCTCTTGGTGTAATTGGCGGGTTTAACGCCTTGGGTAGCTTATTCTTTGGTTGGATCGGCGGCAAATTCAATAAGCTTTTTATTTTAGGGATGATTTATATACTACGATCGATTGGTATTGCAATTTACTTTTTCTCCTTTCCAAATCCAGAAAATACGTTAATATTCGCAGCCTTTATGGGATTTTTATGGCTTGGTGTAGCTCCCTTAGTGGCAGGCTCTATTAGCGAAACTTTCGGGGTCAAATGGCAGGCGATGTTAATGGGCGTCTCTTTTATGAGCCATCAATTAGGTAGTTTTATTGGAGCCTTTGGTGGAGGTCTTTTATATGATGCTCTAGGCTCTTATACACTAGCATGGCAAATTGGAGTTGGGGTTGGGCTTAGTGCGGGTATAACGCAACTCCTGTTTTCATTAACTAAACCAACCCAGACTCCGACGCTTGCAACAGCTTAGAATGATCTCCCAATTCAATGATCATATTCTATCTAGGCATGGAGCATAAAAATGCTAACACTTTTGTGCAGATAATTAGAACTTGATACTTTTTCCTGATCTATGCCTCTTTTGCCGCAATTCCACACTTCTATCAATGGTGTCTATGAAGGATAAATTATTTTTTTCCGACATAAAAGATAACTCAAAAACCTGATGCAATTCGAAGAGCGGAATTTAAAAAGTCGCCTGTATTTAAATACTGGCGACTTTTTTAGAACTCCTCTAAAAACCAAAGAGAAATTATCTCGTTATTTAGGTTGGTAGCCTATTGATCTTACAATCTCACCAAAACGCGTATATTCTCGCTTAAAGATCGCTTCAAAATACTCTGGGGACTGAGCAATTCCAACTAATCCAAGCCCAGGTAAACGCTCAACCACTTCTGGTGACTCTACAGCGCCATTAATTGCCGCATTGAGTTTTTTTATGATCTCTGAAGGTGTATTCGCTGGAGCAGCAAATCCAAAATCACCATTTGCAACAAAGTTAGGGACAGTTTCAGAGACCGTTGGCACATTCGGATATTGACTGACTCGTGTCAGGTTGGTGACATTGAGCAAGGTCAGCTGATTCGCTTTAATAAAGGGCGTCATAGCAGATACGCCATCACCAGCAGCCATAATTTGTCCAGAAATTAAATCTGTAGCAATTTGCGTTGCACCTTTATAAGGTATATGCGTAAAGGTAATGCCTGCTCGCTTTGCTAAGTCTTCAAACCAGAGATGCGGGAACCCACCCTCACCATTGGATCCATAAGTTAACTTACCAGGATTAGCCTTTGCCCAAGAAATCAACTCAGGCAGTGTTTTAAATGGCACATTATTATTAGTTACTAGTACATTGAAGTTTCGAACCGATAATGCAACGCGTGCTAAATCCTTTGTGACGTCATAACCCAAGTTTTTAGTTGTATGTGGCTGAACAATAATAGTTCCTGATTGAACTGCCCCAATGGTATATCCATCGGGCTTTGCCTTCACTGTTGCAGCAGTTCCAATTCGTCCACCAGCGCCAACTACGTTCTCCACAATGATTGGCTGACCCAACCGGGCAGACATCCCAGTTTGCAATAACCGAACAGCAATATCTATCGTGTTTCCTGGTGGGAAGGGGACGATGACGCGGATTGGACGGTCAGGCCAATTAGATTGGGCGCGCACGAACATGGATGGTCCAACTATGGCACTTGCAGCAAGGCCCTTAATAACTGCTCTTCGTTGTTTTAGTTGATTCATTTCTCTCCTAATGTTGTTTAGTTACAAACTCGTCTTACGTATTTAATTCTTCACTGGCTCTGGTTTAACTACTTTTTGCAAAACCTTCATGACTTTTCCAGAATCATCAGTAGTGTATTTTTTAAAGTCTGGGGCGTCTCGATAGTCTAACTGAAATCCCGCTTTTTGCATCCCCGTTATAAATTTTTCTGACTTGCTCATTTCTTGAATAGCGACTCGCAGTCGCAAAACAACATCGCT
>CALPOM020000125.1 GCA_943325205.2 Thermoflexus hugenholtzii JAD2 | reverse complement strand
CGCAATATAATCGGCTAAAACAATAATATCTGCATCAGACAGAATCGAAGCGGCAGAGGACATATTACCGTCCATGTCTGAACGAGTTTGGGCCTTGAATTCTCGTATTGCAGTAATTAAAAAGGTATGCTGTTGACCAGCAATCCGAGGAATGTGTTGTAAACCTTTTAATTCAGGTCCATGACATTGCGTGCAATTATATTTTTTTGCTAACTCTGGTCCTAAAGCTAAATTGACTGGTTGTGTCACGTGTTGACTAACCCTTTTGATCGACGCGAAATAGGCAGCAATATCATTCATATCTCGATTCGATAAGTTAGCAGCAAAAGGACTCATGACTGTGTTTTTACGATTACCTTCTCGAAAGCGAAAAAGGGCTGTAGAAATTGCTTGGGCAGGCTGACCAGATAATGATGGAAACTCTGGATTGATTGAGTTTCCATCTGGTCCATGACATGCTATACAAGCTTGTGCTTTTGTCTTGCCTGCATCAAGATCTGCAGCGAAAGAAGTCAAGCTACTTAAAGAAAAAGCCACAACTACGATAAATGCAGTTATGGCTCTACAAAATACTAAAGTACTACTCATCTAAAACCTTTTATTTAACAGCAGCAGAAACAACAGGCTTGCTATAACTGATCCGATAAATAATACCATTGTAATCATCCGAAACCAACATGGAACCGTCTGCAATCACTTGGACATCGACTGGCCTTCCCCACATTGGCGGATCAGCTTTTTCATCAACTAAGAATCCACTTAAAAATGGTTCATATTTAATCACTTTACCTTTTGCGTCTAGCACCACCCGCATAACATCGTAGCCCTGCTTGATGGTTCGGTTCCAAGAGCCGTGGCGCGCTATAAACATATTGTTTTTATATTCGGACGGGAACATCGAGCCAGTGTAAAAACGCATCCCTAGAGGAGCGACGTGGGCACCCATCTTTAAAGCTGGAGGCGTGAACTGTTTACAAGTTCCAAATTTTCCATAAACTGGGTCAGGTAAATCACCCTGATGGCAAGATGGATAACCAAAGTCCTCACCTTCTCGGGAAAGAACATTCAGTTCATCATTAGGTAAATCATCTGATACCCAATCCCGAGCATGGTCAGTGAACCAAAGCTTTTTTGTTACTGGATGAAATGCCATACCAACTGAATTACGAACACCCGTTGCAACACGCTCCATTTGTTTAGTGGCCGGATCAACTCGCATAATTGCAGCCTGAATAAGACTCGGCATAATGATATTTTGAGGAGATCCAATATTAAAATAGAGTTTCTTATCAGGTCCGGCCGCTAAGTACTTCCAAAAGTGTCCAGGACCATTCGTGGGATCAATACCGTCAACAACGAGGACTGGCTCAGGAGGATTATCTAACCTGCTCTCAATATTGTCATATCTAGTAATTCGGTGTCTCTCAGCCACAAATAAAGTGCCATCAATGACTGCAATACCATTGGGAACATTTAAACCTTTTAATATCACTTTTACTTCACGCTTGTCATTTTTCGTAGTAACCGCATAGACATTATTTGCATCCCGATTACTCACAAAAACAGTCCCAGTCTCTCCTACAGCTAAAGAACGCGCATTAGTAACCTCAGCCCAAACCTCAGCCTTAAATCCAGGTGGCATTTTAAGCTTGGACATTTGCAGATCTTTAATGTCTACCCCAGTTAATTTTGCTGCAAAAGGATGGAGGGTTGAATTAGTCTGCTCAGGAGTCATACCTTGCTTCCACCTTGGCGGAGCGGGCACTTCAGGTTTTTGCTGAGCCATCAAAGGCATAGCTAGTGATAGTGCAATAGCTGAAAGTATCAATTTTTTCAAAACTTGCTCCTCCTGAGTGATATTTTTATATTAATCATAAACATATATTTTTTATAAATTTACTAATATTTATATATAACAATACACTCTTTATAGAAGTTTGGAAATCAAAAATAAGTATTTACTTCCTAGGAATAACCCTTATAACTTTTTTAAAGTTTAAAAGATCCCTGTATACCAACAACCCAATTTCTTCCTGGAGCAGGCTCAAAATATTGCGCACTACTTTGATTAATAATGACTGACCCGACGTAATAAACATCCGATAAGTTATTAACCCGAGCAAACTCTGTAAAAGTCCAATTCCGCCATTTTTGCTTTGCAATCATGCGTAAATTAGTAATAACATAACCACTCGAATTCGAATGGGCAACATTCGTATCCGCAGCATACATATTACTCATGCCAATCAATTCGGCACCAATATTGATCGACTCAGCCCTGGGCTTCCAAAAGACTTCACCAAAAAATTTATGCTGAGGAACCCCAGGAATTTTAGTACCCGAAACAATCGTTCCATTTGATTGCGTCGCATAGTCTTCACTAACAATCGCTTTAGTATATGTATAACTTAAATTACTTGCAAGTTGATAAGGCATATCAAAATGCCCTAAAAACTCTATGCCCTGCCTTTTTGTCGCATTGGCATTCTGATACACAGTTTTACCACTCACGTTAGCTAGGGCAACGATTTCGTGTTCAGATTGGGCCGTAAATAATGCTACATTGGCATATCCAAGACTAGGAAAAATTGTTTTATAGCCGAGCTCGAATTGACGGGTATTTGCAGCTTCTAATAAATTCAAGGTATTAGTTGTAGTTGAACAGTTCGTTGCGCAACTATATTTAATTTGATTAAGTGTCGGCGTGTCATATCCCAAACCTCCTGAAATATATAGTCTGTTAAAGGCGTTGAGTAAGTAACTCGTGGATGCCATTGGCATGAACCGTCGATACGCTTTGGAAGTCGGACTAAATGACGTTCCAATATTATCGTTACCACTAATTTCAGTATCTGTATGCCGAACCCCAGCTGTCATATTCATGACATCAGTAGGGTCTACTTGTAGCTGAACATATTGATCGAAATTAGTTGCAACATAATTAGCATCAGCAGAAATATTCGTTGTCTTACCAGAGCAATTTGTTAAAACACCGAATAAGTTACAGTAACCCTTGCTACGGTCTCGATCATTTCCATAACTCATCCCAGTCGTTATCTTCAAAGGCATACCTTGGAGTTGAGATCGATATTGATACTGCCCATCAAAACCCTCAAATTGTCTGTCTAAACTTAAAGCTCCATTACTCACAACAGTAGTACTAGTCGATGCTTGAAACTGAGATTGGTTACGAGTACCTGAAAAAACCATTAATTTAAGGCCGTTATCAGAATCAATTTTTTGAACTAATTCAACGCCGCCCTGCAATTGAGTTACCGTTTTACGCGTATTCCACTTTTCAGCATTATTGCCAGCTCCCTGAGGACTACTTGCTAACTGAGCCACTGTCAAACCAAGTGGGTCTTCAGCACTCAAAGAAATACGATTCCCGATTAAGGTGATTTTAGTATCACCACTACCAAATATTAATTTAGCACTTTCATTATCACGACTTGCCTGACTATGCGTTCTAGATCCATCAGTGCGCATCGCGCTAGCATCCAACACATAATTGACCTGGTCATTGGCGCCAGTTACTTTACTGCCCACTTTGCTCGTATTAAATGATCCATAAGACCCGTACGGGGTGATCTCAGTGCCAGGCTTACCTTTTTCTGTAAAGAAATTAATTACCCCTCCCGCAGAATTACCATACAAAACCGAAAACGGCCCCCTCAGAACTTCAATACTCTGCGTTGAACCTAAATCAACGTGCGATAACTGACTTTGTCCATCAGGCATCGTTGCTGGAATACCGTCTACAAAAACACGAATACCCCTTGCGCCAAAGGGAGAATTCGCACCAAACCCCCGAATGGATATCATGACGTCCTGAGCATAATTTTGCCGATTCATGGCAAACACACCTGGTACTCTTCCTAAGGACTCAGAAATATGAATCATCGCCTGCCCATCTTGAATTTGCTCTCGATTGATCAAATCAATCGATGCGGCTGTTTCAAAAGGCGACTGGGCATATCGACTAGCACTGACAACCATTTCATCTAGGTTATTTAATTCATCAGGCTTTGTCTGTGCCGCTAAAAAAGATATATAAAAAAATTGTACGCAAATGCAAACTGTTAGTAAAAATTGATTTTTTTTCATAATAAGTCGTGTTTTAAAAGTATTAATTAACTATGAAAAAATAATCTGAGTCAATATAGTATTTATAAAATATTGAAAAATACTGCTTTTAGGAAGAAATTAATTTAACAATACACGAAAAATTAGATCTCTGTAGCGTACGCTTCAGAATGCCTGTTGACGATGAATGAGTCATCAAGAATCATGATGACTACCTTTGTCCTCTTACAAATGATCTTTCAGAAAGTCTGCCATAGCAGGTCGACAAAAATGAGCAATATCATGATTGCAATGACCGCTTTCTGGCCACATAGACATTTCTACCAAGCCGCTAGCCCCCTGAGCTAATCGCGTAGCGTTCGAAGGCGGTGTGATAATGTCCTTGCCACCATGCAAGATAAACATCGGACAGACAATCTGACTAACGACATCATCTAAATTAATACTATGTATATATCCAAGTGCTTCATCGAGATTTTTAGAACCAGTGACGTAAATAAAGCCTTCTAAAGTATGTGCTGGAATACTTGCATAATTTGATAAGTCATAAAAAGCACCCCAAACCGCTAAGGCTTTAATTCGATGGTCTAAAGCGGCCGCTCTAGGCCCATAATATCCTCCTAAGCTTCTCCCAATTAAACCTATTCGGTCTGGAATAATTTCAGATCTATTAGTTGCATAATCGATTACCGCACTAACGGCGTCGGTATAGTTTGCATGCATCTTCATTTGATAAAAAGTCTCGCCCTGGCCAGGGCCATCGAATAAGATAGCAGCCATACCCCTTTGAGCTAATAAGCTACTCATTACCAACCACTCCTCCTTACCTGAATCTAAGCCACCTAGACAAACTACACAAGGAAATGGCCCTTCTTGATTGACTGGCAAACGAAGATAGGCATTCATTTCAATACCAGCATACGGAATCTTCATTGGAATTAAAGCAGGTGATAAGTAAGCTGCCGCTTTTTGCATCATTTGCGCTGAATAGTTATGCGCTATGCGCTTCTCTTCGGGTGCATGCCAAAACAAATAGTGCCCAAAACAGGCGTACACCGAAGCTCTAGCATATTCCACCCCTACAGTTAAGAGATGGTTTTTTTCTAAAGCAAGGTTACCCCTTTGTTCCGCTGCTTTTGCAAAATTCAGCCAGCCAGCACACCAATCATCCCAATCAGTGACTAACTGACGCATTTTTTGAATATCACCATAATGCACACCCTCAGCTAAAAACCGATTTGTGTAATTATCCCAAGACTTCTCAATAGTTTGACTCATGTAATTTACTCCGCTTGTATATTTGATTTTTTTGCAATTTCAGTATATTTCTTAATCTCTGCATAAAAATAATTACGAAAATGCTCTTGCGACTCTGCAACTACTAAAAAACCAAGACCATATAACTTTTCTCGAACCTCAGGAAGCGTCAAGGCTTTTTTTAACTCGGCGTGCATCCGATTTGTGATTGCTGGAGCAGTACCTGCTGGCGCAAATACCCCAAACCAACCACCCTCAGTAACAAAGTCCGTCATCCCTAACTCTTTAAAAGTTGGAACATCCGGAAAAAAAGGTGTTCGCTCGCCTAAGGTATAGGCTAAAGCTCGCAACTTACCAGCTTTTAAAAAGCCATTGGATACTTGAATCGGGGCTAACATCGTTGTGACTTCTCCAGCAACAACAGCAGTTGCCGCCGGCGCACCCCCCTTGTATGGAACATGCGTCATTTTGATGCCAGCTTGATTGAGAAATAACTCACCAAGCAAATGCAAGGTGTTACCTACTCCGGGAGAGCTGTAAGAAAAGTTGGTTTCTGGTTTTTTACCCATGGCAATAAATTCACCCAAATTTTT
>CALPOM020000124.1 GCA_943325205.2 Thermoflexus hugenholtzii JAD2 | reverse complement strand
GTAAGTAATAATAACCGGATATTTACCATCCTGAATCGGCCGAAAAATATCTGCACGCATCTCTAAACCATCATCCATTTTGATCGGCACGTCCCAGTCAATCTTCATGCCCATTCTGATTTCTGTTTTGTAAGTCATCTTGTCTCCTCGTTATTAACGCATCGATACTCTTAAAAATACCCAATACAGGGATTTAAATTTGAATTATCTTTATTCTAAAGGTAAAAGTCTTAGATTCACTTGAGATTCATCAAATTCAATGTAATTCACTATTTTTATTGTTTGGCTTGAGATCTTTACCCCAGCAGTGAAACTTTATTTCAGTGCAGGTAAAACTGCGCCGCCATCAGGAACGGGCATTCGAACAGCATTTAGAATAAGTGAGACAAACCCAAAATACGCAGCTGTCCCAAGTAAATCAATAACCGTTTTCTCTCCAAATCGATTTTGCGCAGCCTCAAAAGTCTCATCAGAAATATCCTTGAACTGCAGGAGTTCACTAATAAAGTCATAAATTAAAGACTCATCTTGGGTCATGCCAGTTGGTCTTTGATTCATTCCAATAGCATCAATTTTGTCTTGCGTAAAGCCGAGCTCTTTAGCAATTTTACCGTGCGCATGCCACTCATATTTAGCCGACCAAAATCTAGCAACCATCAAAATAGTCATCTCACGTAAAACATCTGGCAAGCTATTCTCAAAGCGAATGCTATCGCCAATGTGCATAACCCGCTCCGCCAAAGCTGGATTGCGCAGTAGGGCTGCAAATGGCCCACGTACGCCCTTCCGTGGACTCGCCAATAATTTCTCAACAACAGCTAATTGCTCTGCGTTCATCTGCTCTGAAGGTATTAATGGTAAACGGGTCTTTGGCATAATCAATTCTTTAAAAAATGCACATTAACTTTTTATATAGCTACGATATGAATTGTTAAAGCGCTATGAGGGCTGGATATTGAGTTTTTGGAGTATCTCCGAATAACGCTTTACGTCATCTCGCACTTGCTTACTAAACTGCTCTGGTGGGCTACCGTCAGGCACATATCCAACGACTCCGGTTGCTAAATTTTGCCTTAGAGTGGGCTGAGCAAGGGCTTTCACTACCTCGTTATACAAACGATCAACTACGTTTTTAGAAAGTCCAGCTGGTCCAAAAAGCCCCATCCATGTCCCTTGAAAAATCATATCTTGTACGCCAACTTCAGACATGATTGGCACATCTGGTAAATCTGATAATCTTTTAGACCCAGTAAATGCGATTGCTTTTAATTTACCACTTTTGATAAAAGGCATCACAATGGCTGGCGGCATAATAGCAACTTGTACCTCTCCAGCTACAAGGGCATTTAATGATGGTGCGCTACCTTTATAAGGAATATGCAGCAATTGGGTACCAGCACGCTGATTGAATAACTCAGAAGCAATATGAATGGTATTACCAACTCCTGGCGTACTATATGCAATGGGCTTACTCGATTTTTTTTCGTAAGCAATGAATTCTTGAACTGTGTTAACCGGTAAGGAAGGATGAATAGCCATCACAAAGCCAACTCCTTGCATCAGTCCGGCAATCGGCGTGAAGTCTTTAATAACATCATAGCTAATTCCCTTATACATATTCGGGTTTAAAACAAATGATGCGGTAACTGCTAACAGGGTATATCCGTCCGGGGCTGCTTTGGCAACCAAATCTGTACCAATAACACCATTTGCACCAGCTCGATTATCGACTACGATACTTTGACCCATCGACTCACCCATCACCTGTGTCAGTGGACGAACTGCCACGTCTAACGTACCGCCAGCGGCAAAAGGCACAATGACTTTGATAGTACTAATCGGATATTTACTCGGCTGAGCTCCAAGCCATTTGGGGATAGTGGCCAGACCTAGCATAGCCGTCGCCATTTTAATCGATCGACGCTTCGGGGATGGTTTATGCACTGACTGCAGCCTTAGACTCTTGACCAATCGTAAATTTCCACCCCATACTTTGAAGTTTCTCAACCATGCCCTGACCATATTTTTCAGCGATCTTGGCAGCTGTTTCAGGTACTCGGTCTACATCGTCAAACTCTTCACGCTGACCTTGAATAATCACCATTAAATGCGCATCTTCACTGGACCGATTAATAAATCGTCTCGTAACGCCCTTGGGCATCGCAATTAAGTCTAAATGCTCCAACATGATCGATTCTTCACCGTGGTCGCCCCATTGAATCTCCCAACGACCAGTCAGGGCCATAAAGGTCTCTTCGGTATGGTAATGCACATGTAAGCCCGGCCCTTGATCCGGTGGGCAAGTCGCAATCCCTAACCGAAATACTCCAGCAGCACCGCCCTCAACCGCTGGCTTGGGTGACAACTGCCCCGGTAAAGGTCCAGGAGACATAATATTTCGAGTAGTCTTAGCCATAATCATCTCTAAAACTTCTGGGGGAATCCCTTTTTCTTCTAAATGATGCTTTTTAACCGGTACGATTTCTTGAAAGCGTGCAATTTGCTTTTTCATTTCTTCTTGAGTGGGTGTAAAGCGATTCATGATTCTCCTATATATTTTTTGTTTCGTGCATCACCTTGATTGCCTCAACCGATTCTTGTAATGCATTGAATGCCGGTTGCAAACTTCCAGTCCACATTAAAAATCCATGGGGCAAAGCTTGATACACCCTGAGTATAGGGTCTTGCCCATGCACTGTGAGTAATTCTGCTAATTTTTGTGAATCCGTCATCAAGGGATCGTCTTCGCCCACTCCAATCCAGACTGGTGGCAAACGACTCAAATCACCAAGCAAAGGAACTGCCTGAGGATCATCCGTGGCAAGATGAGGTCCTAAATACTGCTTCCATACCCATTGTGAGTAAGCCCTAGCATTCGGTTTAAAGCCTCCGGCATTGTTGTAAAACAGAACTAACCCCGCTAATTGGTCCTGATTTTGATCGCGTAGATACTGCGCAGCGGACAATGCTAAGGTAGCTCCTGCAGATTCACCAAATAAAACTGGACTACCCGATATACCAAGAGACTCTTGATGCGATTGTAAATAGTCTAATACACTCACAATTTCATTGCGCTGAACCGGAAAATGAAACTCCGGGGTACGCCGATAATCAATAGCGCAAACAACCGAGCCACTCAGCAACGCCAGTGAGCGCATTGTTCTGGCGTGCGAGTCAAGGTTTCCAGCCCAAAATCCCGCACCCCTGACAAAAACAATATAAGACTTTGCTTGAACCAAATCAGGATATACCAAACGGATCGCAACATCCCCCGCTGGACTTGAAACCTTTAAATCAGTAATTTTGGCTACATGGGGCAAGTCTTGATTGAGGGTCTGAAAATAAAGATCTTGTTGCGCCCTTGCCTGCTCGATCGAAAGTTTTAGCGGATCAGCTGAAGTAATGCCACTTTCAGCCTGTGCCTTCGCGGCTTCGCTATATGATGCAAACAAACTGTCTCCTCCACTACTTAATTCTGTCATTCTATTTTTTTAGTTGTTCTATCGTATAAAACTTTTGCAAAAATTACTATAGCAATTAACTTATAATAGATATACAAAATTATGAATAATATTGACACCAAACTACTGCGTATTTTCTTGGTTTTAATGGATGAAAAAAGTGTCTCTAATGCCTCCCTCAGACTCGGTATGAGCCAGCCTGCTCTAAGCCAAATTCTCATTAAATTACGTGATCTATTTAAAGACCCCTTGCTGCTAAGAACCAGGCAAGGAATGATCCCTACAGACCGAGCTATTGAGGTTCAAACCAGCGTTAAAAAAATGCTTGCGGATTATGATCAACTCATTGCGCCTAAAACAAAATTTGATCCACGAACTTCCGATCAACGCTTTGTAATTACCTGCCCTGAGTACGCCGAACATCTGCTTTTACCCCAGTTATTAGCCCGACTTCGGATTGAAGCTCCACAAGTGCGAATCGAAATACAGCAACCTCAACCAGAGCGTATTAATGATCTTCTGGAGCGTGGTGAAGTTGATTTTAGAATCGCTTGGGTACTGTCTCCCGCCCAAACGCTCAGGTCCATTGCCTTGTTCCAAGATCACTTTGTTTGCTTAGTCAGTAGAAACCATCCTACTATTCAAGATACGATTAGCGCCGAACAACTTCTTGCCTTTCCCCATGTTCGAACCCTTGGCACTGGTAGATCAACTTCAAATAGCGTCATCGAAAAAACGTTTGAGCAATTTGGTGGCAAAGTAAAACACAATTTCTTAGTACAGAACCTTTTGACAATTCCTTTAATTGTTGCTCAAACTGACATGTTAGCGCTACTTCCAAGCCTTCTATCAACTGGGTTTACAAAGCAATATCCGATTAAATTATTGCCGCCAGCAATTAAGCTGCCGCCTTTAAAATATAACCTGTACTGGCACGAAAGGAGCCAAAAGTCCGACAGCCATCAATGGCTACGAAACATCATCCTAGAAATCGCTAAAAATATTCGAGCATCCGTCATGCCGTAATACTTTGCATGAGCCCAAAGAGTTTTTCTTGCCCCTCAAAGCCAATTCCAGGACGATCTGATAAATTGATCATGCCATTTTCTACCACTGAGTCGTCTGCAAATCCAGCAAAAGCTCCAAAAACATCGGGATAAGCTTCACACCCACCCAAACCAAATCCAGCAACAATGGCTAAAGTCATTAAGTTACCGCCATGGGGGTATACCGATTTTCTATGCCAACCCAGGGCCTGCATCATCTCTAAAGTTCTAGAGAACTGGGTTATTCCATAAGATTGGGGTACATCAATTTGAATAATATCCCGGTCAGAACGAAGTCCACCAAATTGCAATAAGTTACGAATATCTTGCGTCGAGAACAAGTTTTCCGCAGTCGCAATTGGGGCTTCATAAAACCCCGTCAATTCTGCCATTAAAGCATAATCTAAAGGATCTGTTGGCTCCTCTAACCACCTGAGTCCATAAGGTGCCAAGGCTTTGGCATATTGCAATGCACTCTCGCGGTTCCACGCCGCATTGGCATCAACAGCTATCTGACTTGCCGAACCCATGACCTCTATCGCAGCGTCTAGTCGCTTTAAATCTTCGCTGAGCGGCGCGCCACCAACCTTCACCTTCATCACCGTATAGCCCTCGTCCTTACGACTACGAATTTCTGCTTGCAACTCGGCAATTCCTTTTCCGGGAGCGTACCACCCACCGCCAACATAACAAGGGATAGCAGTCGGAATATGGCCATGATTAAAACGTTCTGCTAAAACAGCGTACAACGGTTTATCTGCAATCTTAGCTACTAAATCCCAGACCGCCACTTCAATCGTTCCGATTGGTACCGATCGCTCAGTATGGCCACCCGGCTTTTCACGTAGCATCATCCGCGCTAAAACTTTAGCTGGATCAATATTACTTGCCTGACTATCTAATAAGCTATCTGGTTCTGCACTGAGGATCCTGGGAATTAAGCGAGAGCGCATTTGTTCGCCACAAGCATATCGCCCTGTCGAATTAAATGCATACCCAATCAGAGGTTTACCCGAACGCATCACATCCGAAATAACAGCAACAACCGAAGTGGTCATCTCACTAAAATCAAATACAGAATTTCGTAAACTCGACTTCAGGGGGACGCTGATTTCCCGAATTTCTACAATCTTCATACTAGTTCCTAGTCAATCATTTATGTTAACGGCCCAGAAGAATATTTCTGAAATCCGGGACGCTTTGCAATCTCTTCATACCACTTGGATAGGTTAGGAAAGCTTGGCCGCTCTAGAGGTAAATTAAACCAGCGAAAAGCCAATAAAGCTAATGGAATATCAGCGAGAGTAAACTGTGCGCCTGAAACATAAGCCGTCTTACCAAGTTGTTTTTCAAGCATCTCCAAAATCACAACCATCTGCAGCCTAGCTTTTTCTAACTCTTCTAAATTACGCTGCTCAGCAGGAGTTCTTACCCAACCCCAAAAGAGT
>CALPOM020000123.1 GCA_943325205.2 Thermoflexus hugenholtzii JAD2 | reverse complement strand
CTGGTAAGACTTTTGATACTGAGGTAAAAATTGACCAAGAACACCTTGGAGTGCCGTAATGGCGATCTGGATTGCTTCGTCACTATCATCTGTGGCAATCAGTGGTAGCAGAGCTTGGGCTAGGCGAACTAAATTCCAATGGAATACTTGGGGTTGGTTGCCAAAGGAATAGCGACCCTGGCTATCGGTGTGGTTACAAATATGGTTGAGGGCAAATTGGTCCATAAAACCAAATGGTCCGTAATCGAGGGTGAGGCCCAGAATCGACATATTGTCCGTATTGAGAACCCCATGGCAAAATCCGACACTTTGCCATTTTGCAACTAAGCTTGCACTGCGTTCAAGGACCTTTTTAAAGAGACTTAGATAGGGGTTTTGATCTTCCTGGATATCTTTGAAATGATGGCTAATTACAAAATCAGCTAAGCGCTGCAGATGCTCCAATTGGCCCGTAGTGGCAAAGTGTTCAAAGTGACCAAAGCGGATAAAGCTAGGTGCGACGCGAGTTACTACAGAGGCTGTTTCTACAGTTTCTCGCACAACTTGTTTGGGTGAGGCAGTAATTGCGAGTGCTCTAGTAGTTGGGATATTCAGGCCGGCCATTGCTTCAGAGCAAAGATATTCTCGAATAGAGGAGCGCAGGACAGCACGACCGTCTCCCATACGGGAGTAGGGAGTTTTACCAGCCCCTTTTAATTGGATTTCAAAGATCTGTTGTTGGTGTTCAACTTGTCCTAGGGTAATGGCTCTGCCGTCCCCTAACTGGCCAGCCCAGACCCCAAATTGATGACCAGAATACACACTTGCATAGGGTTGAGTACATGTAATCGGATGATTACCACTTAGAATCTCTATCAAATCTTGCTGATTGAAAGACGCGGGATCTAGCCCAATCAGTTCAGCTACTTGTGATGAACTTGCTACGAGGCTTGGACTGGGCAGTGGACTTGGATGAAGTGGAGTTAAAAAATCAGTCCCGAGCTCATAAAAGCCACTTTGCCAGGAGAGGTCAGGCAAAGATTGACGCATAGCTACTCGACTTTGCCAATCTTTTTCACAATATCCGACATTTTTTTAGCATCCAGATCCCAGTAAGTTTTAAATTCTGGAGCGTCCAGATATTGAATTGGTGAGCCCGTACCGTCGAGCACTGATTTGACACGCGGATCATTTGCTGCCAATTTTGCTGCAGCGCGAAGTGTTTCGGTAATTTCGTTCGATACGCTACTAGGTATAAAAAGTCCAGACCACTGGGCAAACTCGACATTTTCACCAATTTCCTTAAAGCTTGGGACATCTGGTAGGCTAGTCAAGCGCCCAGTTCCCCAATGGGCGAGAGCTCTTACTTTACCAGCTTTAATTTGTTGCACGATGGAGGCTGGGCCGGTAGCGAGGGCATCGACTTGTGTGCCCAGTAAAGCAATAATGGCAGGTCCTGCTCCGGTATAGGGAATATGGGCCATACCAAAGGAGTTATTTAATTTAATCATCTCCATGGGAATATGCATCGTGCCATAGTTGCCAGAAGATCCAAAGTTGTATTTGCCAGGATCTTTTTTCATGGCAGCGACGAATTCTGGATAGGTTTTCCATGGGCTATCGGCACGTACGACTAATACGGTTGGATCGGCGGTAAAACGAGCGATCGGTTTAAATTGGTTCGTCTGGAAGGAGACTTCTTTACCCAGAATTTTATCGGCTTCGGGGATGATCGAGATCGATGATAAAGACATGAGAATGGTGTAGCCATCGGGCTTAGCTTTAGCTACATAGGCCATACCAACCCCACCACCTGCGCCAGCTCGGTTTTCAACCACGACAGTTTGGCCAAGGTGGCGACTCAGCGCTTCGGCTACGGGCCGGCCAACGGTATCGGCCACACCACCAGGCGGGAATGGCACAATCATGGTGATTGGGCGGCTTGGCCATTTATCTTGCGCCTGCACTGTATGTATTGCTAGAGTAAATAGGCAGACTAAAGCGACAACAGTTTTTACAAGCATTGTCTGAATTATCACTTGAGGTTTGCAAGGATTGGAACTTAAGCTTTGCTGGAGTGAAGAAGAGCAATGCCCAGAATTCAAATATATAGTTTGCATACGGTTTCTTTCTTATTAGTAGGGGTGAACTAAACAGAAGTTAGATCAAAGACCTGATTCAATCGGAGTACAGATATCGCATTGTAAAGCGAACAGCCGTATTTGGTTCTAATTGAGAGGTCTTACAGTAGGATAATTCAAGTTTAGATAATACAATTTAAAAGACATGAAAAAATTAGCTCAGGTATTAACTATTGCTGGATCAGACAGTGGCGGTGGTGCGGGTATTCAGGCGGACTTAAAGACGATGAGTGCCTGGGGTTGCTATGGCCTAACTGTGCTTACTGCAGTGACCGCTCAGAACACTTTGGGGGTAAGCCATATTGAAGCGTTAAGTCAGGAGTCGGTTGCCGCACAAATTACAGCAGTTATGACAGATTTTGAAGTCAATACGATTAAGATTGGCATGCTTGCAAGTCCTGAGTTAGTTCAAACAGTTGCCAATAGTCTGCGGGACTATCCGAGAGTGCAGATTGTGCTTGATCCCGTTTTGGTAGCAACTTCTGGAGCCGTTTTAGGTAGTGCGCAGACAGCTCAAAGGCTGCAACAAGACTTATTTCCAAGAGCGCGTTTAATCACACCCAATTTATCTGAAACTGCGGTCTTATTAGGGCGACCCATTCATACGGTTGAGGAGATGGAACAGGCTGCTCGGGAGTTGGTTGATTTAGGTGTGTATGCCGCTTTAATCAAGGGTGGACATTTAGAAGATACCGATTTGTTAGTCGATGTTTTGGCCATCAAAACAGGGCAGAGTATTTTGATAAGGCGATATGCGCATGCAAAAATTAGCACCCAAAATACCCACGGCACTGGTTGCACCTTGTCCAGTGCGATTGCCTGTGGATTAGCTCTTGGCGCCCCTCTTGAAGAGGCGGTAGCTCAAGCGATTGACTATGTCCAAGAAGCAATTCGGCATGCTGTTTCGTTGAATTTGGGGCAAGGCCCTGGGCCTCTTTGGCATGCGTTTGGCAATTTCCCCCTGATTCATTAGCAACTTCCGCATAAATCATTTTTACAACATGGATAATCAATTTTGTAAAAATGATTTACTTAAAATGTTTCTGCAGTGTGTTGATTGCTGCTGTGTAGTCCGGTGCATTAATTACAGCACGAACGAGTGCGGCTGAACCGACCCCGGTATCTAATACTTGCGTGATATTGTTTTCATCAACACCACCGATGCCAACGAGTGGGTATTGGGCAAGCAGCTGGGCATAATATGTGAGTCGTCCTAAGCCTTGCGGAGCAGTTTGCATTTGTTTGAGCGTCGTAGGAAAGATTGCACCTAGTGCAATATAACTAGGCGCATATTGGTGGGCTCTGAGCATTTCAGCATAGCCATGCGTGCTGATTCCAAGTCGAAGGCCTGCTGCCCGAATGCGGGATAGGTCTGCAGTATCTAAATCTTCTTGACCAAGATGAACCCCGTAGGCTGCCTCTTCAATAGCAAGTTCCCAATAATCATTGATAAAGAGTTGACTGTCGTATTCACGTCCAGTAGCAATTGCAGTTTTTACTTGTTCAAGAATTTGCTGCTGATCATTCGATTTAAAACGCAGTTGGATCGTTTTTAAGCCTGCTTGCGCGAGCTTTTTGACCCAACTCGCATCGGGAGCTACAACATAAAGCCCTAGATTTTTTGGACAAGGCGCAAAACTCTCAGAAGGGTTTGGGTGAATACCAAAGAGCATTGGTGATGCTGGCCAGGCAAGTGGGTCAAGTTGCTCTAGGGATGAGCATTGTTGTTGCCAGGCCAGAGCAATACACTGCGCATCTTGATTGATAAAGCCGAGTTGCCATGCAGCTGTTTTAGTAATTCGATAAATCGGATCGTTATTTGAAAATGTGAGAGACTGGAGATCTTCTTTTTGGGGAATCTGTAAATCTTGATGAAATTTGATAATTGCTTGCGCTAGGGCATGTTCACTGGGGCTCAGATGATGCATCATTTGGAAGACTCAGCTTGGTGCCAAAAAGGTGTACCTAATGTTGGGGTACTCGCTTTGGCCTGATGATGCTCATTCATCTGCCCGGCTTCAAAAGCATTTCGACCGGCTAAAACTGCTTGGGCAAAAGCTTCGGCCATTCGCACGGGATGCGTCGCTAGGGCAACGGCCGTATTCAGGAGAACTGCGTCATAACCCCACTCCATCACCTGGCAAGCATGTGATGGTTTCCCAAGGCCCGCATCGATAATCATGGGTACTTGCAGGCGTTCTCGTAAAACTTGCAAGGCGTATGGGTTATTAGGGCCTTTGCCTGTTCCGATTGGTGCTGCCCAAGGCATGATGGCTTGACAACCGACGTCAACTAAGCGCTGACAGACTACTAAATCTTCCGTACAGTAGGGTAGAACCTTAAACCCTTCTCGAATTAATTGTTGAGCAGTTGGTACTAATTGAATCGTATCAGGTTGGAGCGTGTAGTCATCGCCGATGAGTTCTAATTTAATCCAATCGGTAGCAAACACCTCGCGCGACATATGCGCTATTTGCATGACCTCTTCGGGGCGGTGGCAGCCTGCAGTGTTTGGTAGGATAGGTATTTTTAATTCTTTAATAATTTCCCAAAAGCCACTTGAAATAGGTTCGGGATTTGCACCTTGACGTCTGAGGGAGGCAGTAATCATTGCTGGCTGAGCAATGTGAAGAGCTTCCACCAAAATTTGTGGTGATGGGTAGCGCGAAGTTCCTAAAAAAATTCTACTTGAAAACGTTTGGCCATAAAGTGAAAAGGTTGTGGGAGTTATATTTGTTTGAGAAGACACAGATTAACCTCCTGTAACTGGTGAGATGATTTCAAGTTGATCCTGATCGATTATTTCTGTTTGAGGGTAATCTTTTTTAGGAATAAAAACCCCATTTTTAGCGATAGCAAAGGGGGGTGTCGGATTTATTTGTATCAATATTTCAGACAGTGTAATCGCGTTCGATACAGTGCTCAATTCTGTAGCCACTTGATTAATCAATATTTGCATGATTTTCTTGAATCTGAATTGCTAAATGACGAGCGGTATGACTAGTTCCTGTTTCAATTAACTCCATGGTTGCATCGACGATGGCTGGAGCGATTAAATAACCATGCCGGTATAAGCCATTAATTTGAAGGGTTTGGTCATTTAAATACTGAATAGCAGGGGAGTTGTTGGCTAGGGTTGGACGACACTGGGCGTTTGCCTCAAGCATTCTTGCTTCAGCAAAACCTGAGTGGATAGTATAAGCCGCGCTTAATAGTTCGAGGGTTGATCTGACGCTAATCGCAGACTGATCTTCGGATTCGATTTCAGTAGCACCGATGACATAGATATGATCTTTTTTAGGAGCTATATAAATTGGATATTTGGGATGCATCAGTCTAGTTGGTCTTTGCAACTGGACTTCGGGCGCAAAAACCCGAATGACTTCCCCCCGAACACCGCGTAATGCTTGCCATTGTGGTCTTGATCCTAGGCCTCGGCAATCAAGTATCCAGGTATGTGAATTCGTTGGAAAGTCGCTTGGTTTTTTTGGACTTTGCCAGTTGTAAGTTACACCGAGTTCAAGCCCTTTTTTGAGGAGAGAATCTAAAAGAGCGCGATTATCCAGTTGCCCCTCATTGGGCAGATAGATACCTTCCCCAAATGCTGGGCTTAAGTTTGGCTCTAGATTTTTTAGAGCAAGCGCATCAAGGTGTACTGATCTGGCGTATTGCTGATCAAGATGTTGTTCGACTTGATGCAGTTGTGTCTGAAAATGTCTTGCCACTGAGGCATCTTGCTGATGCCAGATGATGAGTGAGCCATTGTGCTGAAAAAAAATATTTGCGTTGAGTTCTTCAATAATTGTAGGCCAGCGAGTCAAGCTATAAAAGCCCATGTGTACGATAGGTAGTTCGCAGGAGACTGACTCCGCCAGAGGTGCTAGCATGGCAGCCGCAGCATAAGCTGCTGAT
>CALPOM020000122.1 GCA_943325205.2 Thermoflexus hugenholtzii JAD2 | reverse complement strand
TGCCAGTGAAATTTCACAATTAAAATTAAATGCGAATTTAGTGGTTTTATCAGCTTGTAATACCGCTGGTGGTAGTGGCAAATTTGGCGGGGATTCATTAACGGGATTAGTAGAAGCTTTTTTCTATGCGGGGGCACAAAATTTATTAGTCAGTCACTGGAGTGTTCCATCGACAGAGACGATGCAATTAATGACGCAGGTATTTGCTAATTTGGGCTCGAATTTTTCCAATGGCAGCGCGGTGTCTTTACAAAAAGCGCAACAGCAAATGGTGCAGAATAGTTTAACTGCTCACCCAGTTTTTTGGGGAGCGTTTGTTTTGATTGGTGACGGTGCTGTTGAGGGTACGGGTTCAAAAAAAATAGTAAGTCAAGTGCAACCAATTAACGTAGTACGTCACGTAGCTAGTCAAGTAACTCTTCAACAATCCAACTAATTTCATGAAAAGCACATACCAATTGCACTCATTGTCTTGGATATGGAGGAGGGATAAAGTCCTTGCAAGCTTGCGCACATTTCTCAAGCGTATGATTTGTTTGAGTGGGCTAATATTTTTTGTTATTGGAGTCTACGCAGACCCCGTGATTGTGATGGATGTACGGGGAACAAAACTCAAGCCAGGTGCGACGATTGATGGGGATAAGCCTTTAATTCTGGGAGAGGGGGAACGAATCACCTTGATCAGAACCGATGGTGTTACGGTGACGCTTCGCGGGCCTTTTGATGGAGTACCCATTTCAAAAAAATCTTTAACGAATGATCCAAAGCAGGCTTTGTCGGCATTAGTTGCCACTCGAGATGCCAGAACGAATTCTGTGGGATCGATCCGGGCAGCAGGAGATGCCAAGGAATTGCCTAGTCCTTGGTTAATTGATGTGACTCGGCCAGGAGTTCGCTGTTTACCTGAAGGAGATAGACCGATCTTTTGGCGACCTGATTCGACTAACGAAGTGCAGTTAACGGTTACACCTTTGGACCGGTCTTATAAGATCGATTCAGTTTGGCGCAGTCAGAGTGCGGCAGTTTTTTTCCCTGAGTTAACTTTACCCGGTGAAAATATTTACTTCAAGGTTAATTATGATCAGCAAGAGTTTTCTATACAAGTTATACAAATACCTAAAACAATTCCGCAAGATCTGGTTTTATCGGCATGGTTATTAGAAAAAGGTTGTGTTCAGCAAGCGGATGCGCTGATTGTTCAATTAAGAGAGAAATATGAAATTAAGTAATTCCCATAAACAAATCATTACGGCTATTGGTGCGACTATTTTTGCTTCGGTTCTGGCATATACGACAGTCCATTATTTAAGTTTTTTGAGAAACCTGGAAAATATTGCGACAGATATTCGGATTGCGGCATTTCAGCCCAATCAACCGCAATCAAAAGATGTTGTTGTGTTGGCGATTAATGAGGCCACAGTAACGCAATTTCAATATCGATCTCCAATCGACCGTGAATTTTTATCGAAGACCCTAAAAACGTTAGAAAAAAAAGGTGCTAAGGCGATTGGGCTTGATGTCATTATTGATCAACCGACAGAGATCTTCAAAGATAATTTACTGAAAAAAACTATAGACGAACTCAAGACGCCGCTATTTATTAGTTACTCTATCACTCCCTCGATTGTCAATGAAGATCAACTCGAGTATTTGAATCGTTTTGTACCAGAAAAGATGCGAGCGACTGCCAATATGGCCACTGACCCTTTTGACGGTTCAGTCAGGTGGATATATCCAGGTGAAGCGAGTGCTGATGAGCCCAAAGGTTTTGCTCGCAAGGCCTTAGAGCTCATTGGTCAAGAAACTCCGAAGCGCTTAGTTGAAATAGCCTGGCGAGCTAAGCCAGACATGGAGACTCCACCATTTCCAATTTATCCTGCCAATACGCTTGGTGTTTTGCCGGATATTTGGTTTAAGGACAAGATTGTTTTAATTGGCGCAGTTTTATCCATTACAGATCGACATAAAACACCTTTATCGGTGGTTCATGGTGAGGGTGATGATGGCATGATGCCCGGGGTTTTAATCCATGCACATAGCATTGCTCAGTTATTAGAAAACCGATCTGAGCCGGGGATTTCTCCTTATGCGAAGCTCGTTATTATTCTTCTTGCCGGTTTACTTGGCATCTTGATTGGATTTTTAAAGAAAGGCATTATCTTTAATGTCACTATGGGGGTCGTATTAGTTGCAGGTTGGTGGGTTGGATCGATGCTCGGTTATCAATACGGATTCCCGCTAGTGCCACTTCTTGCACCGACAATCTCATTGGGGCTATCTATTTGGATGATGGATATTTTAATTGGTAAGGCTGAGCGTAAGCAACGACAATTTGTCCAGGGCGCTTTCTCTCGGTATGTTTCACCTGAAGTGGTAAAGCAGTTAGTTGCCAATCCTGAGGCGTTGAGTATTTCAGGGAAGAGGACGGAATTATCATTTATTTTTACGGATATCGCTGGCTTTACGACCTTATCTGAAAAGCTTTCTTCGGAAGCCTTATCCGCGGTTTTAAATGAATACTTAGACGGCGCGTGTCAAATTGTTTTGCGCTATGAAGGCACTGTAGATAAATTCATTGGTGATGCGATTATGTGTATTTTTAACGCACCGATTGCACAGGCGGATCATCCCGAAAGGGCTGTGAAGTGTGCTATTGAATTAGATCACTATGCAGAAGAATTTAGAAAGAGGCAGAACGCTTTAGATATCCCGATTGGGATCACTAGGATTGGGGTTCATACTGGGATTGCAACGATTGGGAATTTTGGCTCACAGACTCGGATGGATTTTACTGCTTTAGGCGATACAGTTAACACGGCTGCAAGAACGGAGGGCGTGAATAAATATTTTGGAACTAGGATCTGTTGTACCCAAGATACCGTATCAAAAATTACGCATTTGTCTTTTCGGAAAATTGGTGATGTCGTATTAAAGGGCAAGATTGAGTCAGTTGGTTTATATACTCCGGTATTAGAGGAGGAGTTAAATAATGGTTTATATCAGGATTATTTAAAAACATATGATGCAATTACAAATGCCGAATCTGGAGTTTTAGAATTAGTAGAGCAGATGTGTCAAAAATATCCTCAGGACTCCTTATTCCAGTTTCATGTCAACCGAATTCGATCCGGTGTGATTAGTCCTTTGATTGTGATGGAAGATAAATAGGTTAACAATTGAAGAGATTTTTACTTTTATTCTGTATAACCTTAGTCTTTGGGGTTTTTCATCGATTGGTGTTATCTGCGCCTTTAATTACCCCAGATATTAGTGATGTGATCCGTCAGTCGCAAAGTTTAATGGGACGACAACCGCAATTACAATTTCCCAAAACGCCCACGACAGATTTTAATTTTCAAATACAGAGAACTGAGAAGACTGCGGTTAAGAAAGCGGCTGATGAATTAGAGTTTTTGATTTCGAAGGTAGAGATAATTGGTTCGAGTTATTTTCCAGATGATCAAATCAATGTAATCTTTGAAAAATACATCGGAAAATTAGTGACACTGTCGGACTTAAATGAAGGCGCTGAGCTTTTAGATGAAAAGTATCGTAAAGCAGGCTTTTTTTTAAGCAAGGTTTTTATCCCTCCTCAAAAAATTTCCAATGGTATCCTCCAAGTAAGGGTCGTTGAAGGATTTATTAGTAAGGTCTATGTAGATGGTGGAAGTAAAGAGGTGCAACAAACCGTTTTAGACTTAATGAACTCTTTAGTTGATGTCAAGCCATTAAATTTGGCTGCGGTAGAGAGAAAGATTTTAGTTTTAAATAATTTCCCGGGGATTGCAGTCAATACAATACTTCGGCAGGGTGCAGAGTTGGGTTCTTCAGAAATGGTTGTGAACATTTATGAAATACCTAATAGTTACACTTTTTCGATGAATAACAATGCTTCCAAGCAATTAGGGCCCTATACGGCGACCCTCAGTGCAACGGTTAATCGACTCTTAGCTAGAGACAATCAAGTGACATTAAGCTTATCTTCATCAGTTGACTTACAGAAGTATAAAACCATGACAATCAAATATGCCGAGCCAATTGGCTATAGTGGTCTGGTGGCGAGTTTGAGTTACACCCGAGCAAAAGCTAATCCAGGTGCTTCTTATGAAGAGTTGGATATAGAAAGTCAAAGTCAGGTCATTTCTCCAAGACTCAGTTATCCCTTAATCAAGACTAGAAGTAATTCATTGAGTCTCGATTCTGGGCTCAATTTTACGCGCTCGGCTACAACCATTGCCGGAGCAGGATATACCTTTGATAAGATGATGAATACAGACTTGAGTATGACTTTTATTAATACGAATTTTTGGAATGGGTTAACCCTCATTAACACCTCCGTAACCAAGGGCTTGCCTGGAAGGAACACCTTAGACTCGGATGCCTCGTCTCCCTCTGTGACGGGTTTTAACCCCAACTTTTCTAAAGTAAACTTTTTATTATTACGCTCGCAAACGATCAGTCAGACATGGAGTGCCCAGTTCGGAATAAATGGGCAGATGACCAAAGATACTTTATTATCTGGCGATACAATTTCCTTTGGGGGGGCGACAGTTGGTCGCGGCTTCGATAACTCTGCTATTTACGGTGATAATGGTTTAGGGAGTTATTTAGAAATACGTAATGACTTACCGATAACTAGTCCATGGTTAACGAAGCCTTTACAACTATTTGCCTTTGTTGATTCTGGCACTGTTCGAAATAATGACAATACGGTATCTGGGGTAAGTAACTATTCAAAATCCATTTTTTCAAAAGGCTTCGGTATCCGAACTACGGTAAGTCAAAATACCTTTTTAGAATTGCAGTATGCCCGCGCAACATCTTTAGCATCTGATACTGATCAACGCCAAAATCCTCGAATACTATTTTTAGGGACAGTGAATTTTTAACTAGGTAGATTAGATGAATTCGAATGAATCTTCGATAAAGTATTATTTTCGATAATGTTATTTGTAGTGAATGAATAAAAATAATCAGAGGGGATCAAGGATGGCTTTAAAGCCACAGTTAGATGAAGTACGGATGGTATCTGTCAGTGGTATTTTGGGGTATGGATTTCCTGAAAAATCTCTCGAGCTAGCCTTAGCCAAAAAGCCTCATATGATTGGTGTTGATGGGGGCAGTTCTGATCCAGGGCCCTATTATTTAGGCTCTGGTAAGACTTTGAATTCCCCTTTGGCCATGAAAAGGGATTTACGTCTTTTGCTACGTGGGGCGATTATGCAGGGCATTCCGATGATGATTGGAACTGCTGGTGGCGCTGGCGGTAATCCACATTTAGAGGTTTGTGCCGAGCTTGTACGTGAAATCGCGCACGAGGAAGGATGGCATTTTAAGATGGCGACGATTACCTCGGAGATTGATCAGGAATTTTTATTAGCTAGTCTAAAGAATGCAACAATTCGACCCTTGGGTAAGGCTAGTCCACTAAATGCTCAGACTATTCAACAGGCGACTCGGATTGTTGGGATGATGGGACCAGAGCCACATATAGAAGCGCTCAAGTCTGGAGCGCAAGTTATATTAGCTGGGCGCGGTACTGACCCTGCCCCGTGGGTTGCGCTAGCAACCCATTTAGGGATTGATCCTGCACCGGCTTGGTATGCTGGCAAATTATTGGAGTGTGCTTGTAACGCTGCTATACCGAAAAAGCATGACTGTTTGATTGCCACGGTAAGTAATGAAGGCGTGCTAGTAGAGCCAGCCAATCCAGAGTTGCGATGTACTCCCTTATCAGTATCTGTACAAGCTTTGCATGAAAATGCTAGTCCAATTTATCGCTATGAGCCTGGTGGAATGCTAGATAGTAGTATGTGTGAGATGCAAGCGATAAATGATCGCCAAGTTTTTGTTTCGGGGATGCGTTGGGAGAAGATGCCCTACACGATCAAATTAGAAGCTGCCCAGTTAGTTGGTTATAGTGCGATTACTTTCGCAGGCACCCGAGACCCCGGCTTAATTAGTCAAATTGATTCATTTATGGAGCAAGCAGAGAATGCGTCACACACAAAGATTGCTGCTTTAGGAATTGCGCGCGCTGATTATCAGATTGTGTTTCGGATCTATGGAAAAAATGGCGTGATGGGAGCTATGGAGCCGCTTCAGAATCAGGTATCGCATGAGTTGGGTATTTTGGCAGAGGTTATTGC
>CALPOM020000121.1 GCA_943325205.2 Thermoflexus hugenholtzii JAD2 | reverse complement strand
GGAGTGATTGATACAGAATTAGCCCTATCCGATTTAGGCTCAGTAGATAAGGCGATTACTAAGTACACTAAAGCTGCTAAATCGGGTAACGATAAAGAAGCGGCCGCCTTACTAGCCGTTTTAACGAAGGTTGCCGCCCACTTGAATGAAGCCAAGCCGGTGCGGTCAATGGGCTTATCAATAGAAGAACAGGCGCTTATAAAACCCTTTTGTTTAATTACAGCCAAACCGGCCATGTATGTGGCAAATGTTTTAGATACGGGCTTCGTAAATAACCCTCACTTAGAGGCAGTTAAAGCGCATGCTGCACTTGAAGGTGCACCGGTTGTGGCGGTATGCGCTGCGATTGAAGCCGAGATTGCAGATTTAGAGGATGCTGATAAAGACGCGTTTTTAAAAGACATGGGCATGCAAGAGCCTGGTCTAGACCGGGTAATTCGAGCTGGCTTTGAATTATTGGGTTTGCAAACATACTTTACGGCTGGCGTTAAAGAAGTCAGAGCTTGGACGATACGCGTTGGTGATACGGCCCCGCAAGCAGCTGGAGTTATCCATACGGATTTTGAAAAAGGCTTTATTCGGGCGCAAACCATCAGTTTTTCAGACTTTATTCAGTTTCGAGGGGAGTCCGGCGCTAAAGAGGCGGGTAAGATGCGTGCGGAGGGGAAAGAATATATTGTTAAGGACGGCGATGTCATGAATTTCCTCTTTAACGTCTAGCGTATTTTCTAATTAGAGAGTTTCTACTTTGGATCGAGTTGATTGTGTGGTGGTTGGCGCTGGCGTCATTGGACTGGCAATTGCTCGGCAATTAGCAAAAAGTGGCTTGGAAACCATTCTTTTAGAGCGAGAAAAAGCTTTTGGAACGATTGCTAGCGCCAGAAATAGCGAAGTTATTCATGCCGGTATTTATTATTCAAAAGACTCTCAAAAAGCTCGCTTTTGCGTGACGGGCAATCGTCTTTTGTATGCTTATCTAGAGAGTCACCACATTCCGTATCAACCTTGTGGCAAGTTCATTGTGGCCAGTGAAGCTAATCAATTGCAAGATTTAGAGGCAATTTGGACCCGCGCAATGAATAATGGTGTTCCGCAAATGGCTCGCTTAGGCAAGTCAGAGGTTAAAGCCTTGGAGCCTGCATTACGCTGCGTCGAAGCGATTCATTCTAAAAGTACTGGTGTGATTGATAGTCACGCATACATGCTCTCCTTATTGGGAGGCTTTGAGGATGCGGGTGGAATGCTAGCCTATCAGGCTCCTTTACTGCGCGTAAGACCAGTCCAAGACGGCGCAAATGGTTATATTTTGGATATTGGTGGAGATAGTAATTTACAAATTCAAACACAATATTTAATTAATAGTGCGGGCTTAAGTGCACCGAAGGTGGCTAGTTGTATTGAGGGTTTGCCGCCGAGCCATATCCCCAAAGCATATTTCACAAAGGGGAACTATTTTGCTCTCCAGGGTAAATCGCCGTTTAGTCGTCTTATTTACCCCATCCCAGAGCCAGGTGGGCTTGGGGTACATCTGACTCTTGATTTAGGTGGTCAGGCTAAATTTGGACCAGATGTCGAGTGGTTAGATATTACTGACGAATCAGAAATCAACTATACCGTCGATCCGCTGCGTGGCGAGTTGTTTTACGCGGCGATTCGGTCGTATTGGCCTGGACTACCCGACGCTTCATTAAGCCCAGATTATTCCGGAGTGCGCGCAAAAATCACATCCAAACTTGATCCAGCAGGAGATTTTCGGATTGATACTGTAGACCAGCACGGCTTAGAGGGCTTAATCAACTTATTTGGCTTTGAATCGCCTGGCCTCACATCTTCTCTTGCAATTGCTGAAGATGTTGGGCGTTGTCTACATGTCGCTTAGAGCCTAAGAATTACTAAATAACTGTTCCAAAGCCAAGCCCGGAATCGGCGCTTTCATAAACGCCTCACCCACTAAAAATGCATGGACATCATGCGAGCGCATTAATTCCACGTCGGCCTTTTCTAATATGCCACTCTCCGTTACGATACGTTTACTTTTAGGGATGCTGGGCAATAAGTCAATGGTATTTTGTAAAGTTACTTCAAAGGTTTTCAAATCTCGATTATTAATCCCGAGCAGTGGGGATTTGAGCTTTAAGGCACGCTCTAGTTCTTGTGGACCATGTACTTCAACTAAGACGTCCATACCTAAACTATGTGCAAGCTCTTCAAACTCCATTAATTCACTGTCACTGAGTGCCGAAATAATTAATAGCACGGCATCTGCACCCATCACTCTCGCTTCGAAAAACTGATAGGGCTCTAGCATAAAATCCTTACGAAGAACTGGCAAACTGCAAGCGGCTCTGGCTTCTTTGAGATAGTCTGTACAGCCTTTAAAGTACTCTATATCTGTTAAGACCGACAAACAAGCCGCACCGTGTTTGGTATAGCTTTTGGCAATTTGACCGGGGAAAAATGGCGTACGTAAGATACCCCGACTTGGACTTGCTTGTTTAATTTCTGCAATAACGCCGGATTTACCGAACGTAATTTGTTGTTCAATTGCCTGAAAAAAGCCTCGTGGTTTGGCTATTTGATCGGAGAGACTTTCTTTTGCAAGTATTTCGAGGGCGTTTTGCGAAATCACTTTTTTCGCAGAAGTGATTTCCCGCCGCTTCGTGATGAGGATACGTTCTAAAATATCAGACATAGTTAGAGAAGAGCAAGTGCCTGTGTAGTTTTTATAAAGAGTTCGAGTTTATTTTTTGCGGCGCCAGAGGTAATGGCTGCTTTAGCTAGCGTAATTCCCTCTTGAATCGAGCTAGCCAGGTCGGCGGCATAAAGGGCTGCGCCAGCGTTGAGGCAGACGATATCGTGGGCGGGGCCTGGGATATTGTTAAGAACATTGAGCATAACCGCTTTGGACTCTTCAGGACTGTCAACTTTAAAAGCTCGGCTACTCACCATTGCGAAGCCGTAATCTTCAGGATGTATTTCGTATTCTAGAACTTCGCCGTTCCGAACTTCTCCAACGAGAGTTGACGCGCCCAGAGAAATTTCGTCAATACCATCTTTGCCAAAGACTACCAGAGCGTGTTTCATGCCTAGGCGATGCAATACTCTTGCCTGAATACCTACTAAATCTGGATGAAACACGCCCATTAACATGTGCGGAGCATTCGCTGGATTTGTCAGTGGTCCAAGAATATTAAAAATTGTACGAATACCTAGTTCTTTTCGCACTGGCGCGACGTTTTTCATGGCCGGGTGATGATTGGGGGCAAACATAAATCCCATACCCGTAGTGGTAATACATTGACTGATAGCCTCGGCTTGAAGGTCTATTCTGACTCCGAGTGACTCTAGGACGTCAGCACTCCCCGATTTACTGCTGACTCCCCGATTGCCATGTTTGGCGACTTTTGCGCCAGCTGCAGCTACCACAAACATCGCCGTAGTAGAGATATTAAAACTATGTGAGCCATCCCCACCGGTACCAACAATATCCACAAAATTTGTATCATTCGTAACACTCACATGATTAGCAAACTCGCGCATAACAATGGCAGCGGCGGTAATTTCACCGATCGTTTCTTTTTTGGTTCGAAGACCAACAAGAAGAGCCGCAGTCACAGTCGGCGATAAGTCGCCGCGCATGATAGAGCGCATTAAATCGAGCATCTCATCATGAAAGATTTCACGATGTTCAATACAACGAAGGAGTGCTTCTTGATAGGAGATGGCCATAGTAAAGATCGATTAGATGGTTTGATTTAAAAAGTTATTTAAAAGTTCATGGCCATATTCCGAGAGAATCGATTCAGGATGAAACTGAACACCCTCAATAGCAAATTGCTTATGCCGTATGCCCATAATTTCACCATCACTCGTTGATGCCGTAATTTCGAGGCAGTCTGGTAGGCTAGCTTGCTCAATTGCAAGCGAATGATACCTTGTCACCTCAAACCTGGAGGGTAAGTTTGTGAAAACACCCTGACCAGTATGCTCGACCGTATCGACTTTGCCATGCATCACCCGTTTAGCGCGAATGATATTCCCGCCAAAGGCTTGACCTATCGATTGATGCCCTAGACAAACTCCGAGAAGAGGAATTTTTCCAGCAAAATATTGGATTGTCGCTACTGAAATACCCGCTTCAGTTGGGCTACATGGCCCTGGTGAAATACAAATATATTTGGGCGCAAGAGCTGCTATTTCCGGGAGTGTGATTTCATCATTTCGTGCGACTTTGACATGCACACCCAGTTCACCAAAGTATTGCACGAGGTTGTACGTAAATGAATCATAATTATCAATCATTAGGAGCATCAAGGCCTCCTTGAACCATTTCAGCTGCCCGTAAAACAGCTCGCGCTTTCGCCTCTGTTTCTAAATATTCGGCCTCTGGATGGGAGTCTGCAACAATTCCTGCGCCAGCTTGGGAGTGCACCCAGCCATCCTTAATAACGCCGGTACGAATGACGATAGCCACATCCATATCCCCCGAAAAGGATAGATAACCAGCGGCGCCACCGTAAGGACCTCGTTTGGTGATTTCCATTTCATCGATAATTTCCATCGCGCGGATTTTTGGTGCACCCGAGAGGGTGCCAGCTGGGAAAGTGGCGCGTAAGACATCCATATTGGAAACATCATCTCTGAGTTCACCCTCAACAGAGCTAACGATATGTTGCACATGAGAATATTTTTCAATAGTCATTTTTTCTTTGACCTGGACACTACCAATTTTTGCGATTCTACCGATATCATTTCTAGCTAGATCAATGAGCATGACATGTTCAGCAATTTCTTTTGGGTCCGCTAATAGTTCTGCACCAAGAATTGCATCTTCTTCGGGATTTTTGCCGCGCGGCCGTGTACCGGCAAGTGGTCTAACTGTGACCATCCGTTTACTCGAGTTTGTTCCTTGTTGCGGGTGGCTTTCTTGGCGAACTAAAATTTCAGGAGAGGAACCGACGAGTTGGTGATCCCCAAAATCATAAAAATACAAATAAGGTGAGGGATTTAAAGCCCGAAGGGCACGATACAGATTCAGAGCCGAGTCTTGAAATGGTTGACTAATTCTTTGACTAATCACAACTTGCATACAATCGCCCGCAAGAATGTATTCTTGGGTTTTTTGGACAGATGCCATAAAGGCGGACTTTGAAAATTGACGCACGGCCTGGGTCGGCGTGCTAGCTAACGATTTTTGAGAGATGATGGGTTTATCTAAATAACTTCTTAAAATACTTAACCGTTGTTTTGCAATTTGATAGGCATTGTCTTGGTCAGGGTTGGCATAAACAATGAGGTAAAGCTTGCCTGCCAAATTATCAATTACCGCTAACTCTTCAGTCAAAAGCAATTGAATATCTGGCAAATGGAGTTCATCTTGAGGGGTAGACTGGGCTAATTTAGGTTCAATATAACGAACAGTATCAAAGCCAAAATAGCCTGCTAGTCCACCACAAAAACGGGGTAGCCCCGGTCTGATTGCCGCTCGAAATCTGGCGAGGTAGGCTTCAATGAAATCGAGTGGATTATCACAATTTGTTTCAATCACTTGACCCTGCAAGAGTACTTCATTTTTCGGTGCGTCTGGAGTACCCACAATACGTACAAGGGTCTTAGCGGGAAGGCCAATAATTGAATAACGCCCAAAGCGCTCACCACCGACCACGGACTCGAGTAAAAAAGTATTTTGACTGCCCTCATGTTGAGTCAGTTTCATATAAAGAGAAAGGGGGGTTTCTAGATCCGCTAGAGTTTCCAGAATGATTGGAATACGGTTATAGCCTTCTTTGGCAAGCTTTTCGAATTCAAGGGGAGTCATTATTTAATTTCTAAGAGGGCTTGGCGCATTTGTAAGATCGCCTGATCGTATGGCGGCTTGCTAAAAATTGCCGAGCCTGCGACAAAGGTGTCTGCTCCAGCTTGATAAATTTTGGCAATATTATCCGGATTGATTCCACCATCAACTTCTAGTCGAATTTGCTTACCTGTTTCCCGCTCAAAAGCATCCAGCTTCGCGCGAATAGCAGCGATTTTTAAAAGACTACTTGGTATAAATTGTTGCCCACCAAAACCCGGATTGACCGACATGACTAGCACAAGATCTAATTGCTCGAGAACAAAGTCTAAATAATTGAGGGGTGTTGCTGGATTAAAGACGAGGCCAGTCTGGC
>CALPOM020000120.1 GCA_943325205.2 Thermoflexus hugenholtzii JAD2 | reverse complement strand
CCTGGCATGGTGGTCGCCGATATTGGTGCGGGCACAGGTTATTTCTCTAAAGGTTTAGCGCAATTAGTTAGCTCATCAGGAACCGTTTATGCCGTAGATATTCAAGCTGAAATGGTGAAAATGCTTACTGAACTAGTTCAGCAAAGTGGATTAAAGCAAATTAAGCCATTACACAGTTCACCAACCAGCTTACCACTTCCTCGTGCCAGTCTAGATTTAGCGATCATGGTCGATGTTTATCACGAACTGGAATATCCTGATGAGGTATTGGGCAGTTTAGTCGAGTCAATCAAATCAGGAGGGCGAGTCGTCTTTGTAGAGTATCGCGCAGAGGATTCTCAAGTTCCAATCAAAAAATTACATAAAATGAGTATTGCCCAGATTCGGCTTGAGGCCCAGCAACAGGGTTTAATCTGGGAGCGAACCGAAAATAACCTACCTTGGCAACATGTTGTTATTTTTAGAAAGCGCTAATTGACATTCTTTTTTGAAGGGCCGCACATGGATCGGCCCGCTGTGATACTGGCGTAAACCAGACATAATCCGCTTTATGTTTGAGTGATGAGAGGACTTCTTGCAGAGCAGATAGATCCTTGAAATCTGGACTTTCAATCAATAGAACACTAATTAATTGCATTGTTGGTTGATTGGCTTTGATGATTTGTGGCACACCAATATCTTTCCAGGCGTGGCCATTTCCCGAGAGCAAAATAGCAGGTTGATGCTCGATCAGTTCTAGGGCCATGTAAGCGTCTCGAGCGCGCTGAACTAGAGACATTTTAGGCAGACTTGCCTTGGGAAATAAATTACAGTGCCCATCCTGAATCGCCTGAAAAAGCGTATTTTCGGCATTCTCTGAGAGTTTGGCAAGCTGCAACATTTGCCGGATTGTAGGGGGTAAGTTCGCATCTTGATGAGCAAAAATTTCTTTTCCGGCAGACGGTGGTAAGTTACCGCCCAGGAGAGGGAGTTGGAGTTCTGCTATGGCATTAAAAAGTGGTCGATGCAAAGGCCATTGCCAGGCTTTTAAATCGAATCCCGCATTTTTTAAATCTTCCTCCAGGTTGAGATTCCATTGCACGGTTTTTTTTGCAGGCAGGTGTTCTGCGATGACAGTGACAGATCTTTTTGGTAATTGTCGAAGCAAATTTGCTCGGAGCTCGTGATGATACGGGTTGTCATGTAACTCGCCTAGGATTGTTACATGAGCTTGATTAATCCTAATTACAAGATTTTCAAGACTCAGTAATTCTTGATTTGCTGTTGCGTAGATCACTGGACTTAGCTGTGGCGTCTCTTTTGCTTTATCCTGACCTAAGCAGAACTGAGAAAAGGCGCACAGTTGCAAAGTAATCGCTACAAGTAATTGTCTAGGGCATTTAAAAATACATTTTTTAAATATCGCGTAAAGGGATTTGTTCAAGATGACTCGTATTGGGCTAGGCTGAGTTGAAGAAGTGATGCTGTATACAATTTTAATTGGAATGAGGATATTTTGGTAAATGCCCTAAATAAGACAAAGTCCAGCAAAACAGCATCAATTCTCAAAAAGGTGTAATATAAGTACATACCCTTATTTCACTTTAGTTTAGATCGTAATTTGAAAGAAATGATCCAGAGCAATCACAATATCTTTGAAGGCTGTACTTTGTGTAATTTAATCGATACAGCAGTATCCGCCGGTGTTTTTCAGGTATGGAGTCGATTAGTGTCCAAGTCAAAGTGGTTACAAGTTTTATCAAGTCAACAAGAGGACTTTACTTTATTTGCCCCGACTGATAAGGCCTTTGCGACCTTGCCCGAAGATTATATTGTAAACCTTCAAGCACATTCCTCCATGCTAGATCGCTTCCTGGGGCATTTTATTGTTCCGCGAATGGCTTTAATTTCTGGAGATGATGTCAGACAAGTTTCAGTGGCGGGTGATGATTTATTGATCAGGACGGTTAATGATCGTGGGATGGTAAATTCAGCCAAGATCACCTTTCAGAATATTTTAGCTACGAATGGTATTATCCACGGCGTGGATACTATACAAATCTTTAATACCCAATTAGCGAGTACCTCGTATGAGTTATGATCCGCGTTGTTGTGGATCAAATGCTTGTATTATTAATGCAGCGGGTAGGTGTTGGTGTGGGCAGGTCTGGGATGGGGAAAAAATGTGCTATCCCAAACCTGATCAGCAATTAGTCAAGCAAGAGCCAATTGAGCAGCCACCAGAGAACCCTTCGAAGTAATGAGTACCTATTCAAATTAGGTTAGTCCATGTCTTCGGTAAAATCAGAGTACAAACTGTTAACCGTTTTTTATGATGGAAGATGTCCGCTTTGCCAGGCTGAGGTCTTATTTTTATCGCGCAGATCTCAACCACAAATTTTACGTTTTATTGATATTCATTCTAGTCATTATGATGCAAGTGCCACAGGCGTTTCTTGCGAAGAGGCGATGGCAGCTTTATATGGTCAAATCGAGGGTGAGCCAATCATGCAAGGTGTGCAAGTATTTTCAGAGGCCTATCGTCGCGCTAACCTACCTGTTTTAGCTTGGCTATTTTCCAGGACTTGGTTAAGGCCATTGCATAATATAGCTTATCGTATTTTTGCTAGAAATCGGCATTCAATTTCTCAATTATTGGGTCCGCTATTACTAAGGATTGTTCAATATGGAAAACACTAAACCTTCCAAATACGTTGTGCCAGCAGCTTTGAATGTTTTTCGACAGCCTATTGTGCCTTGTTCCTTTGATCCGATGACTGGGTTTTTTAGAGACGGCTGTTGCAAGACTGATCAGCACGACTTGGGAAGTCATTTGGTTTGTGCGGTGATGACTAAGGAGTTTTTGGTATTTAGTTATCAAAGGGGCAATGATTTAACTACACCTAGGCCTGAATATGTTTTTCCTGGATTGCGCCCCGGGGATAGTTGGTGCTTATGTGCACTGCGTTGGAAAGAAGCTTTTGATGCTGGATGTGCGCCGAAGGTTAAGTTAGAAAGTACGCACGTGCATGTTCTTGATTTAGTCACTATAGAAGTCCTTCAGGAATTCGCATATACGGATTAACGCTACCCATCAATTGAAGAGCGGGTGCTATGAGGCCGTCAAATTTAGGCTATAAATTTTGATCGTTGTAGGTAAAATAGGCTTACATGGTCAAGTATTTGATCTTGTACTATGATAAATAAACATTGCAAGAGCTTTTTGCAAATGAACTATTAGGAGACATTTTGACTTTCTTAGGAATTGATTGTGTTGAATTTGGCGCAAGTGATCTGAAGCTTGCGAAGAAATTTTTTAGCGATTGGGGATTACTTTGTAAATCCTTCACTTCGAGCAAATTGGTTTTTGAAACACAAATTGGTAGCCAAATTATCATTCGGCCAGAGGCATCTAAATTACTTAGACCTAAAATATCGCCTGACTCGCAATTTCGGGAAGTGATTTTTGGGGTTCGCACCGTAGCTGATCTAGTCGCCATTGCCAAAGAGCTTTCGGTCGATCGGGAAATCGAACAAGATGAGGATGGTACCTTGCACACGGTAGATGACAGCGGCATTCAAATTGGCTTTCGGGTTTGGACACATACGCTTGAAAAATCTCAAGTTGGAACGATTTGGAATAGTCCAGGTAATCGTCGACGCATTAATCAAGTTAGTCCTGTATATGCTAGCGCGACACCTTTTAAGATGGGTCATATTGTTTTTTTCGTGCCGGATACCAAGCGAGCCGAGGATTTTTATCGGCAGCGCCTAGGATTTTGTTTATCGGATCGGTATGTTGGAGGAGCTGGCGTTTTTTTACGCTGGGCGCAGCAAAGTGAGCACCATAATCTTTTTTTCATCAAGAGTCGAAAGAATGATGTCAACTTGCACCATATTGCCTTTGAGGTAAATGATGTGCACGAGATGCTAGGTGGTGGAGTCGCATTTTCGAAAAAGGGCTGGGCGACAGAGGTGGGTCCGGGCCGTCATCCGATTTCATCAGCATATTTTTGGTATTTTAAGAACCCGTTGGGCGGTGCAATTGAGTATTTCTGTGATTCGGATTATGTTACTGCTGACTGGAAGCCTCGTCAGTATCGAATAAATCGTTTTAGTGAATGGCATTTGCCTGATGGTATTGTGCAGCGTGATGATGGCAAGATTCGTCCATCATTAGCTGCTGCTCAGGCAATCAAGGCAAAATAAGGATAGGTGATGATTAAGGATATGAGTGAGCAAACAAGTCTGCAAATGAATGAAGAAAAGATTGAATTTATTTCAAATGGACTTTTACTACGTGGGATTGTAAGACTTCCTAACGGTCTTCGTGATGGGGAAAAACGTCCTGCAGTAATTGTTCTGCACGGTTTTGGAAGTAACAAAAGTGCTGAAAATGTTCTTGGTCCCTGTGGCGTTTTAGGCTCGCTTGGTTATATTACTTTGCGTTTTGATATGAGCGGTTGTGGGGAGAGTGCTGGCCCACGTGGGAATTTAATTTGTCTAGAACAAGTCCAAAATACACGTGATGCAGTTACTTTTTTGAGCGCGCATCCTTTTGTAGAGGAAGGTCGTATTGCCTTAATCGGATCGAGTTTTGGAGCGGCAATTGGTATTTATACAGGCGCAGTTGATGAGCGAGTAGCCGCTGTAATTTCTTCGGGTGGTTGGGGGCATGGTGAGCGAAAGTTTCGAGGCCAGCATCCTACGCCTGAAAGTTATGCACGATTTTGTGCGATGTTAGAGCAGGGGCGGCTTCATCGAGAAAAAACCGGGATGTCTTTGATGGTGCCGCGCATGGAAATTGTGCCGATTCCTGTTGGTTTAAAGAGGCAAATTGTGCCTGGTTCCATTCAGGAATTTACCGCAGAAACAGCCCAGAGCATGTTTGACTTTCGTGCTGAGGAGGTGGTTCATCAGATATCACCAAGGCCATTACTGCTATTACATAGTTCGGTAGACTCCGTAACACCGACTGAGCAGTCAATCGGATTATTTAAGAATGCCGGCAAACCAGCGGACTTACACTTATTTGGTGATACTGACCATTTCATGTTAGCAGAAGGTAATCAGCGAGTTTGGAATGTGGTGCGAGATTGGTTAAATACATTTTTTCCAGTGAGGGCTTTATGAAATTCATCTTGCAAAAATATCGACATCTTTTTTTAATACTTGCTGTAGGATTTGTTTTTTCAGTCGGTGCCCAGGATTACCCGAATAGGCCGATAAAAATTATTGTCCCTTATCCGCCTGGAGGAGTCACGGATATTGCTACGCGATTTGTTGCAGTCAAGCTTGGTGAGAGTTTTGGGCAGCCGGTAATTGTTGAAAATATGCCGGCAGCCGGTGGCGTAGTTGGCACTAATCGGGTAGCAAAAGCTGCTCCAGATGGTTATACTTTAATGGCTGCGTTTGATAGTTTTGCAACGAATCCTTTTATGTATCGGGGCGTTGAGCATGATCCTATTAAAGATTTTGCGCCGATATCATTGATGGTTCGAAGTCCTCAGCTATTAGTAGTGCATCATAGTACTGGTGCAAAGACTCTTGCTGATTTAGTTCGTTTAGCTAAAGACAAGGGTGATCAAATCGCTTTTGCCACACCTGGCGCAGGCACTTCGAGTAGACTTTCTTCAGAGTTATTCAAGCAAATGGCTGGGGTGGATATTACTTTAGTTTCTTATAAAGGTGGTGCTCCGGCTTTAAATGACTTATTAGGTGGTCAGGTCTCAGGGATGATTGTTTCCATGAGTTTGGTGTTGCAGCACGTTCAGCAGGGTCGTTTAGTTGCTTTAGGCGTTTCATCTCCCGGACGAAATTCAATCTTACCAAATGTACCGCCAATTGCGGATACGTTTTCAGGATTTGAGGCACAGTCGTGGTCAGGTATGATTGCGCCGATTGGAACTCCAAAACCAATCATTGATAAACTAAATCAAGCCATCGTAAAAGCTTTGCTGTCTGCAGAAGCACGTGAGAAATTTTCTAGTCAAGGAGTTGAGATAGTAGCTAGTTCACCGCAGGTATTTGGTGAATTGATTGCTAAAGATGGAAATCGCTGGGGGGCAGTTATTCGTCGATTAAAGATAACTGTTGATTAGCACTGTTGTTCTAATAGAGAGCTTAATAATCGATGCAAATTAATATTCCTGAAGTGCTGTCTGAAGTGCAGGCGTATTTTGATCAGTACGAAGATGCGCTGATTCATAATAAGATTGATGTACTAGATCAATCTTTTTGGAATAATCCTTTAGTTATTCGATATGGTAT
>CALPOM020000119.1 GCA_943325205.2 Thermoflexus hugenholtzii JAD2 | reverse complement strand
TAACCAAGCTCCTTGAAGGTTGGGATATCTGGCAATAATGGGTGCCGCTTTAAGCCAGTTACCACAATTGGCTTTACTTTTCCTGACTTAATATGCGGCAAAGCGGCGGCGAGTCCAGGAAGCATCGAAAGGGTTTGCCCCCCCATCAGGTCGGTGAAGGCTGGTCCAATTCCACGATAAGGGGCGTGGGTACTCATAAAATGCCCTTGAATTTTTAATTGCTCCATTGCCAAGTGGGTAAGAGTCCCTTGACCAGCAGAACCATAGGTCATCTTATCCGAATTACTTTTTGCATAATCGAGAAATTCTTTGAGATTTTTAGTATTTACGCTTGGATGCACCACTAAAACATTGGGTGTGCCACCGACCATTGCGATATGAGTAAAGTCCCTTAGTGCATCATAAGGCAGTTTTCGTACGGCCGGGTTAGTACCATGCGTACCCACATAAGAAAGTAAAAGCGTGTAACCATCCGAGGGAGCTCTAGCAACTGTTTGTGAAGCAATTGCACCGCCACCACCACTTTGATTTTCGACGATAAAGCTCTGCCCTAATGCCTTAGTGAGTCGGTCAGCAATGGTTCGAGCAACCAGATCAACTCCACCTCCAGGAGCTACGGGGGCGATAATTTTTACCGGCCTATTTGGGTAGTCAACGGGTATGGCTAAGGCAAAATTAGTAACCAAAAAACTTAAAAATAGGATGAAGAAAAACCGCAAATTGCTTTTTTGATGACTGCTAAAAAATTCAAAAAACATAGTAGTAATTTCGCTTGAAAAGATAATGAGAAGGGAAAATGGTATGATTTAAAAAATAGAAAGTTTATTATGCCTAAAAAATCCTATTCATTTTACTTAAGTCATTTTGTTGGAGTTTTATTAGCTCTTAGTTTTGGCTTACAGAAGGCGGCCGCACAGGCTGATTATCCCAATAAACCGATTAATTTCATTGTTCCTTATGGTGCTGGCGGGGGAGCTGATTCTCGCAGCCGGCAAATTGCGCAGCTCTTAACGCAAGTTCTTAAAGTACCAATTATTGTTGATAATAAGCCTGGAGCTGGCGGAAATATTGGTACCGAATTAATTGCTAAAGCAACTCCTGACGGCTACACCATTGGAATGGGTAATTTTGCGCCATTAGCCATCAATAAGACACTTTTTGGTAATTTACGGTACGATCCGGAAACGGATTTAATGCCGATTGTTTTAATTGAAAAAGGGCCACTAGTCTTAGTCGTTCATCCTAATTCATCCTATAAAACGGTACAAGATATTATTAAAGATGCCAAAGCAAAGCCTGGTCAGTTAACTTTCTCATCTGGTGGTATCGGTGGAAGCCACCAACTTTCAGCAGAGCTTTTTAAGCAAAGCGCTGGAATAGACATGATTCATGTGCCCTACAAGAGTGGGGCAGCAGCATTAACCGACTTGATGGGTGGAACTGTAAACATCATGTTTGATCAACTTTATTCTGCAACGCCGATGATTAAGGGTGATAAATTAAGAGCTATTGCGATTACTAGCAAAAAACGATCGCCGATGTTAAAGGACATACCAACCTTTGCAGAAATTGGCTTTCCTCAGGTTGCGGTAGATAACTGGCAGGGAGTAGTGGCGCCCAAAGGTACACCAAAAGCAATTATTGACAAGCTGAATAAATCAATCAATCAGGTTTTAAAAGACCCTGGGATGGTTGAGTTTGTTTTATCTCAGGGTAATGAGCTTGGCGGAGGTAGTCCTGAGGAATTTGGACAATTAATTAAATCTGAGGCAGCTAAATGGAGTGTTGTAGTAAAAACTGCCAATATTAAACCGTAGTTGTAGACTAAATCTGCGTTATTCATTGACCAGGTCTTTTTGGAAAACGAGTCCAGCATGCTCTCTGAGGGCATGAAACTCTACTTCTTTCCAAAGTTGTTGAGCAACATCAAGTTCCGACTTATGCGCCGCTAAAAACACTGGGGCACCAACAACATCTTCACTGATACGGTGAGAGTTTTCTTGGATAAACTTTTTTAAGACCAAGGGATTTGCAGAACTCACCCACCTTGAAATCGAGTATCTAGCAGGCAGTAGCCTTACTTCAGCGTTGTATTCGCTTTTTAGTCGATGAGCAACTACTTCAAATTGTAATTGTCCAAATGCGCCAAGTAACATTTGCCCACCAATAAGGGGTTTAAATACTTGAATTGCCCCCTCTTCCCCGAGTTGCATGAGTCCATCACGAAGTTGTTTCGTACGAAGTGGGTCAGCAGTTTCTACCATTTTAAAAATTTCTGGCGCAAAAAAAGGCAATCCCGTAAATTGTAGCTTTTCGCCCTCGGTCAATGTATCACCAAGTTGTAAAAGCCCATGATTTGGAATACCGATAATATCTCCCGGAAAAGCTTCATCGAGGATGTCACGTCGTTGGGAAAGAAAAGATAGGGCATTATTAGTTCGGATCTCTTTTCCATTACGAGAAATTTTCAAACGCATTCCCCGCTCAAAGTACCCAGAGCAGATTCGTAAAAATGCTACTCGATCTCGATGAGCAGGATCCATATTTGCTTGAATTTTAAAGACGACCGCCGAGAAGTTTTTTTCGGATGGCATGACTTCACGTTGTAATGTTTGACGCGATTTGGGGGCCGGGGCCAATTCGACTAGAGTATTCAGAATTTCCTGTACGCCAAAATTATTAATTGCGGAGCCAAAAAAAACAGGGGATTGTTTGCCGGCTAGAAAAGCTGCCTGATCAAAACTTGGCATAGCTCCTTGGACTAGTTCAACTTCAGATAAGGCAGTTTGCAGGCTATCTCCAAGTTTGTTTGCAAGGACCGTATCATGAATCGAAATAGAGGTATTCGGTTGGTTGCCAATTCGGTCTTCACCAGCTTTAAAAAGACGCATTTGTGAGCTTGCAATATCGATTACCCCAGCAAAAGACTTTCCCATTCCTACAGGCCATGTCATGGGGACTACAGACATTCCAAGGGCTGTTTCAATCTCGTCTATTAGATCTAATGGGCGCTTAACCTCACGATCCATTTTATTAATAAACGTGATCATGGGAGTATGGCGTGCTCTACAAACTTCAATTAAGCGTTTGGTTTGAGCTTCTACACCATTAGCAGCATCGATCACCATTAAAGCGGAATCAACAGCTGTGAGAACCCGGTAGGTATCTTCTGAAAAGTCTTGGTGTCCAGGTGTGTCTAGAAGATTAATAATGCAGTCACGGTATTCCATTTGCATTACAGAGCTGGCAACGGAAATGCCGCGTTGCTTTTCAATTTCCATCCAATCAGAGGTTGCATGACGACTTGCTTTTCGGGCTTTGACACTGCCGGCAATTTGAATTGCACCAGCATACAGAAGAAGTTTTTCCGTCAGCGTAGTTTTGCCAGCATCTGGATGCGAGATAATTGCGAAACTTCGCCGCCTAGAGACTTCTTTTTGGATAATTGGGTTTGAGGGTGGATTGGTCATCATTCAATTCGCTACTAGTTCCATGCAAAATATAGGCTAGACTAAAAACTAAATCTATACTGAAAGGAAAGATTATAGGACTCTTATATTGGGAAGAAGTAAAATTGCGGTAAATCTGCCAATAACCACATTAACTACTCGTTGATGAATACAAAAAATACGTGTCATGTGCAGATTATCAGATTAAACTAGAAACTAGCCATCAGCCTTATAAAGAGCCTTTTATAAGTCATTTATAAACTGAAGTGAAAATAGGCATGTCTAATTTAAATCCAATTTTATTAAGTGAAACAATTCAGTTAGCTGTAGCACCGGTATTTTTATTAACCGCAGTAGCTGGCATGATTGGTGCACTAACACAACGGCTTGCAAGAGTAATTGATCGCTCAAGAGCTTTACAAGTAGAAATCTTGTACGAGTCAACTCAGCCGATTAAACCAAGTATTCGAAAATTATATGATGAAGAACTAGTCAAGCTCTCACAGCGCGCGCTTCTCGTGAATACATCGATGGTTTTCTTAGTGCTTTGCGCTATTCAAATTGCGCTGACAATCCTAGAGTTATTTCTCGGAGAAACATCCGATGGTAAATTAACAAATCCTACGATTGTGCTTTACACCTTTGTCGGTGGTGTGGTCAGTTTTGTTTTAGCATTAATTTTCTTACTGATTGAGGTCTTAATCGCGTCCTATTCAGTCAGAATGCGTCTACCTAAAAAGTCTATGGATGATTAGACAATGTCATTTTAAATATATTCTGGCGCATGTTCTTAAAAAAAAGAGTGATGAATAGTAACCCAAATACAATAAATCCAAGAAGAGACCAAACTGGGATGGGTAGCCCAAGTATTGGCGGTAGAATCGTACTACAAAGACCATCGGCTTTAAAAAAGAAAGGTAGTTGTTGGACAATCTGGAATTGATTGATAAAAGTCTCTAAGGGATCAAGGCCGCAGGAAGCTTTGGGGTATGCAATAACCCAAAGTTGTCGGATGGCAGCACTTAACCCGCCAAAAGTAAAAAGGCTAGCTAGGCTATAAGAAACTTTTTTTAAAGGAGTAACTATCGATCCGAAAATACAAAAAACCCCAACTCCTAAAAAGCCGATACGTTGGAGTATACAAAGGGGGCATGGGGGATAAAGTACACCATTCCAGCCAACATGTTGCAGATAAAGTGCTACTCCTAAAAAGAGAAAGCACAGAAAGCCTATCAAAAGATAGACCAATCTTTGAGATGCTTTTATTAGTAACATAACATGCATTATCATAGAA
The DNA here is from genome assembly GCA_943325205.2 of Thermoflexus hugenholtzii JAD2. Classification (GTDB taxonomy): domain Bacteria; phylum Pseudomonadota; class Gammaproteobacteria; order Burkholderiales; family Burkholderiaceae; genus Polynucleobacter. Next base: position 1,827 of record CALPOM020000119.1, on the reverse strand, counting down.
AATGCTCACTAGGGCATCTAACTTGGCTACTGCGAAGGTGCAGTTGAGAGAACCATTTTAAAAAACTCCAAATGAGGGCTGTTTTGATGAGTACAAGAAAAGTTTTTTTAAAACTAATTATTTTCTTTTTGATTCTTTTAGGACTGTTGGCTTTATATACTTGGGTCACATTAAGTTACTCCTATTCGAAGGGAAGCCGTGCAGGATTTTTACAAAAATTTTCCTATCGGGGTTGGGTTTGTAAGACCTGGGAGGGCGAGTTAGTGACGGGAGCCTTTATGGGTAATCAAGAGAAATTTCAATTTTCTGTACGTGATCCAGAATTAGCAAAATTAATTAATAGTAATATTGGTAAGCGGGTAGAAATTGATTACAACCAGCATATAGGAGTGCCTACAACTTGTTTTGCTGAAACTGAATATTACGTAACCAATATAAAAGCAGTTCCAGAAAACATTTCAATTCAAAGGGATAGCAATCCAGTAGCGCCAAAAGAAAACTCTGTAACACCAGATCCGAAGTAACTGCAAGACCCAAACCAATTAAATTTTCATTTAAATGATCGGTGTATTCATAGACAAATCTTGGAGGTAGTCTATTTGGAATGAGTGACTCTAGAATGCATCAAATTAAGAGCTAAAATGGTGCAGCCAACCCTAGAGGTAATATAAATAAGGGTTTTCCTTAAATAAAGTATAGCCAAAGGGCGCCAAACATGGTTAAAATATGAATAGCGTCTTTTTTCGCTAATTACTTTTAATTTGAGGTATTTTTTTCTTAAGGAGCATAATTTGAATAAAGCAGAACTCGTTGCAGCTATTGCTGACGAATCAGAGTTGTCTAAGGCGAAAGCAGAGCACGCATTAAACGCAACTTTGGAGACAATTAAAAAGGCTGTTACTAAAGGTGATAACGTGCAGTTGATTGGCTTTGGTACATTTAGTTCAGGCAAACGTGCAGCTCGTGTTGGACGTAACCCAAAGACTGGAGAAGCGATTAAGATTGCAGCTTCTAAGACAGTGAAGTTTTCAGCTGGTAAGGCTTTTAAAGATAGCGTGAATAAGCGTAAGAAGTAATATTTAAAGAAATTCGATAAAAATCCTCGATGTAATTTGTCGAGGATTTTTTATAGCGCTCACATATGAGGCGACTATAGAATATTCATGATTAAGTTTGCACAAGTCGTCGATGCCGATGAATACTCATCAATAAACCAACTCCTAGGCCTAGGGTAGTTAGCGCCGTACCGCCATAACTAATAAAAGGGAGTGGAACGCCAACAACGGGTAATAGACCACTAACCATTGCCATATTAACAAAAGCGTAGGTGAAGAAGATCAAAGTAATTGAGCCTCCTAGTAATCTAGTAAATAAATTAGGTGCTCCAGCAGATATTTGTAGGCCGCGCTGTATTAATAATAAAAATAAAATAAGTAACAAAGTATTGCCGATTAACCCGAACTCCTCTGAGAAAACAGCAAATATAAAATCTGTATGTTTTTCAGGAATAAAATCTAGATGGGTTTGCGTACCATTCTTCCAACCCTTACCAAAAAAACCACCTGAGCCTATAGCAATCATCGATTGAATAGTATGGAATCCTTTACCAAGTGGGTCTGAAAACGGGTCTAGAAGAGTACAGACGCGATGTTGCTGGTAACTTTTTAAAATGGGCCAGCTCACATTTCGCGCACAGATTTGATCTTCAAAAATGATCATTAGAACAATCCCAATGATCCCAATGATAAAAATGGGTAATACAAATTTGATGGGAAAACCTGCTAGTAGAATGACATAAAAACCTGCTGCAAAAACTAAAATAGCAGT
>CALPOM020000118.1 GCA_943325205.2 Thermoflexus hugenholtzii JAD2 | reverse complement strand
GGTCTGGAAAAATAGCATGGCTGTTGTCCACACTGCAGGACTACCGCCAAACCATGGCAAAATTTGTTTACTTACGAGAGGTTGTACTTGAAATAATAGAAATGCACTCGTGAATATCGTAAGAGCAAATGGTAGAAAACCCCACAAGCTCAAAGATGGAGCAATTAACAAGGAACTCAAGGTTTTCATTTACTGTACACCAATCCAAAAAATAATTTCATCAAAACAATTCTTGAACCCTAAAAACTAACCATCGTTGATCATAGCTTTAACTTGACCTATCAACTATCGGGGTTAGAAGGAAATAGTTTACGCTGTGGGGCCTACTCTTAGGGAAGTAGTTCGACTAGAATAAATAACCGCGATTTCAATATTATTTTTTCATTTTTGTCTCGTACTTTTAGTAACTTTATACTAACATTTTGCCATATTTAAAATCCAACAAGTAAATTACTGACTATAATTTCATGTCATAACGAACTTGTCTTAAAAAAGAACTTCTACCTCAGGTGGCAGAAAAATAAAATGGAGATTCAGCATGAAGATATTACTATCCCTAATTTTTATAATTGGCAACCTGTCTACTATAGCTTCATTAACTGCAGAGACCAAGCCCAATTTTCCAGTCCGTCCAATACGAATTATTACCACGGATCCTGGTGGGGCAGCGGATATTGCAATCAGATTAATTGCTCCTTCTTTATCGGCAAGCTTAAATCAGCCAGTATATGTAGATAATCGATCAGGAGGTGGGGCTATCACCGCAATAGAGGCTGTAATTAACTCTACAGCTGATGGCTATACTCTTTTGTTATGGGGAAGTCCTGTTTGGTTAATGCAACTTATGAAACCAAATCTATCTTGGGATCCAATTCGAGATCTAGCGCCAATATCATTAATTGCAACCCAACCTAATGTTCTTGTGGTGAACCCTTCTTTGCCTGTTAATAATGTTCAAGAATTAATTGCCTTAGCAAAATCAAAACCAGGAGTTTTGAACTATAGTTCAGGATCGACAGGTGCATCCAACCATTTAGCGGCAGAATTATTTAATTCAATGGCTAAATTACAAATTGAACGCATACCATATAAGGGAGGTGGAGCAGCTCTTCTTGGACTACTAAGTAATCAAACTCAATTAATGTTTGGTACAGCAGCCTCAGTTAAACCACAAATTGAGACTGGTAAACTTCGAGCGCTAGCTGTAACGTCTGCTCAACCTAGTCAATTATTCCCGGGATTACCAACAATTTCTTCCACAGGTCTCAAAGGATACGAAGCTTTGACCCTCTACGCTCTCTTTGCTCCATCAAAAACACCTCCCACTACTATTCAAATTTTAAATAGACAGGTTGTTTCAGCATTATCAAAAAAAGATGTTATTGAAAAACTATTAAAAAGTGGTAATGAGGCAACGCCTAGCTCACCCAGCGAACTAGCCAAGATTATTGATGATGATATATCGCATTGGTCTAAATTAATTCGTGAAGCTAAAATTCAAATTGATTAATAAAAAGATGCCAAAAATTTCAATTCGGTTTGGTGGGTATCAAAATCCAGATTCAATACATAATCAATCAGCAATATTTTTTGGGGAAAAATTAAAAGAGTATTTTAAAGATCAGATTGATTTTGAATTAATAGGAAATGTAATGAATCTCGGACGCATGTCTGGAGATTTACCTCAGATGGTCTCTAGTGGAGAGCTAACCTGCTGCTACATATCAACAGTTCGCTTTACTCAATGGGTTCCTGAAATCGCCGTAATTGATCTTCCATTTATAGTTAAGGATCGCATAACTATACAGAATGCATTTAGAAATCGCTTCGGTAATTTTTTAAAAGTACGTTTTCAAGAGTCTTCGCCATTTCATCTTATGGGCATTTGGGATAATGGCTTTAGGCATATTACAAACAGTGTAAGACCAATTTATTCACCTAAAGACTGTGAAGGACTTAATATTCGAACTCAAATGAGTGAAATTCATGTTGACTCACTTAAAAGTATGGGGTTTAATCCGATTCCAATCGATGTTAAAGATTTTATTACTCAAATAAATACTGGCCGGTTTAATGCCCAAGACAATCCATTAACAAATACCTATAATTTTGGAGTACATAACTACCATCAGTATATTACTCTTACAGGTCATTTTTTTGGTGGTACTGCCTTTATATGTAATCGCACAATTTATGATTCTTGGCCAAAAGACTTTAAAGATACCTTCAATGCAATAGGCAAGCTAGCAACAGAATATCAATGGAATCTTGCAACACAAGAAGATGAGCTAATAATTCAGAAATTATCAATAGAAAATAACCTTATTAATGAAATAACTGATGATCAAAAAAAGGTCTTTATGCGAAGTGTAAACCCAGTATTAGAAAAGTATCGTCAATCAATTAGCCCCGAAATTTTTTCAATGCTAGAAGAAAATTAATATGTTAAATTTTGCGATTGTAGGAATAGGATGGTGGGGGCAAAAGTTAATTAACTCTACTCAAGGGAAAAGTAAGCTTTTTCGTTTTACTGAAGGCGTTAGTAAAGAACCTGATTCTGTTCATGATTTTTGTGCTAAAAATGTAATTCATTTAAATAATGATATCTATGATGTTTTAGAAAATCCTAATATTAATGCAGTAATTCTAGCCACTCCACACTCGCTTCATGTTGAACAAATTATTGCATGTGCCAATGCAGGAAAACCAGTATTTTGTGAAAAACCTTTGGCCCTAAATAAATTAGATGCTATTAACACAATAAGGTTTTGCCAAGATAAGAATGTATTATTGAAATTAGGAACAAATAAGCGCTTTTGGTCTTGTATGAGCGAGTTAGATAAAGCATATAAAACCGGGTTAATTGGAAAATTGCTTCACATTGAGGGACATTACAGCAATGAAAATACGGGAAGACATTTTTCTGCGTGGCGAACAGATCCAAAAGAAGCGCCTGCGGCTGGTCTAACTGGCGCTGGTCTTCATGTACTTGATGCATTAATCCACTATGCTGGCCCCGTGAAAATGCTCAAGGCTAATGTAATGAGTATTCAACCACAACCACATGTATTAGATACCTTGACAGTAATGTTTGAATTTGACTCTAAGGTAAGTGGAACTATGGCAACTATTCGATCGACTCCGTTCTACTGGCGTATTCACCTTTTTGGTGATAATGGATCCTTAGAAGCACTTTCAGAAAATGAACTCATAATCCGGCTTAAAAACCAAGATCCTATTAAAAAGAATTTTCCCAAGGTCGATACCCTTTTATTAGAACTGGACGAATTTGCAGTTAATATAGCAGCTGGAAAAGTTGATCAGAAAATTTATGAAGAAATGATATCTACTGTAGATGCATTTGAAAAAATCGTCCAAGCTGTTTCTTTGTAAAAAACATATTTGCTTTTAATCCTACCTACAACATTAGGTTACAGAATATCAACTAAACGATTTATTGCATAGCGGGTCATTTCCAATAATAATTTATTGATTTGTGTGCATATTTAAACAAGATGCTTGCCTGTTATACGCAGGTCGCAAATTACAATCTTGCTAGTCCTACTAGATACATTAGTTTTGAAACCTTCTGAGTTGAGGTATTAAATGATTCCAGTTTTTTGCGTTAATCCCTATCTATGCCATACATTCACCTTATGACGGATTACATTCGCACTTTACTGCAAGCATCTTAAAATCGAAAAAGTACTCATTTTTGGGTTGGAATAATTGGTAAGAGCACATGATTGTCACATCCATCTCCCCAGTGTATTTTTGTATTCCCTCCATAAACAGAGATGGGACGATCTCGAGAATCATCATGTAAAAAGGGACCACACCCAGTAAACTCATTTTTCATATTTGACAACCGCCCTCCAGAGCCACCTGGATAAACATAATCTTTACCTCGAATGCTCAGTGCAATATAAAATCCTTTAGGAATAACGATCGAGGTAGGAACGATTTCGACATCAAGTTCGTAAACTTGACCCGGCTTAAGTACCTGCTTTTCATCATGGGAATGATATGGGCGATATGGCAAACTCAAATTCTTATCTAGTTTTCGATGAGACGCGCGTAACCAGCCTTGACCAATTGGGGTATGTGTATCAAGCGCTCCTTGAAATACCACTTCTTTTAAGTCAGGAGAAAACACGCGAAGCACCAGAAATAAATCAGCATCCGTAGTGGATGAAGAAATACTAAGCTTAGCTGAAACTGGCCCCGTAATTTCAGTCTCTGCTTCCATCGGATCACTTAGGAAAGTCAAGCCATCACTAAGGGCTTCAAACTCAACGGCAGCCTCTTTGCTTTCATGAGTTTGGGATAATTTATGATTCGGGAGCAAATACATTTTAGTCCAATTTGTGCGAGGTATTGGCCACTCAGTTTCATGCCGAATATTAAATTTCTCGCCCGGATGGCGCACATTCAGTTGAACCTTCGGTTGCTTATCCCAGCCATTTTTTTCGCCTTTCAAAAAATAATCAAAGAAGCGCTTTTGAAGATCAAGACCATAATCTGTGTAATAGTGGGTCCAGTGTTCAATTCCGTGAACTTCTAACCATTTTTCACTTGAACTTGTTCGCAAGAACCCTTCAAAATTACCACGTGGATGTAGTGGTTGCCCTCCCCAGTTGGCAGTGGAGAGTAGTGGTGTTGTAATTTTTGAGAGATCAGGAGTTAACGCCTTCCAAAAATCATCGTCTAAAGGATGTTCAAAAAAGGCGCTACGAACATCGTATCGATTTGCGCCCAGCTCTTCCTCACTAAGCGTCAACGGACCAGTAGTCCAGTCTCCATTCATTCGACTTCGTTGCCCTTTTGTACCCAAACCATGCTGCACTGTTCTAACTTGCATGTCATACCAATTTTGTGCAAAGGTACAATAGATTCCACCATTGTGAGATAGCTCGCGATAAAAATCAGCAAACCCCTCCCAAACACACATTGCTGCAAGATGTTTAGGTTGTAATGCTGCAACTTGCCACTGGTTGACTGCGTAATAGGAAATTCCACTAAGGCCTACTTTTCCATTGGACCAAGGCTGTACACCAGACCATTCAATGCAGTTCGCAAAATCTCGCGTCTCCCGAGGAGACCAAAGTTCAATATATCCTGGTGATCGTCCCGCGCCACGACTATCTACTCGTATGCAAATATAGCCATGAGGAACCCATTTTTCAGGATCACAAACCTCCCAACTGGCATACCGATTACTAGTACCAATCATGACATCTGGATGTTTTTCTTTCATTCGATTCCAAGCTGTCTCATAGCCATCTTCAAAATGAAGCCATTTAGCATAAGGTCCATGACTAAGCAGAACAGGATATGTACCCTCTTTGATTGGACGATAAATATCAGCACGTAAAACGAGACCATCATCCATCGTGATTGGAACATCCCATTCTATTTTCATACCATCACGGATTTCACTGATTTCGCGGTAACTCATAAAAAGTCCTATTGTCAAAATTGTTTAAAAAAATTTTAGTTCTTATTTGTCCGTAGCTTCATCTCACCTGTTGACTTTATAACCAGTAGAGTTTGTCCAAAGTAAGTTATTCCAAGTATGCACAGAATGATCGTATTCAAGCCAAATTCATCCTTTATGCCACGTCTACTCTATTCGAAGGTGGTAAGTATCCAATACAATTTTGCAATTGCCTCTATTTACTAGATACCCACCCCAATAATCCTCTTTCGGTACCAATTATTTGAAAGATAGCAGCATAGGAAACTTCCCACAATCGAGCCCAACCCTGGACTCAGAAACATTAGTTCAGATTACCCATAAATTAATTACCATTTTGGGGCTAAGGACAGCAACTCAAAAAACCAATAACATAAAAATAGAAACACTCAAGAACGAAAACAAGTGAAATACTTTTAAAAACAAAACGAAATCATTTATCAAAAGGCGTCGCATCATAGAACACCACCATCCTTTAATTCGACATATTTCTCTTTTTCAGGGTAGTTGTGTTTAACTACAGATTTTTATCGTACCACCCTGCTGGTTTGAAAGAACATGCGTGTATACCCTCGATACAAATGACTAAACGCATATTTATTCTTAGGTGAATACTCTTAAGATAAAACCTGACAATAATAAACAGAAATTTTTTCGATTAAACCAATGAAACATTTACGCTCATATATCACCAACTATTCATTGGTAAAGTAAAAGTTGATCAGCCCATATTCGGCTGATCAATTTTAAATAGCTACATGGGTGTTGGAATACTCTATATTCCTTTGGAATAAATCAATTATCAACACCACCATGCAATTCAAAAACTACCTTTTTGGTATGACCGGCAATAAAATATGCGAAGGATATTTAGGGCCAGTATGAACCGTTACTTGTCCATCAAAAATTTCTAACGGACGATCTTTAGGATGGTTGTGTGTAAATGGCCCTACACCAGTAAATGGATATCGCATATTAGAAAGCTTGGCTCCCGTTGCTCCAGGGTAAACATAATCTTTGCCACGTACGGTCAACGCAATTCGATACCCAGCTGGAATCACAATCGAGGTTGGCCAAATTTCAATATCTAATTCATATACTTCATTTGGGGTGAGCAACTCTTTCTT
>CALPOM020000117.1 GCA_943325205.2 Thermoflexus hugenholtzii JAD2 | reverse complement strand
GGGGCTTTTAAAGTAAAACCAACTATGAACCATTTATACTGCAGCGGTTATACTAAATAGAGCTGGAATTGATGCGGGTGTAGTTCAATGGCAGAACTTTAGCTTCCCAAGCTAATAGTGAGGGTTCGATTCCCTTCACCCGCTCCAATTACTGTTTTATGATGGGGTGAAAATAGCTAGTTGAGGGACTCTATGAGTTCTCTTTTTAAAATTTTTCCGCTAAAAGTTAATGGGAATTTTTCAAGAGTAATGATTGTTGATGGCAGTTTATAGGGAGCTAGGTGATCCTTTAGATACTCCTTTAAAGCGATTTCATGGAACTCAAAATCTGCATTTAATTGAATAAAACCAATGATTGTTTCATTACCGTCCTTTTCTTTCTTGCCGACAACAGCACTTTGCGATATACCTGGAAAGCTATTGAGGATTGCTTCTACTTCATCTGGGTAGACATTAAAGCCTGATCGAATAATCATTTCTTTTAAGCGGCCCACGACAAAGAGCGCACCTTCTTGATCAAAGTAGGCTATATCTCCGGTAGCTAACCAACCATCTGGTCGCATCACGACTTGGGTTGCTTGTGGATCACGAAAATATCCTGGCATCAGGCCAATGCCACGGATCCACAACTCACCACGTTCGCCATGCGGTAATTCTTTACCATTTAGGTCAACAATCTTTACTTCCCCTCCTTCTACTAAATATCCTGAGGAAGTATCTGTTCGCCAAACATGATTTTTAGTCACTGAGATAGCACCAGCGTATTCAGACAGGCCATAGCCGTGATTCAGTGGAAAGCCAAAAAACTTCTCTACACGCAGTTTGATCGAGTAGTCTAATGCTGAGGCTCCCATGTAAACATAACGCAGATTTGGAAATAAGGGCTTTTGGGTTTTGCCATGCAGGTTTTCCCAATAATCAAGAAGTCGAGTGTACATTGCTGATGGGCCTTGGAGTGTGGTGAGGCCACCCGAGGCAAGGGCCTCAAAGGCCTCAGCAGGATCAAATTGTGTTCTTAAAATTAAAGAGGCCCCGGCATATAGGGACGCCATTAAGACCGTACCTAGACCAAAAATATGCGTCATTGGTAGATACGCGTAGGACTTATCACTTGGTCCTAAGTCTCTGGACTCTGCGGATACACGTCCAAAATGCGTTAAGCCCGCGTGTCCCACTAATACCCCTTTGGAAGCTCCGGTTGTTCCGGAGGTAAAAATAATCGCAGCGACCTTATCAATTAGCGCTGACTCTGCAGGTAGGGCTGGGGTAGTACTTTGGCACACTTCAAGCGCTTTTAAGGTCGAAGTTGCTGTGGTGTAGTTTTGAGCATGTTTCTGAGCTGCAGGTGAGACTGCAGTAGTAAAGTAGATGAGTTTTGGGTCGGACATCTGGAGATAGTTAGCAATTTCTCCTTTAGACATTCTGGCATTGACGCCACAAGACCAAGCACCAACTCTACTACAAGCAAGAAGAAGGGCTATATGTTCGGGACAATTTTCAGCGACGATTAAAATTCGATCGCCAGGGTTGATGTGGCGCTCTTTTAATTCAATTTCGATTTGATTAACTAGGCTATTAATCTCTTCAAAGGTATATGTTTTCGTTGGGGTAAACAAAAACTCTTGTTGAGGATTTTGTCCATATCGATATTCGAATAAAAGGTGGATCCGATTTAATAATTGCTGTTCCATCAAGGTTACTGTTTCACTGAGCCGGTATCTTTAATCACTTGTGCCCATTTCGCTATTTCAGTTTTCACGTAAGCCGCAAAGGATGCGGATGAGCCTCCCACAGCATCAAAGCCCAAAGTAGTGAGGCGTTCACGAAACTCTGGATCGGCTAAGATAGTCTCTACGCTGGAATTAATCCGATTAATAACCGCTGGGGGTGTGCCTGCGGGGGCGAAAATACCCACCCAGGTATAGTCCTCAAAGCCAGGAAAGCCAGACTCAGCAACGGTCGGCGTATCGGGTAGGGTACTTAAGCGTTTTGCACTTGTAATAGCCAGTCCTTTGACTCTACCGGATTTGATGAGTTGCAGGGCGGGTGGTACTGAGGTGCTAGCAAACTCTGTTTCGCCGCTAACTGCAGCATTAATTGCTGGTCCTGCTCCGCCGTATGGAACTGGAGTGACATTAACTTTTGCTAGGACTTTAAATAGGTATTCGGCTGTCAAGTGAGGGGTAGTCCCAAGTCCAGGGGAGGCGTAATTGAGTTTGCCTGATTTGGCTTTTTCAATCGCTTCTTTGAGATTATTTACATCTAGTCCTTTAGTTGCCACGATCACATTGGGACTCCAAGCGATGTTAATCACTGGGATTAAGGATTTGTCTAAATCATAGCCAGGATTATTAAAGAGGCTGACGTTAACTGCGATGGAGGTAGTTGTAACTAGTAAGTTATACCCATCAGGATTGGATTTAGCGACTTGGCTGACGCCGATATTACCACTTCCGCCAGGTTTGTTTTCTACGATAACTGCTTGGCCCCAGGCGCTATTTAACTTTTGGCTGATGACCCGAGCCATGATATCTGTGGGGCCACCTGTGGCAAAGGGCACCACTAATTTGATGGTTCGATCGGGATAGTTTTGGGCAAGAGTCTGCGTGGCCGTCAGGCTAAATACACAAGCTAATAAGGTGCGAAAAAAAGGAGCGGTCACTCTTTGAAAATTTTGTTGGGTGAGTTCTGCCAGTAGAACGGAATAATTTTTCATCAAAAGTGCTCCTTATTTATAGGAATAATAGTTTATTGAGTCTAGCATAGTCTTTGCATCAGACTTCTTAAAACTTACCATCGATCAGTACAAATAAGATTCGAGCTGGTTGACCGGATCGATTTGCCCAAGCATGATTCGTTCCACGTTGAATTAAGATATCCCCCGCTCGGAGGATGGTTTCTTCCTTTTCGAGAATAGCGGTCATTTCACCAAAGAGCATAACCGCATAATCAACGGTTTCGGTAATGTGCATTCCAGGGTGGTCACCTGGTTTGAGATCATGGCCAGCGTCGGGGTAAAGACTAGCAAAGGTCGCATCTTGTTGACGTTTTAATTCAAGCGGATCTTGGGGTTCTGCTGGATAGTCTATGATACGGATGACATTACCATTCTTAGGCGGTAAAACGCCGTGATGTTCTGTAATTGAGTCCGCGGCATGGATCAGAACGGGTGCTTCTGTAGTACGCCACAGATTACTGACGCGGTAGCCGGGTCTAGAAGGCACTTCTTTAACTGCTGGAGTTGGACCATCCTCTAAAATAAAGGATTTTCCATGGGCATCATTTTGAGTAATGACTCGGCGAATTGGCGTGGGTTGCATATAGGGTCCCTTGAAAATTAGTTATTATGGTTGAGAAATATGAAGAATATCAGCTAAATGATTGTGGATAGACTGATATCTTGAATCAGCAAATAAAGTAACAATAATGCATTTTAATAGATTGAAAGTACAGATGATTAAAGAGCACAGAGCTAAAAAAAGTCGGGGCAGTTGGGTGGAGTCTGCCAATGTCGAGGGGTGTGACTTCCCAATTGAAAATTTACCATTTGGTAAGTATTACCTCGCGGCGGATACATTTAAAGCTGTGCGGGTTGGCATTGCGATTGGCGATCAGATTCTTGATTTAATCAGCCTAGCCACTTGTACTAACACTCCTTCAGAATTTGAGAGTGCTTTTGCACTTCTGGTTCAGGGTGATATGAATGCTTGGATGGCAACTTCAGATAGTGTACAAACGCAATTTCGAAGTTGGATCACGTATTTACTAGAGAAAGAAAATACATCGCACAAACAGCTAGCCAGTGCTTTGTTACCCCAGGCCTCGGTTGTGATGCTTTTACCCTGTAAGGTTGGAGACTATACGGATTTTTACTCTGGCATTCATCACGCCACGAATGTAGGTAAGATGCTACGACCTGATGCGCCTTTATCACCGAATTATCATTGGTTACCAGTTGGTTATCATGGACGATCATCGTCTTTAATTCCGTCCGGTGTGCCAGTTATTAGGCCACGTGGTCAAACACGCGCAAGTGATGGTAAGCCGCCTTATTTTCAGGCGAGTAGAAGACTTGATTATGAACTAGAGCTTGGCATTCTAATTGGCAAAGGTAATCAACTTGGAACTCCTATTTCTATTACACAAGCCGAGGAGTATTTTTTTGGGATGTGTATTCTGAATGATTGGTCAGCAAGGGATATGCAGGCTTGGGAAGCTGCTCCATTAGGACCTTTTTTGGCCAAGAGTTTTGCTACGTCCATTTCTCCATGGATCGTTACCAAAGCGGCTCTAGCGCCATTTCGTAAAGCCTTACAAAGATCAGATCCTACGCAGGCCACTTTGCCCTATTTAGATTGTGCGAATAATCAAGCATCTGGAGCCATACAAATTTATTTAGAGGTATTGCTGCAGACACAGGAGATGCGTACTGCTGGGCTAGCGCCATATTTATTAGCGCAATCGGAGTACTCGGACGCAGCATACTGGACGATTGCGCAGTTAATTGCGCATCATACGAGCAATGGTTGCAATCTGGCGGCTGGGGATCTGTTTGGAACTGGTACTTTATCGGGGCCAACACCAGAATCGGCTGGTTCACTCCTTGAACTGAGTCAGGGTGGTAAAGCCCCGATTTCATTACCTTCTGGTCAAACTAGAACTTTTTTAGAAGATGGAGACACAGTAATCATGAACGCTTTTTGTGCGCATGAAAACGCTGTTCGTATTGGGTTTGGGCAATGTATCAATACAGTTGTAGCCCCTCATTAAAAGTACGATAGATCGCATTGATGAAAATATTTTTTATCAATGATTTTGTAAATCAGTTGCCTGTTTGATGAGAGTTGTATTCGCCCGTAACAGTGCTTTGGAGATTTTGTTCGTGGGGGTGTAGGGCAGGGCTGAGGTAAAGACCACGTAGCGTGGAATTTTCATAGCTGAAAGGCGGGCAGCGCACCATAGCCCGATTTCTTTTGGACTAATTATTTGTTCTGGTTTTAGAACAATAACAACGAGGATTTCATCCTCACCGAGTTCAGCTGGAACAGCGATAGCTGCAACTTCTGCCACTGCAGGATGTTCGCCAACAATACGATCGATTTCTGCACCTGAGATATTTTCACCTCGCCGCCGGATAATATCCTTTTTGCGGGAGACGAAGTAATAGTAGCCATCCTCATCTTGGGAGACTAGATCGCCCGTTAGGAACCAGCCATCTCGAAAACTTTGGGCAGTTTGGGCAGGATCCTTAAAGTAGCCTTGGGTAACAATTGGTGTTTGAACAATGAGTTCACCAACAGTATTTTTAGGCACATCTTGACCTGATTCATCAACAATACGACATTTTGCCCATGGTTGATTGGGGCTAGGGTGCCGCCCTTCGATTCCCATACTACCAGGTTTAAGAAGTCCTTGGAATGGGGAACAGAGTACACCAGGGATTTCAGTCATCCCATAACCACTTACCAATTCTGGAATTTTAAAATCTTCTTTAAATACTTGTTGAGCATTTTGTCGAACGCCATAAATGCAGCGAAAATGATGGTCTGGTACAAATTCGCTGCGATCTCGTATTTTGAGAATATTGCCAGCGGCCTCAATAATATTGACAACGGTTGCTTGAAATTTTTTAGCTTGCCGCCAAAATTCAGAAGCAGAAAATTTCGGAATAATAATCATGGCGCAACCGCTAGCGATCACACCAGAGACCGAGTAAAAAAGGGCATTAATATGAAACATGGGTAGAACAATCATCACGCGGTCATTGGGTTGTAGGTGAACTCTTGCAACGTATGCTTCACCCGCGAGGAGATAGCTTTTTTGGCTATGCATCGCTCCTTTTGGAAAGCCGGTAGTGCCTGAGGTATAAATGATGATGCAGGTATCATTTTCCGAAGCACAGCTAACGCTGGGTGCTTGCTCCAAGATTTGCTCACATAAATCCTTGAAGCTTGGAATTTCATCGATAGCTTCATTGCCAAGCGCCATTAACCAGGGGTATTGATTTTTTTCTTGCAAAGCAGTTTGAGCAACTTGACTACTATGCTGATCAAATACGAGGCCGGACAATTCAGCATGAGCAAGAACATAACTAGCCTCTTGGAGGCTGAATTCTGGATTAATCGGAACTAAAATAGCTGATAAATGTCCTAGTGCAAATAATAAAACTACATGGGTATATTGATTGCGCGACATGATCCCAACACGATCATTTGGAGTAATTCCTTTTTGTTGGAGTAGTTGGGTGGTTTTTTGAACATCTATTGCAAATTCTTGCCAAGTATAGGATTTGTTACCATCGATACAAAATAAATCGTGAGCATTTTTTTCTAGGCGGCTTGCAAGAGTATCACTTAAAGTATGATGATGCTTGCGGTACCGATTTAGTACTTCGAAGGGGGTCATTAGTTGAAGATCCATCAATTATCCGATTGACTGGTTAATGCGTTTATAGTTTGAGTCATGCTTTTATAATAAATCAAGAATTGATTAGATGTATTCTGAGGTGCGAACTAAGTACGGTTTATTTAAAAGATTATAAGGAAAAATATTTTCACTTAGTACCATAAAAAGTCATTAGAGAAAACTCTGATTAAACGATCATGAATGGATCAAAGAAGCAAAAAATGAAACTAAGACAT
>CALPOM020000116.1 GCA_943325205.2 Thermoflexus hugenholtzii JAD2 | reverse complement strand
ACCGTAGTTTCTCCTCCAGAAATAAAAACTTGTCTTCTAAATTTACCAGGCCTATCTGCAAAATCTTTATTTTGATTTTGCTCCACATAACCACGAACTATCTCTAACTGATCTCTTGCAACTTGCGCTGCTTCACCTGTAATTTGATCTCCCAAAATATGCACTTGCGCACCTTGTTCCAAGCAGTATTTTTGGGCCGCTAATAAACTTTGCATCGATGTTGCAATAACATGATTGCGCACCATCAAACTTTCAGGCTCATCTCTTTTGAGAGTTTCTGGCGCCTGCCCCATCGTACCTTTTTTTAAATAATCCAAAATACTAGCAGGTGCCACTCCTGGGCCAATTTGATAACGATCTAAGATGTTTAGTGCATCCTGAAATGTCGAATCATCTACCGCGCAAGGTCCACTAGCAATATCTCCAGGTTGATCGCCTGTCACATCAGAAATAATCAACGCATCCACCTTCGCCCCAGCTCGGACCGCAAGGCGACCCAAATTACCGCCTTGTATAGCCGAAATATGCTTGCGGACTATATTCATCGCTTCGATAGGCGCCCCAGAGCGTAATAATTCTTGAGTAAGACTTTTTAAATCTGACATAGAAATTTCTGCAACCGGTAACGTTAAGAGACTTGAGCCACCACCAGAAATTAAAACAAGGAGTTGATCATCCTTTTGTAAGGCTTGTACGATGTGTAAAATATTCTTTGTGGCTTGTAGGCCCGCCTCATCTGGAACTGGGTGGGCTGCCTCACAAACCAAAATCTTTCGATCTGGTAAAGGTCTTTGAACATCATGACCATACCGAGTAATGACTAATCCAGAAAGAATCGCCTGCGGCCAGTGAACAAGTGCATATTTTTCTAAGGCATCAGCCATCGAGGCGCTCGCCTTACCAGCACCAATCACAATACAACGCCCGCGAATACCCTGCGGAAATAACTGCTTTAAAAATTGGGGAATAGCGTAACTAGGATCGGCTGCTTGCAAGGCCGCTTGAAAAGCGCCATGAAGTAATGCCCGCGAAGTAGTTTCATGCGCCAGTTGGGGTAACTTCTGCAAGTAAAGGCTCGCTTTCTTGTTGTTGCATACTCCACATCTGGGCATACTGCCCCTGCAAGGCAATTAATTGCTCATGCGTTCCACGTTCAATAATCTCTCCTGCACTCATCACCAAAATCTGTTCGGCGTGCACAATCGTCGATAAACGGTGAGCAATGATTAAGGCCGTTCTGTTTGAGGTGAGCTTATTAATTTCTGCTTGAATCGCCTTTTCTGTCTTCGAGTCTAACGCCGATGTGGCTTCATCAAAAATTAATAATGCGGGATCTTTTAATAATGTCCTAGCAATCGCAACGCGCTGCTTTTCACCACCAGACAATTTTAATCCACGTTCACCAACAGCTGTTTGATAACCGTCTGGCAAACTCATAATAAATTCGTCAATCTGGGCAGCCTTTGCGGCTTGGGTGATTTCAAATTGTGATGCTATGGGATTGCCATAAGCGATGTTATAGCCAATCGAATCATTAAATAATACGGTGTCTTGCGGAACAATACCAATCGCTTTACGTAAACTTGCCTGTTGAATCTCTTTAATAGGCTGGTCATCAATCAAAATACTACCCGACTGAACATCGTAAAACCGAAATAGTAATCTCGCTAAAGTACTCTTGCCAGAGCCGCTTCGACCCACAACGGCAGTAGTTGTGCCGGGCAGTATCTCAAATTGCACATTCTTTAAAATAGGACGATTCGGATCGTAAAAGAAATTGACTTGATCAAAAACCACTTTTGGACCTAATTTTGGCTCTACTAATTGGAGCGCCTGAGCACTTGGTTTGTCCTGAATCTCCCGATCCTTACCCAATAGACTAAACATATTATCCATATCCAATAATGCCTGTTTAATCTCCCGGTAAATCACTCCTAAAAAATTCAGCGGTATATACAATTGAATCATCAGCGTATTAATTAAAACCAAATCTCCAAGGGTTAATAAACCAGCCTCAACACCTAAAATTGCACGCCATAATATAGCAATTAAACCAATCACAATAATGATCTGCTGACCAATATTTAACACTGCAAGAGAGCGTTGTGATTGAATCGCGGCTTCTTGGTAACTCGCTAAAAAGGTGTCATACCTAGAGGCTTCAAATTTTTCATTACCAAAATACTTGACTGTTTCAAAATTCAATAATGAATCAATCGCTTTTTGATTGGCACTCGTATCCATCTCATTCATTTTTCGACGGTATTGTGTTCGCCACTCAGTGACTTTGACGGTATAAATGATGTAACACACTAAAGCCGTAAAAGTAATCGCAGCATACATCCAATCGTAATTCCAACCTAAATAAATTAAGACTAACGAAAACTCAATAATCGTTGGCACAATACTATATAAGGAATAGGAAATCAGTGACTGAATACCGCGCGAGCCGCGGTCAATATCTCGGCTCACGCCACCAGTTTGCCTGGCCAAATGAAACCGTAGTGATAACGAATGTAAGTGCTCAAATACTTCAATCGCAATTTTACGGACCGCATGTTGCGTTACTTTAGAAAATAAAAACTCTCTTAACTCGGTAAATAAGGAAGATGCTAATCGCAATGCACCATAGCCAAAGATTAAGGCAATGGGAACAATTAATAGGCGTTTGGGATCATCGGCAGACAATGCCAAATCGTCAATTAAATACTTTAAAACAATCGGAATGCCTAAATTTGAAACCTTGGCTAAAACTAAACAAGATAATGCAAATCCAACGCGCCATGGATATTTCAAAACATAAGGGAGTAAAGTCTTAATCGTCGCCCAGTCACCTAAGTTTTTAGAGCGGGCAGGTACGTCAGAATTGGCTAAATGACGCATCATACTTTCTCATGATTTTGGGACACCTAGCCGATGGTGCGCCATCTGCTTAACTGCCGTTTTGTGTAGTGTTACGAAGACGTATATGTAACTCGCGTAATTGCTTCTCATCCACCGGACTTGGCGCTTGCGTGAGTAAACATTGTGCACGTTGGGTTTTTGGGAAAGCAATTACATCACGAATAGAGTCCGCACCGGTCATCATCGTGACAATACGATCTAGACCAAAGGCAATTCCACCGTGGGGAGGAGCGCCATATTTAAGAGCGTCTAATAAAAATCCGAATTTTTCTTGGGCTTCTACCTCGTTAATCTTGAGTGCTCTAAAGACCTCACTCTGAACTGATTCTTGATGGATCCGAACGGAACCCCCACCAATTTCCCAACCATTAAGCACCATGTCATAAGCTTTTGCTAAACAATGCCCCGGATCTTTATCTAAAATGGCTAAGTGCTCATCTTTTGGACTAGTGAATGGATGGTGACAGGCAACCCAGCGAGCATTTTCTTCATCATAGTCAAACATGGGAAAATCAACGACCCACAATGGTTGCCAAGAGTCATTAAAGAACCCCTTTGCTTTACTCCAATCAGAAAGTCCAATCTTCACGCGCAATGCTCCAATCGCATCATTCACAACCTTGGTCGTATCAGCGCCAAAGAAAATGATGTCCCCATCTTGAGCTTCGGTTCGTTCAATAATTGCTTTGATAGCAGCGTCATGCAAGTTTTTGACGATGGGGGACTGTAAGCCATTACGTCCTTCACTCACTTGATTGACCTTAATCCAGGCTAATCCCTTAGCGCCATAAATACTCACAAATTTCGTATATTCATCAATCTCACTTCGACTGATTTCAGCACCCTTTGGTACCCTTAGTGCGACAACTCGCCCATTATCCGAATTGGCAGGGCCAGAAAAAACCTTAAAGTCGACATCTTTCATGACATCCGTTAAATCCGTAAACTCCATCAAAATGCGCAGATCAGGCTTATCCGAGCCAAACCGCTTCATTGCCTCAGCATAAGTCAAGACTGGAAATGGGTTGGCTAATTCAACTTGCATGACTTTTTTGAAGATATGCCGAATCATGTCTTCAAACAAATCTCGAATTTCTATCTCATTTAAAAAAGATGTTTCACAGTCAATCTGAGTAAATTCTGGCTGTCGATCCGCTCTTAAATCCTCATCCCGAAAACATTTAACAATCTGGTAATACCGATCAAAACCAGCAACCATTAATAACTGCTTAAATAATTGGGGCGATTGCGGTAGCGCAAAAAATTGTCCATCATGCACCCGCGAAGGAACTAAATAATCACGCGCTCCCTCTGGTGTACTTTTCGTCAACATGGGCGTTTCAATATCAATAAACTCCGCCGCGTCTAAATATCTTCGGCACTCCATAGCAACGTCATAACGCAAACGCAAGTTTTTTTGCATTTGTGGCCGACGTAAGTCTAAAACACGATGGGTTAACCGAGTCGTCTCTGATAAATTATCATCGTCTAACTGAAAGGGCGGAGTGACTGAGGTATTTAAAATCACTAATTCTTTACATAAAATCTCAATCTTGCCAGTAATTAAATCCAGGTTTTCCGTGCCAGTAGGACGAGCACGAACTAATCCTTTAACTTGTATACAAAATTCATTGCGGACACTCTCTGCCAGACTAAAGACATCTTTTCTGTCAGGGTCACAAACCACTTGCACAAATCCATGCTTATCTCTTAAGTCAATAAAAATGACGCCACCATGGTCCCGTCGGCGATTAACCCAACCAGCAATACTGATTTCTTGACCAATCTGTTCTGTGGTTGTTAAACCTGCTGCGTGACTTCGAATTGTCATACATAAATCCTGTCTATTAATGAACTTTTGGCTCTTGACCAACTGGCGGTACTGTTCCCATCGAAACAATATGCTTGAGCGCTTCTTCAACGGATATTGATAACTCAATAACGCTATCTTTTGGCACAATCATGAAAAACCCTGAAGTCGGATTAGGTGTCGTTGGAACAAATACATGTATATGCGGGGCGCCCAATTTATCGGCTACTTCTTGCATTGGATAACCCGTTTGAAAAGCAATGGTCCAAGAGTTCGCATGGGGGTAACGTATTAAAACAGCCTTTTTAAAAGCATCTCCACTACTGGACAACAAAGTATCAGAGACTTGCTTAACGCTCGAATAGATCGAACGCACAATTGGTATACGACTTAATATCTGCTCCCAAACCCGAAGAACCCAGCGTCCGGCAAAAGTAATCGCCGCCATGCCTGTGAGCATCATCGAAACCACAACGATCAAAATACCTAAGCCTGGTATCTCTCGAAAATGTCTAAGGGTCTCCGACGAGCTCGAGGGCAAGACGGTAATTAGCGCCATCATCACCGAACCATAGACGCTGTCTAAAATTCCCAAAGCCCAAGTAATCACCCAAATAGTAATTGCTAAGGGCGCCCAAACTAAAATTCCAGCTAAAAAGTATTTTTTCATATTTATTAATTCTTGAATCCGCTATTATCCTCTTTTTTTTGAAGGCTACTCGCGCTTTTATTGCTGATCCATCCTTCGTGCAAGACCCTTTTTTAGAAATTCTTGAGGAATCAAAAAGCCCCCTATTAGCATGCCCGCCAAACTCGCTAGAAGCCCTAGCAACTGAGCAGGCACAATAAACTCCGGTAAAACGAGTTCTGCCAACAGCCATGAAACAATACCAAAAGTTAATGACAAAAGACCCCCTATTGGATTGGCTCGTTTCCAATAAATGCCAAAAACTAAAGGAATAAAAGCACCAACTAAAGTCACTTTATAGGCATTTTCCACCATTTTAAAGATGGATAATTGCGAATTCATGGCTACTACGGTGACAATAACAGCAAAAACAATAACCGTTATGCGCATGATTAATAACATCTTTTTAGGAGATGGATGATCAAAAAAGTCTTTAATAATATTTTCTGAAAAAGAAACCGATGGGGCTAATAAGGTGGCACTTGCACAACTTTTTAACGCGGATAATAAGGCACCAAAAAACATAATTTGGGCAAAAAGCGGCGTATGTTTCAAAATCAGTTGGGGCAAAATGAGTTGTGAGTCCGTCTCAAGTAAGCTACTGACCATCTCCGGGTCAATCAGCGTTCCAGAATAAACCAGGTACATCGGCACAAAAGCAAACGCAAAATATAAAAGGCCTCCTAAAATTGCAGCACTTTGAGCAATGCCGACAGTCTTCGAAGAAGTCACCCGCTGGAAAACATCCTGCTGTGGAATCGAGCCCAACATCATGGTAAATAAAGCGGCAATAAAAGCCAGAATTGCGGCTGGATTATTCTCTGGGAAAAACTTTAAAAGGCCTGCTGCGTCAGCATGATTGACAACCGTCATCACGCCACCAGTCATTGCACTTAATTCATGGCCAATATACAAAAGCCCCACAACAACAATAATCATTTGTAAAAAATCAGTAATAGCCACCGCCCACATACCGCCAAAAAGTGTGTAAATCAATACACTGCCTGAACCAATCAACATGCCAGTACTCTGAGAAATCGCACCATCTGAAACCACATGAAATACTAAACCTAAGGCCATAATTTGTGCTGAAACCCAGCCCAAATAAGATACTCCAATACATAAAGTCACTAAAATTTCAACGCTACGCCCATACTTTTCGCGGTAAAAGTCACCAATGGTTAAAAACTTTTTATGATAAAGGGGCTTGGCAAAAAATAAGCCCACTAAAATGAGACAAATCGAGGACCCAAAAGGGTCTGCCACGATACCACCTAAACCCTCTTTGACAAAGGTTGCCGGTATTCCTAAAACGGCTTCAGCACCAAACCAAGTT
>CALPOM020000115.1 GCA_943325205.2 Thermoflexus hugenholtzii JAD2 | reverse complement strand
TTAAAACTTGCTCTAGCTTGATTTACTTTTTCTGCAGCTATCTTTACGTTAGGGCTGTTTATTAATGCTTGCTCTTCTAGTTGATTTAGCTGCACATCGCCCAACTCTTCCCACCAATTTTGCTTTAATTGGTGATCTCTAGGTTGCGCTAACTTCCATAAGGTGGCATCTCCAAATTCTGAAGGTAACTCAACATTGACTTTTTCATATTTAGGAGGGCTTCCACAAGAAGCAAGTCCAATCAATATTAATACAACCAAAACAGCCTTTTTCATGGTTTTGCCTTTTCGGGAATCTCCACCGGCTTATTATCCTTTTTAACCTCATCAGCAACTATAGTAACGATATCGCCATCGCTTAAGGAGTCTGAAGGATTAAGAACCAACCGCTCTCCACCTTTTAAGCCATCAATCACATCAGAACTAACTCCATAGTCTCGTCCTAATTTGATTTTCTGAAGAGATACCTTGTTTTGCTCATCAACTATTGCAACTTGTATACCCTCTTTTCTAATTAAAAGTGTATTTGATGGAATATTAATCGCATTAGATGCTGGTAATTTAAGATTAACTTGTACAAAAGCTCCGGGTAAAAGTTGCTTTTCTTTATTGCCTAAAGAGACCTCTACCTGCATCGTTCTTGATATGGGATCTATTGCCGATGCCAGTTTAGTAACTTCACCAACAAATACTCTCCCCTTTTGCTCGTCTAAAGTAATATCTGCTCCTTGTCCAACTTTAATCCATTGGGTATAGGACTGAGGAACGTTAATATAAACTCGTAAGGGGTCAGTTTTTGCAATTAAAAATAAAGGTTTAGTTGTACCGTCAATGAGGTCTCCAATATCAATAAATCGCTTTGTGATAACTCCTGAGTAGGGAGCTATTACTTTTTTGAAAACTGTTAATTGTCTAGTTCTTTCTGCATTGGCAGAAGCCGCATTATAGTTGGCAGTCGCTTGAGAATATAAGCTTTTCTTCTCCTCGTATTCTTGTTGTGAAACAACATCTTTTTTTCGTAAAGCCTCCCACCTCTCTAGAGATAATTTAGCTAGTTGCATACTTTCTGAGGCTTGTTGCTGAGTAGCAAATAGTTGTGCTAATAACTGATCTAATTCAGGTGTGTCGATCTCTGCAAGTACTTCACCTTTTTTAACTACACTACCAATATCGGTATACCATTTTTTAACATAGCCACTAGCACGAGCCGCAATAGGAGATTGCGAAAAACCAAGAAGTGTTCCTGGCAATTTCAATGCTTGGGGAGTATCAGAATTTTTAACCACGGCTAATTTGACATAGATCTTCGTTTTATTCTCTACTTCCTTCTCTAAGACTCTAGCATTGGTAATCCGGTTATAAATAGTATTCGCAGAGCCAAATCCTAATAAAAGTAGAAAACCGATTATCCAAATTTTACTTTTAGCAATCACATTCTTTTCTGACATCTTAATTTCCTATATAAATAATCTAAAAAAACTTATCTTGACTCGTTTAACTCTTTGTCAAAAAGTTTTTGATGAACTGCTGTAAAAATAACTGGCACAAAAAATAGTGTTGAAAATGTTGCAAAAATTAATCCACCGATAACTGCCCTACCAAGCGGCGCATTTTGTTCACCTCCATCACCAATGCCTAAAGCCATTGGGATCATTCCAATAATCATTGCCAGTGCAGTCATCAATACTGGACGAATTCTAGTTGTACCTGCTTCTAAGGCTGATTGAAATGGAGTAAAGCCCTTTTCTCTTTGTTGTTTAGCGAACGACACAACTAATATACTATTAGCAGTTGCCACGCCCATTGTCATGATTGCACCAGTAAGAGCGGGAACACTTAAGGTTGTACCAGTAAGAAACAGCATCCAAGCAATGCCAGCCAATGCTGCAGGCAAAGCAGTAATAATAATTGCTGCGTCAATCCATGATTGAAAATTAACTACAATTAACAAATAAACTAGAATAATTGCCATTACCAAGCCTATGCCTAATCCAAGAAAAGAAGATTGCATAGTCTCTACTTGGCCCCTAATAGC
Source organism: Thermoflexus hugenholtzii JAD2 (assembly GCA_943325205.2). Lineage (GTDB taxonomy): Bacteria > Pseudomonadota > Gammaproteobacteria > Burkholderiales > Burkholderiaceae > Polynucleobacter. The sequence goes on along the minus strand of CALPOM020000115.1, from coordinate 4,980 downwards.
AACTTGTGATCCTTTTGGTAATTTACTCTTCATGGAGTCAACTATCTTTGATACTTGATTAGCTACACTAGCCAAATCTGTACCTTGAACATTCACATAAATATCAATTGCTGGAGAAATGTTGTATCTTGAAACAATCGGTAATTGTTTAACAGGACTAGAAGTTACTAAATTTCCTAGTAATTGGGTACTATCCACAGGATTAACTTGGCTACCAACCGGAATATTTAATAAATCATTGAGGGATTGAAATGAGTATTGGGGATTTTGAATAACAATGCTGTAAACAACTCCATTTCTTGGATTTAACCAAAATGCAGGTGATGTTTGTGAACTACCAGATAGAGCAATGAGAACATTTTGCCCAACATTTTGGGCATTTAAACCTAACTGCTGAAGTTTCGTTCGGTCCATTTCCAGTTTAATACCTGGTGCATTTAGTTTCTGATGAATGTGAACATCAACTGCGCCAGGAATTTTAGCAATTTCTTTAGTCAGTTCTGCAGCTAATGCAGCATTTGCAAGTAAATCATTACCAGTCAATTGCACATCAATCGCTGCAGGTAATCCAAAGTTTAAAATTTGAGTCACAATATCAGCTGGTTGAAAAAAGAATTCGACTCCAGGAAATGACTTAGGTAATTCTTCGCGAAGTATTGTTTTAATCAAGTCTGATGGCCTATGATGTTCTTTTAAAGCAATTAAGATCTCGCCATCTAGTGACCCAAAAGTTCCTGCGTTGCTATAAGACAAATTGATACCACTATTTGGAACACCCAATATATCTAAAATAGTTTCTAATTCGTCTGACGGAATAATTTGTTTTATTTTTGTCTCTATCGCATCAGCTAATTTAGCAGTTTCCTCTATCCTTGTTCCAGTGGGCGCTCGAAAGTGAAGCTTGATTTGTCCCGAGTCAACACTTGGGAAAAAATCTCTACCAAGTATGAAAAACAAGCTACATGAAACAACACAAAATGACAAAAAAATGGATCCAAAAGCCTTTTTATTGAGTAGTACTCTCGACAATATTTCTTGGTAGGATTGTCGAAAAGATTCAAATTGTTGATCAAATTGAATATAAATTTTTTCAAATGCGTTGGGAGGTTTTTTTTCTTGGTGAGCATTTTGGTCGTGGTTACTCATTAATAGTTTAACCATTGTAGGAACAAAGCTTCTGGACAAGAAAAAAGATACCAACATTGCAAATACTACAGCTTCGGCTAACGGAATAAATAAAAACTTAGCAACTCCTGAGAGAAAAAACATCGGCACAAATACAATACATATACACAATGTAGATACAAATGCTGGGACACCAATTTCATCAGCCCCCACTTCGATTGCCTCAATTAAGGGTTTTCCCATGTGAAGATGCCGCTCTATATTCTCAATAGTAACAATAGCTTGATCAACTAATATGCCGACTGATAAAGCAAGCCCTCCCAGAGTCATCAAATTAAGAGTTTCACCAAATGCATAAAGAAGTAAAATGGCGGAAAAAATTGATAAAGGTATCGTTAAGGCAATAATAAAAGTACTTCTCCAACTACCTAGAAACAATAAAACCATCGCGGCTGTTAAAAAAGCAGCAATTACCGCCTCACTAACAACCCCCATAATCGCAGCCTTAACAAATAGCGACTGATCAAATAACTGACTAATTTGGATATCAGTTGGTAGACTTTCAGCAGCTATAGGTAGTTTATTTTTAATACCAGCAACTATATCTAGAGTCGATGCTCCACCATTCTTCAAAATTGACAATAAAACACCTCGGGAACCATCTTGCCGAACAATATTTGTTTGGGGTTGAAAACCATCTCGAACTGTTGCAACATCTTTAATAAATACCGTTACACCATTAGTTGTTCTTACAGGAAGTTCATTTAAACCTGCAATAGTACTAGGTGAACTATTCAAAGATACTGCATACTCAGACTCTTCTAATTTTGTCGTACCTGATGGCAGTATTAAATTTTGTAGGTTAATTGCATTAACCACATCTGACGGGCCTAATCCTCTTGACTGTAATTCTTTATTATTAATATCAACTGATACCACTTTAATTTTTCCACCGTAAGGAAAAGGAATCGCAACGCCAGGGATAGTAACCAACTGGGGTCGTAAAGTATTAATCGTTGCATCAAACAATGATGCCTCAGACAAGGTGGGGCTGGATAAAGCTAGTTGGATTACTGGAATACTAGAAGCAGAATACTTAATCACTAGAGGAGGTGTTATACCAGGTGGCAATTGTCGAACTTGTGATTGCACTGCAGCAACAACTTGTGAAATTGCCATTTGTATATTTGCTTTCGGTTGAAAGAAAATTTTAATGACAGAAATTCCATTTAACGAGGTTGACTCAATATGTTCAATATCATTTACAACCGTTGATAACCCTCGTTCACTTGAAGCCGCAATTCGTTGTCCCATTTCTTGGGCAGATAAACCGTTGTATGTCCAAATAACACTCACGACAGGAATATTAATTTCTGGAAAAATATCTGTTGCCATATTAAGCAACGCAAATGGTGTAGCCAATAATATCAATATAGCCATCACGATAAATGTATAAGACCGCTTCAAGGCTAGTTGTACTAATGACATATTGTCTCTCTTTTATCTTTTTATAGGCCTACGAATTTTTAACCGCAGGAAATACCGCTCATATTTATAACAATATGACTTGTTACGACCCCATCATTTTTATTAATTTAAGTATAGCCTATTGATTATTAATACATAAAATTCTATCTCATCTGTCACTGACTCGAACTTAATAAATGAAATCTACGTAGCTAGACAAGATTTCAATTTAGTAGCTAAGCCATAAAAGAAAATAGCCAAACAAGTTGGCTATTCAAATTTTTAGTGATTCGAAAGGGAGTTAACCTTACCCTAGCAAATTTGATAGGGACCACCGATCTAGATCAATAGATGTCCGGTCTTAACAAAGATAGTGCAACCTTCTTTACTGAAGGGTTGGTGCAAACTCAAATGTGGGCTTCTAATCCAAGATCCTGCAGGGTACCGACCATGCTCATCTTCAAAAAATCCATCAACAACAAAGATTTCTTCACCACCATAGTGTCGATGAGGATTGAAATAAGTTTGAGGTGCCCATCGAACTAAAGTTGATCCACTGCCCTGTTTCATTAATGGCATAACATGAAGACCCGGAACCATACCTTGATACCAAGGAGCTGTTTTCGTATCAATAACTTCTCGATCAACTTGATCTAGGCCAAGATGCCGCAACTTCACAAAAAGAGTACAGCCAGTTTCACTAAATGGCGCATGAGAAGATCCTGGAGGATTCATCACATATGTACCAGCAGGATAATTACCAGTCTCATCACTAAATACCCCATCCAAAACCAATATCTCCTCACCAAATTCATGGGTATGCATTTGAAATTGAGAATCTGGTTGATAGCGAACAATGGAAGTTGCTTTTGCCACCTCATCTCCTAAGCGCTCAAGCATTCGACGCTCTACCCCTGATTCAGGACTCTGAATCCAAGGTAAATCATGATGATTAATCACGATTTTTTTACTGTAATCCGCATTGATATTCATTTATTAATTTATCAGTTTAAAGCCATATCACAGCATAACAAGCAAATCGACTCTGTGCTTAAAAGATCTACCCCGCCAGTCTAGATGACGTTTTTTAACAGGGAAACCAAATAGGCGTTGAAGCCTGAATCTAGTATAGGCAATTTCTCAAGCGTTACTTTAAATAACGCAGCCCCACTCTAATCAAAAAACCAATCCCCTAGTCAATCGCACATCACGGATATTGCGCCACAAAGGATTGATTTATATATTCTTTTCAAGGGGAGCGATTTCTTTTAAAATTTTGGTCGTCAACTCTAATAAAAAATTTAAATCCATATAAATCAATGACTTAATTTGATTATCTAGTTAAAAACATATTTGATCGAACATGACTTTTTTTGTTAACACCCACAGGTTGTATTTTGATATAAAGAGCTGAGTTCATGGTACATTTTAGAGAATAGATCAGTCTATAAGAGTATTACCTATGTAAATAGGGCTTTCTAAGTAGGGCCAAAACTTCGCCCACTCAATTATTTAATGGAATGAAATGTTTAAATTACCAGCAATTTTATTTGCAATTTTTATGGGATTTTTTATGTCACTAACACTGACAATTTGTCTGAGTTTTTATATGATGGGCTTTAACAATAGTTTGCTTACCAAGTTTTTTCAACTATGGCCAATAGCCTACCCTATTGCAATAGTTAGTATTATTATTTATAGGCCACTGTCATTATGGATTGCTGGTAAAGCTTTGACAAAATTAAGTTCTAAAAACCTTTAAGAATAGCTATTCAGTTAATAATTCCATTATTTTAGGTAATTGCGGTTTAGGACTTGGAGATGGATTATCTTAACTTGCTTCTACTATTCGAATATCTCTAATTGCTGTATTCCCTAGGACTTTTAATGCGGCCTGATATCCATCACTATTGTAAGCAGCTAAAGCTTTTTCTAAACTTTCAAATTCTATTAATACAACGCGTTGTTGCATCCCAGATTCAATAATTTGAACTGGATTACCTTTGGCCAAAAATACACCGCCATGAGCCGCCATTGCAGGAGATGCTAACTGTGCATAAGCAGCTAAAGCAGCTTGATCTGAAACTGATTTATAGGTACTAACCCAATATACTTTTGACATGAGAGTTCCTTTAATAATAGTTTTTAACGCTTACCGAAGAACGCTTATCTTGAACATTAAACACAATGATTCAAGTTAAAACAAACGTTAGTATGCCATCATCCATGGATAGCCCTACGATCAATTTGAGTTTTGCCAGTTAATATTCTTTTCTGATTCCATATTAAAACCTCTTTGGAATACCCTACTGACAATTAACTTAAATTCAATTTATCTTTTTAAAAGACACGTTTTACCCTAAAGAAATAGACTAAGGCTCGAGTATG
>CALPOM020000114.1 GCA_943325205.2 Thermoflexus hugenholtzii JAD2 | reverse complement strand
AATTTTCGCCCAGAATTTCCTGCATTTGCTTTTGTAGATATTGAGACGACTGGTGGTAATTTGGAGAGGGATCGAATCACCGAAGTTGGAATTGTATCGATGCAAGATGGGGTTGAATCTCGGTGGGAGCATTTGATAAATCCCGAAACTTTGATTCCTTATAACATTCAAGTCCTCACTGGAATCTCTCCAGCAATGGTCCAAGAGCAACCAACCTTTAGGGAACTCGCTCAGTTAATTCTGGATCAACTACAAGACAAAATTTTTGTAGCGCATAATGCGCGGTTTGATTATGGTTTTCTGAGGGTAGCATTTAAGAGAATCGGGATTGATTTTCGCCCCAAAATTTTATGCACTGTTAAATTATCTCGATTTTTATTTCCCGAGCAGTCAAGGCATAACTTAGATACTTTAATTGCGGTTCATCAATTACAAGTACTGGCTCGACATCGTGCGCTTGGTGATGCTGAGTTACTGCGACAATTTTGGGATTGTTGTATGACTCAATTTGGTGTCTCAAAAATGCAAGAGGCGATTGATCACTTGCTGCCTCAGCAGTCCTTACCCCCAAATATTGACGAAGCGATGATTAAAGATTTACCCGATACGCCAGGCGTTTATCTCTTTTATGCAGATAATCGCCGACTGTTATACATTGGTAAAAGTAACTCGATTCGAGGGAGAGTTTTAAGCCACTTTAGTAGTGCTTTACGGATTCGTAAAGAGATGAAGTTAGCTATGCAGGTAAAAGATATTGACTGGATTGAGACTGCTGGCGAGGTGGGGGCTTTATTATTGGAGTCAAAGTTAATTAAAGAAAAATTACCTAGTATGAATATTCGGCTAAGAAAATCTACTGATTTATGTGCTTGGCAATTATTGCTCAATCATGATGGCATATTAGTACCTAAGTTAGTTCGCCATCAGGATTTATCGCCCGGACGTCAAGAAAATTTATATGGGCTTTTTTATGGCCGTAGCGAAGCGATTAAAACATTGCAAGCACTTGCAAAAAAACACACTCTTTGTGAGGGCTTACTTGGATTAGAAAAATTATTACCTCAAAAATCGTGTTTTGGTTATCAAGTGAAGCAATGCTTAGGTATTTGTGTTGGACAAGAATCAATTTTGAGTTATCACGAAAGATTACTGCATGCCTTATATAAATATCGAGTTGGTATTTGGCCATATAAAACAGCCATTGGTATTCGAGAGGCTCATGTTGTGCATGTGATTGATCACTGGTGTTATTTGGGGACTGCAATAGATGAATCTGAGGTCTTTGAGTTGTTAAACTCCGGTATACCGGAGTTTGATTTAGATATTTATAAAATTATCAAAAAATCTTTAGGAAAAATGGGCTCAGGTAAGATTATTCCTTTACCAAAGCCTGTTCAGACTGCCGAGTTCGAGTCTTATTAATGGCAGTTATTTTGTACTCGTATCGTCGATGCCCATATGCGATGAGAGCTAGAAGTGCGTTAATACTGGCTCAGGTAATATTTGAGGTTCGTGAAATTAGTTTACGCAATAAGCCACCTAGTTTTTTAGCATATTCACCAAAGGGTACAGTTCCTGTTTTGGTTATGCCAGATCAGTCAGTTATTGATCAAAGTCTAGATATCATGGACTGGGCTTTGCATCAACCAGATGCGAGAAATTACTTGCCAGATGATGAGGAGTCAAAATTATTTACTCGGAAATGGATTATGGCGAACGATGATGGTTTCAAAAATCTGCTTGACGCCTATAAGTATCCCGAAAGGTCTGTGGAAATTACTCAAGAAAATTCCTTAGCCTGCGCCCTCGAAACGTATTTATTGCCCCTGAATCAACTCCTTGAGCAGCAACCATTTTTGTTAGGTGGTTATTTTCAATTAGTTGATTTGGCTATTTTTCCTTTTATCCGACAATTTGCCATGGTGGATTTGGAGCGATTTAAACAGTTACCGTTACCAAATCTACAAAAGTGGTTAAACTTTTTCTTACAATCCGAATTATTTGAACAGGTCATGACAAGATACCCTTTATGGATCGATCCGAAATTAACCCTAACCAATTCTTAAGTATTCCTTTATTTCCTCTCGGAACCACTCTATTCCCAGGTGGCATATTGCCGCTAAAGATTTTTGAGGTGCGTTATTTAGATATGGTGAAGGCTTGCTTTAGGGATCACAAGCCATTTGGTATTGTCACAATTGCACAGGGCAATGAAGTTCGCAAGCCGAATGAGGTGGTCACATTTTCACAAGTTGGAACTCTCGCGTCTATTGAGCAATTTGAAGCAGTGCAGCCAAGCCTCTTTGTTATTCAATGTTTGGGTAAGTTGAGATTTAAGATCATTTCTAGTGAGCTTCACAAGAATGGTTTGTGGGAGGCGCAGATACAAACTTTAGAAGATGATGTTCATATTCCTGTACCTGATGAGTTGCAAAGCGCTTCACAATCATTGAAAAAAGTGATTGAATCATTAGCTGACCAGGGATTAACCAAGGAGCAAATGCCATTTTCAAAGCCGTTTGCGCTAAATGACTGTGGCTGGGTAGCTAATCGATGGAGTGAGTTATTGCCTCTACCACCAGGCCAAAAAGAGCACCTTCTTGGCTTAGATAATCCGCGTCTACGACTGGACTTAGTCTCTGAATTGCTGCAAGAGATGGGTATTATGCAAGATGAATAGTCTTTTATCTTGGCTTTAGGCTATTTGATCTATCTTTTTTGCTAGGTTGATATCGAGCTGAGTTAGACCACCACTGTCGTGTGTTGAGAGAGTTATTTCAACTTTATTCCAAACATTAAACCACTCTGGATGATGATTGAGTTCTTCGGCAAAGATTGCAACTTTGCCCATAAAAGCAAAAGCCTCTAGGAAGTTTTGAAACTGAAACGTGCGCGTGATAGCATCCCTATTTTCCAATAGGATCCAATGAGGGAGAGTTTGAGTAAGTGTCTCTCTTTGCTCCGGATTTAGTAAGGGTTGTTTCATTCGTGGATTATTTGGGGCAGTTTGAATTGATTAAGGCTGGCGAACACGGATTTGCAAGTAATTGTCGTCGCAATTCAGGATAGCTTGTTTTGGCATCAAGCCAGATGCCAAAAAATGATTTTGCAAAATCATCACCAGCAATGTTCCCAACGGGTTTGCCATTGTATAAAAAAGAGGTTCCCTTTTTAGGAATAAAAACAGCCATAATTTGATGGCCACTCTCCACATCCGGATAAATTTTCTCGAGTGGTTTTTTCCATTGGGAAATTTGTTCTTCCGAAGCGCCAACTTTTTCTAGTTGCTTGACAGTCGAGGATACCAAATCGGTACTAGAAATTTTTCGAAGATAATTTAAACTCAGTGCAAAACCAGTTTGTCCGGCTGGATCCTCTGCATAATAGCTGGCATCGTAAACTTTAAAACCTAGATAGGTGAATCGTCCTTGCCCGAAATTTTTTACTTTTGGTAAATAGTCAGTAAGCAGAGGAAGTGGTTCATTGGCATGGCTATGACCTGCTAAGAGTAAACCTAGCATGATTGGCAAGTAGCAATATTTTTTGAGGTTAAAGTTGTTGGTGTTCAATTTTAAGACAGCGATCCATAACAAATTCAAGGCCAGCATTACGAGCGATTAGCTCGGATTCTGGGCTGATAATTCCTAACTGTATCCAAATAGACTTTGCACCAATTGCAACACTCTCTTGGGTAATTGCTGGGCAATCTTTGGCAGTTCGAAATACATTCACAAGATCTATTCTAAATGGAATTTCAGAAAGTTGTGCGAAGACTTTTTGCCCTAAGATTTCATCTGCAAAAGGGTTTACTGGAATAATTTGATAGCCCTGATTCAACATATATTCCGAGACACGATAGGAGGCGCGCTCTGGATTATTCGATAAGCCCACTACGGCTATTGTTTTGGTTGATTCAAATAGTTTTTTAAAATGGCTCATTTTTTTCGATTGATATAGTTATAAGCATATAAAGCAAACAGAATCAATAACCAGGCAATACCAGCATACACGAATAAAATTGCACCAAGTCCGGAACCAAGGTACAACTCTGGCGAACTAATTGGTCGAAAGTATTTATTGAGTAATGGTTGACACAGGCCTGTAATAGCCCAGTAACTGGCAAAAGCCCCAACGATGAATTTGAGAGCGAAAAGGATACTATACAAAAATTGATTCTCCCTTAGAGGGCTTGACACTGAAATACTTGTTGGTTCTTCACTAATTTTCCTTGGGTTTGATTAAATGTAATCAGGGCATTATTTGGACTAGTTTGACAGACTTTGTCGAAATAACTATTTGGCCCAATACTGCCGCAGTAATTGAACGTTGCCTGATCCATCTTTAAGGAAGGGCCTTCGAGAATCATGGTTATTTTACTTGCAGGAGAGTTTTCTACAATGCATTGCCAGGTCACATAATCTCTTCTGTCGCAAGCTTGAACAGTTAGTATGATGACTAGGGAGATGCAGACTTTAATGATTTGGTTGATAATTTTCATATGAATCAGAAAGACGATAGAGCATACAGACAATGGATCTTCAAAAAGAATTGCTCTTTCACGCCTAAGCAAGTAGGATTATTTTACCTAGCCCAATCGGTTTTTTCATTATTTGTTGCAGGTTTTTTCTTATTGCAAGGTGTTTGGATTGTTTTACCATTTACATTTTTAGAATTAACTATATTAGCTATTGCATTATTGATTTATTCCAAGCATGCCACCGATTATGAAATCATTGCGATTGGAAGGGGTATTTTAAAAATTGAATTATGTAATGCTGGCAAAGTCGAGCAACTCATTTGGAATCCCACTTGGGTACAACTACAAAAAATATTGAACGACCGAAAGTTGATTGCTTTATCGTATCAGGGTCAGGAGCGCGAGATTGGTCGGTTCTTGCATGTGACTGCACGGGATAAATTTTTACAAGATTTAAGAAGTCAACTTCGTTTAGTGACTTAATTTCAGACTTTTTAAAGGGCAGTAACAATGGGTCACCGAGCACTTAGTAACTGCGATCAAAGCCGAGCTAGCTACTTAGCAAAAAAAGTTCTTCACATACTTGGCTGGACATTGGACTTTGCAGGCTTACCAACTTCACATGGCATTATTGTTGTGTACCCGCACACATCGAATTGGGATTTTTGTCTAGGGATGTTGGCTAGGTGGTCTATTGGAACCCAAATCCACTTTTTGGTCAAAGATAGTTTATTTAAGTACCCATTGCTAGGCGGATGGTTAAGAAGTATTGGTGGACAATCAGTCAATCGCGATAGTCCACAGGGCTATGTAGCTTCTTTGGCTAGCAACATGCAAAATAAGCCCAATTACTGGTTAGCGATTACCCCTGAGGGAACCAGAAAAAAAACTCCTGGCTGGAAGAGTGGGTTTTATCATTTAGCCAAAGAAACAGGTTATCCAGTTGGGTTTGCTTCTATTGACTATGCAAGAAAGAGTATTCATTTAAGAACTTTTTTGTATGTGACAGGAGATATCGATCAAGACTTCAGTTTGATTCGAGAAGTATATGACGGAAAATTAGGGTTATATCCAGAAAAAATGTCGCCAATACAATTTATTCCTAGGGGTAAATAGAAAGTTAGTTACTGTAAAAATAAACAGTAAAAAAACAACAATTAGCTTATAATTGCTTAAATGCTCTTGAATACTGTATAAATATACAGTATATTAATTACTTAACAATCAAGGAGAGCATTATGCGAACAATCACTGTTGGTCTTAAATCATTTTTAGTTTGGTTAATTTTTGCTGAAAGTGTTGGCGAATTCAAGCGTACGGAGTGGGTTTGTCGGGATTTCGTTGAATAAATTCTAGGCAATAAGTCCTTTTATTTTCTATGCTGGGTCTTGTAGAGTTAGGTATTTGCTATTGACTCAAACTTTAGTCAGGCGGGTATACCTAGCCAAAATAGTTGCATCAATTACGCTTGGTATGAAAGACGTCATATTTAAAACAATTTTATAAGGAAGTCTTTGGGTGTAAGACTAACTTAGGGTAAAATCTCATTCTATTCTACGGTGGCTGTAGCTCAGTTGGTAGAGTCCAGGATTGTGATTCCTGTTGTCGTGGGTTCGAGCCCCATCAGCCACCCCAATAAATACAAAATCTCAAAGCTTATTCCTATAAGCACTAAGCCTCTGGCTTTTCGGCCTCAAGAGGTTTGCTAACATATTCATAATCAGCGCGATCATTGTTTCTTTTTGCGTTGGGCTTTATTCAGCCACTAACAATGTGAGTGTAGCAAGATCATTGTCATTGATTACTGGTTACCCATTGTCTAAAGCGTGTGCCCACGACTGATTTAACCCGATATCCAACTGAAATAATCACGTCTAGATTAAAGTGTTCTACCTGATAAGTTTTTCCATCTTCGGCAGTATGGGCAAAATTAGCCCATACTGAAGTTTTCTCTAGCTCTCCTTCGGAAAATATTTTACGAATGTGTTTTCCTATCACTGACCTATCACGTCCAAAAAGTACAGAAAGTTGATCTAGATTAAGCCGGGCACTTTCACCTTCAATACGTACTTCGTAAGCTCCTGAATTACTTTCACAAATTACTAAATGAGTCATATATTTATCTCATTAAAGATTTATTTTAAGATGGGGGGATAAGCTTAAAGAATCTAATTTTTAGAAGGATTGGAAGGAGCCACCCAAATGTATTTCCTACAACCTATGTGGCTACTTGAGAAGTTAAGGTAATTCTCCAGATAAATATTTTTTAACTAGAGAAAAGTTTGGCGCATTTGTTCGGGTTGGAAAAGTTGCGGTTCAGTAATGCCAAGGACTTAACTAGTAAGTTTGGATCTATCTTATGGGAATGGCGATAATAACGCTGCAACAGCTGCACCTTGGATTTGATGTCGTTGCATGGATTGTAAAACGAAGCCAGAGCGCTTCATTCGTTCAACAAAATTTAACATAAAGGCTTTAGTTTCAGATGAGGAGTCTTTATGAACACCCATCGCTTGTTGGATTTGCATAAATCGACCTGGTAGTAAGCGCAGACCTGGTAAGCGCTT
>CALPOM020000113.1 GCA_943325205.2 Thermoflexus hugenholtzii JAD2 | reverse complement strand
TGCAAGGGATTCCCTGATTTCATGTCGTAAAATAAAGCCCGGTATCCCAAAATTACATCTCCCCATTCGTAATTTTTACCGACTCCCGTAAATGCTTGCCACGTTGTGTTCGTATGACCACCCTTACCCCCAAGATCAAAGTAAAAAGGTACAAACCACTTATCATCAAAGATACGCCTCCTACCCTTAAAGCCAACTATCGGATCAGTTGTATTAATAGTATTTGAAAATTGTCCATTTAGTGCTGCAACTTGAGCATTAACTTGCAGCGTAGCTGTTGTTTCAATATTTCTTACCCCTATTAAAACATCCAAATGCAATTGATCTTCTTTTATTGCTTGATATGTGACTGCTCCACTCATACTTCGTAAGCTCACTGTGGCTGTTGAACCGAGATCAACTCGGTCTCTCAAAATAGCTCGCTGATTGCTAAATTTTGCATAGGCAAAATCCCCAAATACGCCCCACTCATCTAAATTAGCCTGCACTGCAAACATTGCCGCACCAGACAAGTGACTCAATATATCTGCAGCGGATATGTCAGCGCCTGAGGTATTGCTTGCAGGTACTGAAAGTCCTGTACTAATACCAGGTGCCCAAGCATATGGCACAACAGTATATTTCCACTCAGAGTCAAAATTCTTTAGGGTGGTAGATTCTGCAAATACTAAATTAAATGATATCCCCCACCAAAAACAACAACACAGTTTTATTATTAGTCTCATTAATTTACTTCCTCAATATTTTTTAAAATTTTACAGACTTTTCTAATAGTTTTCTTGGGTATTTAAACATAAATGAGTTGCATACAACTAGTGCCGGCAACTTCAGGAGTCCGAATGTCCATATTTACATGTGAACTGTCTAAAAGGTTAATACAAAGAGCCCATGATATTTCAATACCATGAGAGCATCTTCAATTAAAACTTTCTAGTTCACTTCATAATTATTTTACATAAATTGACAATATACCAGGCCAATATAGCCTCAATATTGCAGTTGTAACTACAAAATTTGTCTTTCATATTGAGGATGAATTCACTTTCATAGCCTCCTAATTTGATGATGTATGGATCAAAAAAAGCCATCATGATGATGGCTATAAATAACTACATGGAGGAACTACAATAAAACTACTATTAGTTTATCTAAAGACTTATTATGCTTTGATGATTGTTTGCTTAAAGCGTGCATTTTGCACCCGAATGGGGCCTGTTTAGCGTTACTACCTTGCAATCTTTTCTATGCGTGTTTTTTGGATGCTTTTTTTAATAAGCTAGAGTTAAGCTACTTTAAACAAGTAATAGGATTATCACTCCTGTAATCATTAGCAAAATTCCCACGCCCTCTTTGTGACTTGTTTTTTTTAAAAAAACATGTTTTGTCAATAGTTGTGCAAATAAAACTTCTATAAGTCCCAGGGTTCTTACATTTGCTGCAAATGTTAGTGCAAAGGCAATAAACCACATTTGCGAAGCCATTACACCAAGTAATCCACCCCAAATCGATGCTTGCCATGCTTTAAAACACTTTAAATATAATTTTCTTTGGAAAATGGACATCCATATTCCTAACAATGCAACTTGAATACATAAAGCGCACATTAAGGACCAGGTTGTTCGTACTACCAGGCTATCGTCTCCAAGAGATACTAACGCACCGCGAAAAGAAACTGCGCTTATAGCAAAAAAGCCGCCTGAAATCACACCCATTAATACTGAACTCCATATTTTTTTATCTATTACTTTGTTTTCTTTGCTAGTAGATAGAAGTATGACTCCTAGGCTAGCAATAATAATTGCTATGATTGATAGTCCTGAAAAAGTCTCATTGAGTACGATGGCTCCAAAAATTGCCACTTGTATTGGCTCTGTTTTTGTATAAGCTGTAACCACAACAAAGGAGCCTATTCGCATAGCTGCTAGCATAAATGCAGTTGCAATAATTTGTGTACTACTACCGCTGAATATGAATATTAAAAAATCTATATTCATATGTGGTGTGTCTGCACCAGTTATCCACAAAGTCCCGAGTGCCAATAGAATAGCAAAAGGAAGTCCATAAAGAAATCTGACCTGTGTGGCGCCGATAGTTCCTAATTCTTCGACTAATCTTCGCTGTATAACATTTCGACCAACCTGAAATGCCGCAGCTAGAATAGTTACTGGTATCCAAATCCAGGCTATATCCATTATTTATTGCTATCTTTAAAATAATTTGTCTATTGAGATACTTTACAACCATCCTACTTCACTAATACATTTGAATTCAATTATCTGGATTCTAATTTCTAATTTTTTTTATAGGTTTTAATAATTTAATGGGGTAATATTTGTTATCCACTAATTTCCGAGCATAATCATTTAAAAGTCTACGATTTTAATGGTCTTATGTTTCTTTTTTGAAGCCTCTCATGTGTTTTTTCTCGCCTTTCTTTTTTTACTAGTTTAACTGCGGAGGTTGCAAATGATCACAGTAGAACAATTTCTTCAATTTAATTCTAGATCTATCTTTAGTTTAAAGCCAGAAAATAAAGTTATAGATTCACTGTTTCTAATGGCTGAAAAAAATATTGGCTGCATCCTTATTATGAGTCATGGCCAACTTCTAGGAATTTTTTCAGAGCGAGACTATGCGCGAAAAGTGGTTCTTAAAGGAAAAAATAGTAATGAAACACTTCTTAGTGAAGTAATGACCCATAAAGTCATTACTATCGAACCCCATACGGGTATGGACAAATGTATGCAAATAATGACTGATCATCATATTCGACACTTACCAGTAGTTCAGGAAAACAAAGTGCTTGGCTTAATCTCAATTGGTGATGTAGTGAAGGAAATGATCCAGCAACAAAAAACTTTAATCGAAGAATTACAAAAATATATTTCTGGCTAACTCGGGCTTCGATCGTTTTCGTAATAATTATTGATTAGATTACTCATATTTTCTTTATTAAAACTCACCGATTCATTTTACTAATATGTCTCGATGAAATACAGGTAAATCAATAGATGGCGGCTCATGTCCAGATTGATAAAGCATATCACTTAAGTGGCCCCGATGAAATGTTTGATGATTAACAATATGAAGCAAGATATCACTCCTATTCATTTCACCACTGCCGCCATCTACAAAGTTAAAAAATACTTTTTCGTTTAGTTGTTGCTCATTTAATGAATTTGCATATGAAATATACCAATCTCCTATCTCATTTAATTGATGAGAATACTGATCAAGAGTCTCTATTATTTGGCTGCGCCTAGAAGTATACCCATGATCTTGTCCTAATAAATGCCCCTGCCAGATCCGATTAATAATATTCATATGAGCTAAGGTTGGCAAAATGCCCCCAAAGGCGGCTTCACGTTTTTTTGTAATTTCGCTGATAGGTAGTTCATCAATAGTTTCTAAAATCCGACTATTTGCCCATTTGCTATAACAAGCAAGTATGTGGATATTTTGAACGAACAACATAATCTACTCTTTTCTATTGATTAATTTTTAGACTTTTAAATATAATTCTGAAATATTAAGTACACACATTCGTTATCAATCCTCTGCCATAGGGGCCACTTAATAAGTTGATAATTTAAGAACTCTTCTAAGGATGAATTTATTACTCGAACTCGTTAGTGAAGGGCATGTTTAATTGCTATTTTTACTAAATTTTGTAATGAGTTGACTTTCAATTTTTCCATTACGCGGCCTTTGTGTACTTTTACAGTTGCATTTGAAATTTCTAATTTTTTTCCTATTTGCTTACTTAGTAAGCCATTTATCAATAATCTACATACTTCTTTTTCCCTCTTTGTAAGAGTATTGTAGGCTTTCACTACCTCTTCAGCTTCTTGTAAAAACAAATAATTTTTTTCATCTTTTTGTATAGCTTTTGAAATAACAAGTAGTAAGTCATCTAACTGAAACGGCTTAAAAATAAAATCCATGGCACCATACTTCATACTATCAACTATTTGCTGTTGATGGCTATGACCACTAACAAAAATGATTGGCGTCTTAATACCCCGTAAAATCAATCGGTTTTGAATTTCAATGCCATTGATGCCTGGCATTTCCATATCTAAGAGGATTACTGCAGGCGATTGCTCCCTCAAGTTTTCTAAAAAGCTTTCGCCATTTGTATATTCTTCGACTAGATAACCCTGCTCATTTAATATTCTTGAGATTGCCTTTCTGATTGATGCATCATCATCAATCAGAAAAACATGTTTAGATTTATTTAACAATTGTTCTTATTTTGAAGTTTATATGTTTTAACAATTTTGATGTTATTTTTTATCATTCTGCTTAATCTAACATATCCATGCGAAATTTTTGCCCTTTTTGGCCCTTTAATTGTCAAAATTTTTAAGCCTCAAGTTTTACTTGCTTCAGTGTTATCGTACTTGATGATTGAACTTCAAACTTTATCCTTCTTCCAATAGTATCCTCACGATTGATGGTACCACTATATTTTGCATTGACGTGCTTACAGAGTAATAGACCTATGCCCACTCCTGAATTTTTCATTGCACTGAAAAGTTTGAATAATTTTAATTTAAATATTCCCTGAACACCTCCCACATTATTAATAATCCAAAGAATTACTAGTTCGCCTTTCCGAAATACTTAAATAGATGTTTTATTGCTCAAACTATCAAAAAGTAGTAGTGATTGTTTTCCTTTTGAGTAAATCAATAATTTTCTAGTTTTTTTTCTTAGCTCTTACAAATTCATGTTCATTTGAATTTATTTAACAGACTTTTTTTGACCTTAACAGGCCTTATTTTTTTGGAGTCAACCAAGCTTGGAGTTTTACCAAATTAATCTGTCAAGGTAAATGACATGCCTACCTTACTCGAAATTATAATAATTTTAGTGATTATTTATCGAGCTACAACGCTTTGGATTTTTATCGCTCACACTACATACTTAATTTATTCATTTCTTAGGTAACTTAGCATAACGAAGATAGGGTAATTTGATATCAAGCTCGCCATATTTTACCTTTGCTTGCTCGTCATTTAAAGCCAATCCGACAATGACATCTTGGCCTGGCTCCCAATTTGCAGGGGTTGCCAATGGTACTCCCTCAGTTATCTGGATAGCATCTAAGGCCCTTAGAATTTCGGCAAAGTTCCGACCAACGGTCATTGGATACGATATGCTGAGTCTTAATTTTTTATCGGGGCCAATAATAAATACGGTTCTAACAGTTGCACTGTGAGCAGGTGTTCGACCGTCAGGTAAGTAAGCGTCTCCCGGCAACATATCATAAAGTTTTGCAACCTGCAAAGAAGTATCGTCAATTATTGGGAAATCAGCTGGTACACCAGCAAAACTAGCAATATCTTTTTTCCATTTTTGATGCTCTTCTACGCTATCAACAGAAACGCCCATGACTTTAGTATTGCGTTTGGCAAACTCTGAGGCTAACCGCGCAACTACACCAAACTCAGTGGTACAGACTGGCGTGAAATCTTTCGGGTGCGAAAATAAAATCGCATAGCTGTCACCAATCCAATCATGAAATCTTATGGTTCCAGCTGTAGAATCCGTTGTAAAGTTAGGTACAACATCGTTAATACGTAGTGACATGATTATTCCTTAATATAGTTTCTATTGCAGTTCAAAACGCGTTGGTAATTTAGTTAAAAATTAATTTCTAGGACGCCTCCTATCCCTGCTTACTTAATCCTAACTATTAATTCTGAAGGCTACAGACTAAAAATTATTACAGATTATCTTCTTTACATAAAGGAATATAAAGCTATATTGTTATTACTTTAAGAAATAACAATCCGTTTTAAATTTAAATCTTTCTTTACGCTTATTCTCCGAATTCCTAGGTGGAAATATAAAAGCCACCTAAAGTATTTATGGTGGCCTTAGCTAAAACCAAGATGGTATCAGGACATCTTATCTTTATGTAAAGATGTTATTGAACGACAAAACAATATAACCATGACTGTTGCAGCTAATACCTCAACTACTATAAAGCCTACAACATCATTTGGAGCAATACCCACAAAAGTATTAGTAAAGCTTCTCGCCAAAGCAACGGCTGGATTGGCAAAGAAAGTGGAAGAAGTAAACCAATATCCTGCCGTAACAGTTAGTGCAACAAGCATAGGTACTCTGTCTTTTGCATCTTTATCACCAATACGGATAACTGAGAGTAATACTAAAGTTGAGATAAATTCACTTACCCAAATTCCTAGTCCTGTTCTAACCTTAGTTGACTCTTGAATGATGGGTAGACTGAACATAATATGTGTCATTAATATTCCAGTAATAGCACCACTGAACTGACAAGCCCAATACCCCAACATCTTTTTCAAATCTAAATAGCCCATTTTCCAAAACATCAAAGTCACAACGGGATTAAAGTGAGCTCCTGAGATTGGTCCTAGTAAAACGATCAGCACATAAAGGCCTGCTCCAGTAGCTACACTATTTCCTAGAAGAGCCACTGCCGCATTGCCAGCGCCTAATGTCTCACCCATCAAACCAGAGCCTGCTACTATTGCCAATAGTAGGCCGGTACCAATAAATTCACCAACATAACTTTTCATACTTTTGAGTGAATTTCTTTTAAGCTCATTGAATCTAGTGTTTCTAAAGGCATTGAAGCAAGAAGATCAATCCGTTTTTTTAGCCCGTTCATCACATCAGTAAATGCAGCTTTCTTTTCTAAATCAGTTCCCTTTACTTGCGATGGGTCAGTGAAGCCCCAATGCGCCGTTGAGGGCTTACCTGGCCAGAATGGACATTGCTCACCGGCCGCATTATCACAAACAGTAATAATAAAATCCATCTTTGTAGCATCTGGTAAGCCATACTCATCCCATGACTTAGACCGTAATTTACACTCTTCGTAACCCATCTCTAATGCTAACTCTCTAGCAATCGGGTTTATAAATGTACTAGGTGTAGAGCCCGCTGAATAACCTACAAACTTACCGCTTGGGTGAGTAGATGCTAATGCTTCACCTAATACCGAGCGAGCCGAGTTATGCGTACATAGAAAAAGAATGTTGTATTGTTTCATTTGACTTTGGCTTTCTTTAGAGGT
>CALPOM020000112.1 GCA_943325205.2 Thermoflexus hugenholtzii JAD2 | reverse complement strand
TTGTTGCTGGTAAAAATTTTGGTGTTGGGCAAAAAAGTACTGGATACATTGCAATGCAAGCTCTTGGTATCGGATTAGTTTGTGAATCAATGCCCACCCAAGGCTATCGAGGAGCGATTAATGCAGGACTTTTAGTTCTGCATCAATGTGCTGCAGTTACATCACTGTGCCAGACGGGAGATCAGCTTGAAGTAAATTTTTTAAGTGGGCTTTTTATCAACCACACGCAAAATATAACAGCAAATTTTCCAGCAATACCACCGTCTTTAAAAGATATTATTCAACATGGTGGAGAAGAACAGTTCTTAAAACATTGGTGGCAAACGCAGAACTAAAACTATTCTTTTACAAAAAATACTACATCATCAAGAACTGGACCAATGAGTCGCAACATGCGAAAAAAAGCCGCAATAATAGTAATATGATTCGATCTAGAGTATTCTTTGAGAACCACCTCCACTTCTAATTCTTGTAATTTTTCTGCTAATTGCTTGGTATTACGCTGTGGATTAATTAAATCATCGTTGACGCTCACCCCAAGAAAAGCTCTGGGAGCTGCTCTTGAAACATAATTAATTGGTTGAGAGTCTAATGGATAATTGGGATGAAAAAATACCGGCTTAACTAACTCATTTTTAATTGGTAAAAAATCATACGGTCCAGATAATCCAACCCAACCTCGAATAATTGCTGGTGATAATCCCTGTTTTACTAACCACCTCTGATCAAGAGAGAGCATCGCAACATTGTAAGCGCCGGCACTATGGCCCATTAAATAAAGCTTTTTAGGGTCTGCCCCTAAGCTAGATAAGTTGTGATGTACCCATGCTACAGCTTGTGCACAATCATCCAAAAAATCCGGGTAACGTACCTCAGGATATAACCGGTAATCAGCCACAATCGTTAATATTCCTCGAGCCGCTAGTGCCTCACCAATAAATCGATAATCTATTCGCTTCCCAAAGTTCCAACTACCTCCATAAAAGAAGACGACTACAGGGTAACCACTTGGGGGCGCAGGATGATGCGCAGAATTCGGCCGAAAAATATCTAATTGCTGTCTGCTATGAGCCCCATAAGCCACATCCGTAGTACCTGAATACGTACTTCTTGGGGTGAGTGTATTGATGACTGATAAAGCCGAACAAGCACTTAATATATTTGTCAGAGTAATAATGATAAATATTCCTAGTAGATATCGCAGAATACGATCATGAAGAATTCTTAACATCCTATTCATATGGATCCACATTAAGAATGAACTTACACACCATTACATACTTGGTCGACAAAAAACTGAAATCTTAAAACGGCTTCAAACCTAAAGCATCTCGAAAGCGATTCTTAATATAAGCGCCATCTCTTGGAGGGAGGATTTTTGGGTATTCGCCAGCAGTGATAAACACATTGGCTAAACCACAACCAGCCCGCGCGTTTACATGTTTTGCAATTTCCTGAAAGCCGCTCGATTCTTTGACGGATAATGTCCAATCTAAATGACAAGCTTTTGCAACTGCGGTTAGATCTGTCCCTAAAGAAGTATGACTTCGTTGCATACCTGTCTCACCATAATGACCATTATCCAATACAACAATACTAAGATTTTTTAGTTTTTGAGCGCCAATGGATGCCAAACTACCTAAACCCATTAGCTGCTCACCATCACCAGTAATCACTAATACAGATTTATGGGGTTGGGCAATCGCAACGCCAAGTGCTAAAGCCGCCGCACCTCCCATGGCTCCCCATAAATAAAAATTACCGGGTCGATCGGCCGCTGCAAATACATCGTAAGATGGCGAACCTAAACCTGTAACAATGAGCGCATCCGGGCAAGCAAGCACCAAGTCCTTGACAAATTCTCGGCGATCTATCTGGCCATGCTGATAATGTTCTTGACTCATTGAACCCCCCACTTTTTTCGGCCAACAAGACTTTGAGAAAGCAAAACAGCTACTGAATCACCACCCTCAAAAGCCGCATCAAAGCCAGCACTCACAACATCTTGCACACTTTCGGGGGTGTCCGCTCGTAAAACATGAATACCCATCATTTCTAATGCGGTTTGCGTAGCTTGGCCCATTGGAGTTTGCCATTGATTAAACTCAGCCCACTCGCCACGCATCGTAACTAGACAAAAAAAAGGAAATTGGCAATTGGAAATAAGAGAAAACATATTGACGCAATTACCAACCCCACTGCTTTGCATTAATAAAATAGCGCGTTGCCCTCCTAGCCAAGCACCACAAACAGCTGCGACACCCTCTTCCTCGGTAGTAACTGGAATAGGAGTCATGGACTCTTCCGACCAAACTTGACGGATCAAGCTAGAATGCCCGGCATCTGGCACATAGGCTACTTGGCGCACTCCACCCGCTTTAAAAAGATGAAATAATTCATCTTGCCAAGGCGTTACGATTGTTGAACTAGACATAGGAAAATTGTTCGCTTTTTTATATTGATAAATATGTTGATGTACATGCTATCTGTATGACTATTGAGCCATCATGGGAAAAAGTATACTCGATTCAATCATCAATCTTGCATGAATAGTTCTTCATGAAAAAGTGTGGGCATCTTCACATGGTCGGACTTTTGAATTCGCCACCCAATTGAACTAAGCCAAATGGTATGAACTGCGCATCTAAATTAAAAACCACATGGCCGGCAGATGCATGTGCATCCCGGAAGCGACGCTCAAAGTTATTCTTTTCGTAGATACCATTAGCGCCAAGTAATTCATGCAGTAAATCGACCGCCTCATTCGCCATTTTCATGGCCATAGCAGTATTACGACGATATTTCAATTTGGTTGACGTATCAAATACGATATGATTTTTATAAGCCATTTCTGCCTCAATGGTATTGCTCATCAACCATTGATAAGCGCAATCAATCTTGCCTTCAGCCATACCAATTTTCATCTGTAAGGTAGGGATATCAGACATCTTCGCACCACTATAACTGGTACTCTTCGATTTAATCCACGCCACAGTCTCCTCATACATCATCCTAGCGTTAGCAATCATCGCACCAGCAATACCATTACCACCAACGGAACTCGTCGGAATCTTAAACATGGGATTTTGATGCACCCGAAAACCCAAAAATTCATGGCCAGGACGATGAATATTCATCGAAATAATCCGATGTGCAGGTACAAAAATATCGGTACATTGCACTGTCCTACTGCCCGTGCCCAACATTCCCATCGTTTGCCAGTCATCGATAATCGTATAGTCTGACCGAGGCACTAGACAAACACACCAGTCTACTGTTTTATCACCCTCTTTGACTAAACAAGAGAGCATATTCCATTCACAAACATCGACTCCAGACGAAAATCCCCAAGATCCGGTTAGCGTTAAACCACCCTCAACTTGCGAAGCCTTGCCCTGCATATAGGCCACTCCCGAGGCAATTAAGGCATCCGGATTTTCACCCCAAATTTCCTCTTGTGCAGCTAGGGGCCACTGGGCTAATTGACGATTATGCGACGCTAAATTAGCAAATACCCAAGCAGTCGAAGGACATCCCAAACCTAAAATGTAAGGTATTTCCATAAATCCTCGAAAATCAACCTCCATCCCACCCCACATCTTGGGCTGTTGATACCGAAATAAACCTGTCTCATGTATCGCATCAACTACCTGACTAGGTAGATAAGTAGTTTTCTCAATCAAAGCCGCTTGTGAACTTAAAAAAGGGACCAATTTTTGGGCGCGATCAACAGCCTCCTCGTAACTAATATCCTGAAAAGAACGTCGGACTGGTTGCGGCTTAAAAGAATTTGTATTAAGAGCTTCAGGAGCGTTCATAAGACCTCATGCGAATGATTAGGTATTCCATTGAAAGATAAAAATCATAGTATTTGCTAGTGAATCAATTGTCAATACAATTCAAACAAACTAGGGATTACCCTATCCAATCACTCAAAGTGTTACAACTAATTGATATTAATAAATAATATTAAATTGAATAGAAATGAAGTCAATCTATTGCTCAATTAGAAATAATGATTTAGTCTTTACAAATACATTGCATAACAAAGAAAATATTTCTTGATAAAGGAGACTGTATGCCCATCAAAGGTTTTGCACACATTAATGTAAGTACCAAAGATCTTGAAACATCCAGACGTTTTTATGCCCAAGTTTTGGGGCTAGAGGATGGTCCTCGTCCACCTTTTGGAAGAGCTGGTGCTTGGATGTATCTGGGCGATCAACCAATCGTCCATATCTCAACCGCTCGAAGCCCAGAACCAAATCCAGCAAAAACAGATGCCTTTGACCACTTTGCACTTTGGACACAAGATATTAATCACTACCGTCAAGTCTTAAAGGAACACGCAATCAAGAATGTTGAATTTGGAGTTCCGGATAATGATCAATATCAAATCTTTTTTAAAGATCCCGATGGTATGGAAATCGAGTTAATCTTTAGAGGTGAAGAAGCGCGCTTAGCCAGTCAGGCAGATGGCGCCAAAATCGATGCTAGCTTTGGAAGAAATTTATAAGCTTGGACCTTCCACACCAATCATTCGATTACAAACTTCATGAAAAGTACCCCATTACATCTACAAATATCTCAAAAAATTCGACTAGATATTCAAGAGGGGAGATACCACCTAGGAGCACGCCTTCCAACCGAAGAGGAGCTCTGTAAGCAGTTTAAGGCAAGTCGACCAACCCTTCGGCAAGCACTTACTACCCTAGCAAATGAGGGGCTCATTATGCGTCGGCCACGAACTGGTTCGACCGTATTAGCTACCCAACCGCAAATTGTTCTTTCTCATTCGGTGAATTCAGTTAACGAACTGTTAGATTATCCCGGAGTGATGATTAGAAAAATTCTGGCTATGTCCTATATCAAAACTGACACCACTCTCGCGAATGCGATTCATTGTCCGGTCAATATGGAGTGGTTTCGCATTGTCTCACTGCGTTTTCAAAATAACTCCAATATCCCGCTTTGCCTAACCACCTATTACATCTTACCCAAATATGCTGGCGTTATTAAACACAAAAAACATTTAACTATCCCAATCAGTGAACAAATAGTCGAAATGTTTGATGAAGTCATCCAACGAGCCAAAGTAGAAATTTACTCCCAAAAAGTCCCCCCCGAATACATTGATGAGCTGAGTGTTGATAAACAAACCTCCGCCCTGGTAGTCATGCGCTCTTATCAAGGTAAAGATCAACAAACTTTTCAAATTACAACAAGCCATCATCCAGACGATCGCTATCGATATAGTTTTGAACTGATCAGAGAGCAAAGATCGATGTCGCAAACCATTAGAAAATAAACCCAAGGAGACTTTCATGAAATCCACTATCAATAATCATCTAGTCATTATTTTTTCATGCCTATTTTTAACGCAATTAAGCCTTGCTCAAGAAACTTTTCCCTCAAAACCAATCACCATTGTCAATCCAAATCCGCCTGGCGGCTTTGTCGATAATGTCGGACGAAATCTATCGATCGTGTTACAAAAAATACTCAAGCAACCTGTCTTAATTGTCAACAAACCCGGCGCTAATGGCGCTATCGGTCATGCTTTTGTCGCGAACACGAGTGCAGATGGCTACACTCTTCTGCTGACATCGCCATCTTTAATTACCCAGCCCGCAATTGATGCCCTCTACAATAAAAATTCGAGCTATACACTCAACAAATTAATTCCAGTTGCACAAATCACCTCCGATCCAGCAATTATTTCAGTTCATCCAGAAACACAAATCAAAACGATCCAAGATCTCATCAAGCGTGCCGCTCCTCAAGGCAACATCGCTATTTCATCATCCGGAACTTACGGGGCAACCCACCTACCCATGGCGATGATTGAACATGCTACTAGCGTCAAATTTAAACATATTCCGACGAGTGGGGGCGCACCTGCAATGAACCTTGCCCTTGGCGGTCATGTCAATGCTGTAGCCTCTGCACCAAGTGTGGCTTTCCCACAAACGCAAGCGAATAAACTGATCCCAATTGCCCAAACTGGAACTAAACGGCTACCACCTTTTTTAGAAATACCAACTCTCAAAGAGTCAAATATCTCAGTCGAGTATGCTCTATGGACTTCACTATTTGCACCTGTAGGAACCCCAGCGCCCATCTTAAAAGTAATCACGCAAGCAATGCGGGAGGCAACGCAAGATGAACAATTTAAAGTGGCACTAGTCAAAAGCAATTCCACTCTAGACTACCTCGATGGGGAAGATTTTAATCAGTTCTGGAAATCAGAAATCAAAAAATTACAAGATACAGTCCGCCAAATTGGGAAAGTCGACGAATAAAAAAAGCTCTCACTGAGTGAGAGCTTTTTTACTAAATCTTCAGAAACTATACAGGGGCAAACATTTGTCCACCATCGACATTAATTACTGAACCACTTAAATAACCACACAACATAGAGGAACAAAATGTCGTCAAGTGCGCAATCTCATCAGGCTCAGTCATACGTCCAAATGGTAACTTTTGCGTTAACTCAGTCCACCGGGCTTCATCACCCAATTTATTCTTAGCATTCGCTTTCATCATATTCTCCATCCGATCACTTCGAGTTGGAGAAGGATTAATGCCAAAAACACGCACACCATGTTTGTGACTTGTGGCCCCAACAGCTTGCGTAAATGCCATTAAAGCAGCATTAGCAGTTACTCCACAAACATATTCTGCGCGTGGCGCTGCACCTGCCATACCAATAATATTTCCAATCACTCCTGAACCTTGCTTTTCCATTGCCGCAAGATAAATACGCGTCAAATTAATATAACCAAATAACTTCAATTCCCATGCAGCGCGCCAACGCGTTTCATCAATGTCAGCTAAAACCCCACCTGGAATAGCGCCAGCATTATTAATTAATATATCGACATTTCCAACCTGCGCAAAAAGAGCTTCAGCTGATTTTGGCGCACCTAAATCTAATTCAACCGTCTGACAACTGACGGCATACTTCGATTCAATCAATGCCTTACCATTTTTTAAATTTCCCGCATCACGAGAGGTAATAATTGGCAAGGCCCCTTCAGCTGCAAACGCCGCAGCAATTGCTAAACCAATACCCTTAGAACCAC
>CALPOM020000111.1 GCA_943325205.2 Thermoflexus hugenholtzii JAD2 | reverse complement strand
TCTCATCACCAGTCACAGATTTTTATTCCCCCTTAACGCGCTTTTGGGAACTTGGAATCGGTGGCTGTCTTGCTCTATCAATTTCTTTAAATAGTCCAAACAATTTAAAGCCCGCGACAAATCTGCCAATGAATACCATCAATTTACTAGGTTTAGGCTCTTTAATGATGGCTTTTTGGATGATTAATGACCAAAGAGTATTTCCGGGGCTTTGGGCTTTATTACCCTGTATTGGAACCGCCCTCATCCTCTTTGCTACCAATAACCGCGGATCTACCCAAGCAATAGGAATTCAACAATTGTTGAGTAGTAAAGTCTTGGTTTCTCTAGGATTAATTAGCTACCCCCTATATCTTTGGCATTGGCCACTGCTCTCATTTGCAAGAATCTTGGAGGGGCAAGCAATCAGTGTTACGAGTCGCTTAGTTATCATCGCTCTTTCTTTAGTTCTGGCTTGGCTAACCTATCAATTTTTAGAAAAGCCAATACGCAGGCAGGGATCAAAAAAAGTTGCTATGTTTCTCCTTATCCTCATGCTAATTTTATTAGCTATAGGTATCGTTCTTCGTAAACAGGATGGCTTTAAAAATCGTAATCTCGGCCTAATGCAAGCCGATCCAACCACCATGGTTGTAGGTGAGCATCGAAAAATGATGATGCGTACCTGTCATATTTCTGATCAAATACCCGCCGATTTGGACTGCTTTGAAGATGTTAGAGATCCAGTACGCTATGCCATTTTGGGCGATAGTAAAGCGGAAGCACTTTTTTATGGTTTAACAACCGTTTCTTCGGCCCAAGGTCGCTGGCTTTTAATCGATGGCATTCATCCGCCAGCTCTCAATAGTGCATCTCAAAATGCCTATCTCGCTAAAAGTCAACAAGCTTATTCGATCATCGAAAATTCACCAACTATTCAAGTTGTTGCAATAACCAGCTCTTTGCGCGGCATTTTTCAGATTGATAAATTAAAAGGCTTTATACAATCGCAGGGTAACTCTGAAGAAGAATTTAAAGTCTATAGTGCGCTGATATCTCGGCTTGAAGCCAGTGGTAAGAAAGTAATTTTCGTGATTGATAATCCAACCTTTCCAGACCCGACTAGCTGCATCAGCGGTGGTTTAACCTCCTCTCAAATCCTAAATACCGTCTTGAGCCGACAAGCAAATCCAAATTGTCAATATTCATACACAGAGTATCTGCAGGGTACAAAGCCTTATAGAGATTGGGTAAATCGCCTCCAACAGGTTCACCCCCAATTAACCGTCTTTGATACAGCGCCTATTTTATGTAATATCAATGAAAATCATTGTGGAACTTATGAGAAAAATCAATTTTTATATAGCTATAGTGACCACATTTCCGACTATGCCGCAAAAAAAATTGGCGTAATATTAACCCCTATTGTTGATAATTTAGTTAAAACACCTTAACCTGATTTATCCTTATTGATTTAAATACACGATCGAATATTTATGACAAACCCTGCTTGGTCTGTTCAAGAAATTGAACAACTTTATGATTTACCCCTCCATGAACTGATCCTACAAGCTGGCCAAGTTCATGCAAAGAATTTTCCTGATGGTGATATCGAACTAGCTACTTTACTGTCAATCAAGACCGGAGGATGTCCTGAGGATTGCTCATACTGTCCTCAAGCCGCGCGCTACCACACTGGCATAGAGGCTACCAAGTTAATGGAACTTGACGAGGTTTTAGAAGCTGCGAAGGCTGCAAAAGCGGCCGGCTCAAATCGTTTTTGTATGGGTGCTGCTTGGCGAGAACCAAAAGATAGAGATATTGAAAAAGTCGCGCAGATGATTCGGGAAGTCAAAGCTCTTGGCTTAGAGACCTGCGCCACACTTGGTATGCTTGCCGAAAATCAGGCTAATTCTTTAAGTGCTGCTGGTTTAGATTATTACAACCACAATCTTGATAGTAGCGAAGATTTTTACGGCACAATTATACAAACTAGGTCCTATCAAGACCGACTTGATACCTTACAACATGTCCGAAATAGCGGCATGTCGGTTTGTTGTGGTGGAATTGTGGGTATGGGTGAGTCAAGGCGACAAAGAGCTGGACTGATTGGGCGTTTAGCTAATTTAACCCCCTACCCAGAATCCGTCCCTATTAATCATTTAGTCCCAGTCCCTGGAACACCGCTTGCAGAGCAACCAGGACTTGACCCCTTTGAGTTCGTTCGAACGATTGCCGTTGCTAGGATAACTATGCCTAAAGCACGTGTTCGCCTGTCCGCCGGTCGACAAGAACTTGGCCGAGCAGTGCAAGCAATGTGCTTTATGGCCGGAGCGAATTCAATTTTCTATGGCGACAAGTTACTAACCACCAATAATCCCGAGGCTGTTGCAGATTTAGCTCTTTTGCAAGAGCTTGGACTAAAGATTAAATCGAATGTCACAACCGAAGTCTGTGTTTAAAAGGGATTGTCCTAGAGCTATTTGACTTGCAACATGATCTTGCCAATATGCGCACTAGACTGCATTAATTCATGCGCTGCGACTACTTCATCTAAAGCAAAAACCGAATCAATCACGGGTAAACACTTACCCTGCTCCAAAAGTGGCCAAATATGCTTCAAAAGAGCTGCCGCAATGGCTGCTTTTTGATCATCATTTCTTGGGCGCATAGTCGCACCAGTAAAAGTCAGACGCTTACGCATGATGGCTTGAACGTCTAAAGCCACTTTACTCCCCTCTAAAAAAGCCACTTGCAATAAACGACCATCTAGAGCTAAACAATTGAGATTTTTTTGAATATAAGAACCGCCAACAATATCTAAAATGACGTCGACGCCTAACTTATTTGTTACTTTTAAAACTACCTCCTCAAAATCTTGTTCTTTATAGTTGATTACCACATCTGCTCCTGCGGCCTGACAAGCCTCTACCTTGGCCTGATTACCAACTGTTGTAAAAACTTTTAATCCAAATGCCTTGGCAATTTGGATTGCCGTTAAACCGATACCACTTGAGCCGCCATGAACTAAGAGGGACTCCCCCTCCCGTATATGTCCCATATCCATTAAATTCGACCAAACTGTAAAGTAAGTCTCTGGCAAAGCTGCGGCTTGCTGCATCGATAAACCCTGCGGAATCGGTAAACAATGCTTTGCCGGTGCGGCGCAAAATTCGGCATAAGCTCCGCCAGGAGTTAAGGCGCAAACCATCTCTCCAATTTTTAAATTACGTACGTCAGATCCTAATGCCACCACCTTACCAGCAACTTCTAAGCCAAGATATGGCGAGGCATTCGGTGGGGGCGGGTATAACCCCATCCGCTGAAATACATCGGGGCGGTTGACGCCTGCGACCTCAACCTCGATTAATACTTCATGGTTTTTTAGTGTAGGAATTGGAGCGTCTGACTTGATTGTCATAATATTTGGAGCCCCGCCCTGTCCATGATCAACAACACGCATTTGATTATTCATATTTCCTCATTTAATGTAAAAAACGGATCATCTCGCTCAGTAAAAATTGTTAAATTACCTTTTCGTGATGGAGTAACCAGGTTTTAATCTGACGATGATAACCTTCTCGATCCTCGCCTGCAAATCCACCAATACTGTTCACCCCGACAACTCGGTGACAAGGCACAATTAAAGGATACGGATTAGCGCCACAAGCGCCACCAACAGCTCTTGGTGCGCTCTGTATTTTTTTTGCAACTGAGCCGTATGTTAAAACATCACCTAAAGGTATTTGACGAATCACCTCCCAAACTCGCTCTTGGAAAATGGTTCCCTTTGGTTTTAAAGGCAAATCAAAGATCGAATTTGGATTCTGTAAATAAGCTTCAATTTGCTCGATTACTTGTTGTGCTAATTGATTTTTAGGGAAAATAGCCTTATCTGTCTTATCTAAATAAACAATCCTTGAAAGCATCAAACTTTGATCGACCAGCTCTGTCTGAACTCCAATTTTTCCAAAAGGTGCAGCGTAAATAGCCGCCCATTCTATTTTAGAGCTGGCAACATATTGCGGAGTTGTCATTTTTTTCATCAATTTCAGTTAAACTAATTTCTAATATTTAAACATGGAGAGAGCGATGGGACAATTAATCACTTTGAATGCCGATGACGGCCATACTTTTAAAGCCTATGAGGCAAAACCCTCTGGACAAGTAATTGGCGGCCTTGTCCTAATCCAAGAAATCTTTGGCGTTAATGCACACATCCAAGCTGTAGCAGATCAATACGCCCATGATGGATATTTAGTCATTGCTATACCGACCATGAGTCGCGTCCAAGAAAATGTCAATCTTGGCTATTCGGAGGAAGATATTAAGATTGGATTTGGCTTAAAACAGGCTGTTGAAGCCTTGCCTGGAAGTCCCGTAATGAAAGATCTGCAAGCCGGTATAAACCACGTCAAAACGGCCGGCAAAGTAGGTATTTTTGGATATTGCTGGGGCGGCTTACTGACTTGGAGAAGTGCCTGTAAATTAGAAGGGCTAGCAGCAGCAGTAGCATATTATGGTGGGGGCGTGCCGAATGAAGCCAACCTCAAACCTTTATGTCCAGTAATGACGCATTTTGCTGACCAAGATACGCATATTCCCCTGACTGCTGTAGCTGACTTTGAAAAAGCGCAGCCACAGGTTATTAATCACATCTATGCCGGACAACATGGATTTAATTGCGATCATCGGGGATCATATGACAAGACAGCTGCTGATTTAGCTAGGTCTAGAACTTTAAGCTTTTTTCAAACACACTTGTCTACTTGAGTCTAGACTCTGACATACTTGTAAAGTTTTTCTTACACAATTTTCAGAGAGTCTTGATGTGAAGTTTCTAACGCAAGGAGAGTGATCTTTGCTATAGTTTTCGTATTGAAATTTGCAATGAACTGAGAGACTTCTATGGACACTCTTCTGGACACTTGGCCTTGGTGGGCTAAGGTTACACTGGTCCTTTTTTTGCTTGCCACCTCCGCTTTTTTCTCGATTACAGAAACAAGTATGATGGCGGCAAATCGGCACCGGCTAAAGCATCTTTCGACCAAAGGTCATCAAGGCGCTAAGTTGGCAACTAATTTACTAGGCCGCACCGAAGAGTTACTGTCTGTGATCTTAATTGGCAATAATGTGATTAATACCTTTGTTCCAATTTTAATCGCTGGAATTGCCCTCCACGCTTTTGGTAACACGGGTTCAGTCCTCTCCCTTACTACAGCTTTTGTAGCATTCTTAATTATTATCTTCTGTGAGATTACCCCAAAAGTGATCGGCGCTGCTTTCCCAGATGCCATCGCTTCTAAAGTAAGTTGGATAATTCGACCCTTAGTATGGATCCTTACCCCTCTAGTTTGGTTTGTGAATCTTTTTGTATCCGCCCTTTTAAAGTTGATGCGCTTAGATACCAAAAATAGCGCCCAGCATCGTCTATCTCCAGAGGAACTTCGAAGTCTCGTACTTGAAACTAGCCACTTCATCCCTAGTCAGCACCGAGATATTTTAGTCAACCTCTTCAATTTAGAAAATATTACCGTTGACGATGTGATGACGCCGAGATCACAAATGGAAACACTCGACTTATCTCGCCCTATCGATGAAGTTTTACATCAAATGGAAACCTGCTATCACCAATACCTGCCAACTACCGATCTAGATCCCGACCGTGTGATTGGAATCTTATCTGTTCGTAAGGCTGTTTCTTTGATTGGTGGAGAAGACTTATCCCATGAACAATTTAAAGCTTTATTGAATGAACCATACTTTATCCCGAGCGGCACCCAAGTCTTACAACAAATTCGTTTTTTTCAAGATATGCAAGAACGGATCGGTTTAGTAGTTGATGAGTACGGCGTCGTCTTAGGCCTCATCACAATTGAGGATATTATTGAAGAATTGATTGGTGAATTTACTACATCTTTACCAAACCAATCTTATAAAACACAGTGGCTAGAAGATGGCACTTATCTAGCCGCTGGTACTGCAAGTCTTCGTAATTTAAATCGCTTACTCAATCTCAAATTACCCTTAGATGGGCCAAGAACGCTCAATGGGCTTCTGTTAGAGACGCTTCAGGAAATTCCAGATAATGATCTCACCATTAAATTGGGGGACTGTGTAATGGATATTATTCATTTTGACCAACAGTCCATTAAAACTGTTCGAATACATCAGCCAAATAAAGTCGGCTTTATTTCTTCCGACATGAAGTCAGATGGAGGATGACCAGCGTATTATTCGTCTTTGGTCCGAAACTCTCCTAGCCGCTTACTCCAAAAATGCCACAGATATCCATATTGAGCCACATCAAGACAAAACTCTTATTCGGTTCCGAGTCGACGGGTCTTTGTTTGCCTTTAAGCAATTACACGCGACTCATCATGACCATCTAAGTGCCCACATCAAAGTTCTTGCTAATTTAGATATTGCTGAAAAACGGCTTCCCCAAGATGGTCGCCTGAGTTTTTATTTAAAACGAGAGAGTACCCATTTAGATTGTCGGATTGCAACTGTCCCTACCATTTACGGCGAAAAAATTGTTGTACGCCTACTCACAAATACTAACCAAACTTTACATATAGATCATCTACAATTTGATCCGTGGCAACTTCAACAAGTCAAAAATGCTCTACTATCTGCCCAAGGACTAATCCTCATTACTGGGCCAACAGGTAGTGGTAAAACATCCACCCTATATAGCTGCTTAACTTATCTCAATAATAGTACTAGAAATATTTCTACGGTCGAAGATCCCCCCGAGATTCGACTGGCAGGAATTAATCAAATTAGCCTCAACGAAAAAGCTGGCTTTTACTTCCCTAAAGCTCTGCGTGCTCTGCTTCGACAGGATCCTGATGTCATCATGATTGGTGAAATTCGAGACTTTGAAACTGCTCAAATCGCTCTCCAAGCGGCACAAACTGGCCACCTTGTGCTCGCTTCTGTGCATACTAATAATAGTGTCGCAACAATCAGTCGCTTGCATCATTTGGGCTGCGAAAAGGATGTTTTAGCAAACTCCCTTCTGTTAATTACTGCTCAACGACTCGTTCGTAAAATCTGCCAGTATTGTTTGTCAGCTTCCCAGCCCTGTAATTACTGTAGCAATGTTGGCTATATTGGCCGGATGGCAATCCATGAAGTGATGCCATTTGACTTTACAATTCGCCAGCTCATTCAAGATAGCAACCATCTCTATAAAGCGCTTAGCCATGCAAAAGATTTGG
>CALPOM020000110.1 GCA_943325205.2 Thermoflexus hugenholtzii JAD2 | reverse complement strand
TTTAAACCTAAAGTTAAAAGCCCAACTTGCCATATAAAAAGATGGTCTAAATTACGCCAAAAATCCCAATCGATTTCATCCATTAATTTTCCCGTGTTTAAAAAATAGCTTATAGCCCAAATCCCAACCTTTTGGGGGTTGAAAACTGAAAGTAATTTCTGCAAATATTTTCCATAATTTGTAATGACTTATGAACAAGATATCGAGAAGGCTGTCAAGGCCGGATTTTTCAAATACATTACCAAGCCTTTTAATGTGATCGAGTTCATGGAGATACTGGATGATACATTGATCTTATCTCGAACGGCATCAGGTCTGACTGGACATAAACCCGAAGAAGAATCGATCTAAAATACACCGGCATCTATTATTTAACACGCATCGTAACTATTTTATGAATTCTCTTTTGCAAATAAACATAAATTTTTCGTTATATGCGTACTTGTAGAAAAAATAGTCTGTAAAGCAATTTACTTAAATCCTATTTCAAGGAGTATTTGCTGCGCATCAATGTGATTGATGTATTAGCTTAGGCTTTAATCTCTCTCAAAGTGGAGACCACTAATTTAGATATTGAGTCCTCTAGAGCAAATATCACAAATTCTATTTGACAAGGTGGCGTGGGATTGATTTTTTTTAGAGTGGGGCTAAGCGTTACTTTAAGTAACGCTTGTATTCTACTTTGCATATAGTTTTAGTCTATGGTCACCCAGATCTAAAACTCTAAAATTTTCTCCTTGTCGCATAGAACAGCATTTTCGAAACATTTAGCAAATTGCTTTGCAATACGATTCATCAGACGAGAGGGTAGTCCATCTTGAATAGAAAATTGATGCTCGGCGTAAAGGTAGAAACTTTCATTTTCCTTACGGGAGAAAACTGGGAAAAATGGATATATTTCATTTGCTATTGATACGAGATTATCCAAGGCTGAACAGTCAGATTTCTTGCTTACCACCTTTCCATAGAAGAGAAGGAGTTGCTGTTCTTTATGAAGTTTTAAATAGATTGGGATTTTAGTATCGTTAACTCTAATAGTTAAGATATTATCGTCATTTAATTCAGCTTTAATTCTTGCTAGTGAAAATATATGTATTAGTTGGTCAGCATTAAGATTGTCAACTTGATAAACGCTGCTAATCCGATCGGAGGCTTCTGATTTAGATTCTTCAATAATCTCCATCGTGTCAGTAACTAATCTAGGTATATCTTTTTCTTCAATATTTTCTTCTTTAAGTACTTCAACTAGTTGGTGACAAATTTCTATAAATGAAGCCGAGCCAATTTGAAGTGATGGGTCGGTTGTTTGATTAGGTTTATCTGTATATGTTTTTTCTGGCCTATCTAATATAAATTGATTAAATCTACTCACATCGCGTAGCATTTTTTCAAATGATAAATCCATGAAAAAGTGTTTGATGCTAACATTGCTAGTGACTCGGCTATAGAATTTTAATAATATTCTGTTTAATTTTTCTTCGTCCTCATACTTACTTAAGAGATGATGCATGAATCTTTCCTTTAGAAGTCAACTCTTTTAAATTAATTAACTAATCCTAACATTTTTTCTAGAAAATTGATGGGTTTCAATAAGAAAAGAAATGATTTTTAGAGCTGATACTGACTGTGCGAGTGGTTTTTTGATATGAAAAGATCCAAGCGTTACTAAAGTAAAATTTATAGTAAAGTTACTTACCTTGCGGCTATTTTTTTTGCTTCTTGAAGCATTCCAAGGGTTATCTTTCTAACCTCAATCTTGCTGTGTTGAATGTGTGCTTTTAGTAGCTTTTGAGCCTCAGCGGTTTTTTTAGCCAAAATAGCTTTAATTATTTTACTGTGCTCATCATAAGTTGAGTTAATTCGATCGATACTCGTAAAATCTAACCTTCTTACAATTCTGATTCGCTCAGTTATTTCTGAGTGGGTTTTTAACATCTCTTCATTACCTGATGCTTTAACTAATGAAGTGTGAAATTGTTCGTCCAATACCCCAATATTTACAGTATTAAAGTTTCTTTTAGATTTAGAAGTAAGCCAAATTTTTTGTAAATCTTTGATAATTTGGTTATTTTGGGTTGAGTTACATAAAACTGTAATAGCATTTGATTCAATTAAAATCCTAAAATCGTATAACTCATCAAGTTTGTCAAAATTTAAAGGAGCAACTTGCCACCCAATTTTAGGAATTGCTTTAATAAATCCGCCGTGTTGCAATTGTTGGAGTGCTTGACGAAGTGGAGTTCTACTAACATCCACGAGTTTTGCTAAATTACTTTCTGAGATTAATTCGCCAGGCATCATTTCAAAATCAAAGATCTTTTTCTTAATTTCAGCATAGGCGTGCTCAGCTAGACTAGAAAATTCACTATTGATTGGGATAATTAATGACATATTTTCTAAGCTTTATAACTGATTAATATAGGATTTCCAGCCACCTAAATTACTGATATCTTGTGCTTCATGAACCGCATATTGTTCACATATAAATCCTTTAACTAATGATCCATCCTCCAATTCAATATTCCCAAGACCTAGGGGGGGTGGAATTAGATTTAGGAATGAGCCTAATTGATTAGATGGCATTTCATATACTTCTAGCTCTATAGAAACGCCATCGGATGGGCATTTGATAAGTCCTGGTTTTGGTGGATGCGTGTTTGGTAGGGCAAATAAACGATAAGATTTAGCTGTTTTACAAACCTTCACTAACCGAGATCGTCTTTCAGTAAGTTGCCAGTTTAATGGTAAACCACTTAAATGCGCGCCAACAACAGCAATTTGTGTAACATCATTTTTTGTAGTCTCTAGTATTGTGTGCTCTTCTAATGTACCCTTGATGTTAGATATCCCAAGCGATAGCTCAAACAAAACTTGCCACTGGGACGCCAGCTTAAGTAGAGCATTATCTGAGCCCTCTTGTGCAATTAAAGTGATTCCAAATGGCAAGCCAGTCTTTGTGAATCCAGAAGGAACTGCAATAGCACATAAGCGCAATAAATTGACAAAATTTGTATACATGCCTAGTTCACTATTTTTAACAATTGGATGATTCTTCAGGTCTTCTATAGTTGGGTGATTAGGAGCGCTAGGTACAAGTATGACATCACATTTAGACCAAGATTTTTTAGTTTCAATCTCTAACTCTTTTAATTGGTATATCGCTCTAAATCCTTGAGCTGCAGAGTAAGGCGCACCACTTAATATGATTTGTCTAACGCTAGTATCGAAGGCGTTAGGATTTGAGTTGAGAAAGTCTTCAGTAACTGCAAACCGCTCTGATACCCATGGCCCATCGTATAAAAGTTTACCAGCTTTGACAAATGAGTCAATATCGACTGGTACGAACTCTACATTTAAGCCTTTCGCAATTTGAAGGGCTTTGGTAAATGCTTCTTGATATTGGCCATTATCTAAAAATTGACAGCTAATAGGTATGCCAATACGAATAGGATTAATAAAGTTCGAAATTGGTGTTGATCTTGGGTGAAACTGCGTTTCTAATGCTTTATCATGTTCGGTAGATTTTGCTACATTAAGAACTATATCTGCATCAGCGGCAGTGAGTGTCATGATAGATACACAATCGATTGATTTGCAAGCTGGGAAAACCCCTTCTGTACTCACCAGACCAGGCGTAGGTTTAGTACCTACGATATTATTAAATGCTGCAGGTATTCTCCCTGAGCCAGCAGTATCTGTACCTAAACTGAAACAAACTAGACCTCTTGCAACTACAGAGGCAGAACCGGAGCTCGAACCTCCACTTACAAATTTGGGATTAAAGGTATTAGGAACTATCCCATATGGTGAGCGAGTTCCCACTAATCCTGTCGCAAATTGATCAAGATTCGTTTTACCTATCAAAATCGCACCAGCGTCTAATAATTTTTTTACTACGGTTGCATTTTTATTTGGCTCGAACATAAAATCTGGACAAGCCACAGTAGTTTTCCAGCCAAGCGCATCAATATTGTCCTTGATGGCAAAAGGAATGCCATATAAGGGTAAATCAGTAATAGCTTTTTCTTTTGCTAAGGACTCAAGATTTCTTAATTGCGAAGCAATATTATCATCTGTAGCAATAGAAATCCAAGCGGAGTCTATCGATTCATTGATGTTTTTTCGAATTACTTTAAGTAAGTTGTCGATATGATTCTTTGGGGTAATTACTCCAGAATGATAGCGAAAAAGTAATCCTTTAATAGTAATCATGCCCTCATCTCCCGTTGGAATATCTCAAGAGCTAGAGATTTTGTTTTAATAAATTCTGGTTCACTAACACTTTCAGGTGATCTTGGTTTCTTCATATCAAAACTTAAAAACTCGGCAATCTTGGTTGGTCTTCTTGTAAGTAATAAGATTTTATCTGCTAAAAAAACGGCATCTTCTAAATCATGCGAGACAATCATCATTGTTACACCAGTACTCAAATTAGCTTCTTGTAACTTGGATCTAATAAATAAAGTCATCTCAAAATCTAAGGCTGAAAAAGGCTCATCTAAGAATAAGATTTCAGGTTTAGGTGCTAATGCCCTCATAATAGAAACAGTTTGCATTTGACCACCAGAAAGTTCGTATGGATATAAATTGAGATTAAATTTTATTTCAAACAAGGTAACAAGTTCATCAACCCGTGCCTTCACTTTTTCTTTAGACATTCCACTACGTTTGAGGGGGTAGGCAATGTTATCCCATGAACTCATCCATGGGAATAAAGCTTCACGATAATTCTGGAAGACATATCCAATTGTGGTTTTTGCTAATGTCTTACCCTCAAAAAGGACTTCTCCAGAATCAATTGGCATCAATCCAGATATCATATTAATGAGGGTGGATTTCCCACAACCATTAGGTCCAAAAATAGAAATAATTTTTCCTTTAGGAATATCTAAATCAAAATTTTTATATAAAACTGAACCATTAAAAGACTTATCTAGCCCGCGGATAGTAACGTGAGTACCAATTTTTGCAGGTAAATCAAGAATAGTACTCATGCTTTGCCACCCCAGTGAACGATTCGTTTTTCTGATATTAAAAATAAGAGATTAAGGCCATAGCCTAGTGCACCAGTAATTAATATGGAGCTATACATTTCTTTGACATTAAAAACCTGTTGAGCGTCAATAATGCGATGTCCTAAGCCATTCTCGGAGCCAATAAACATCTCAGCCACAATCACAATAACAAGAGCCATGGATATGCCCATTCGTAACCCAACAAATGTCTGAGGTAGGCTTTCCATTAAAAGAATATCTTTGAAGATAAAGCGAGTTGGTATACCCATTGTTCTAGCCGCATTGACCCTAGTTTTTTTGGCATTCATTACGCCGTAGGCACTATTAAAAAGAATCACTAATATAGCTGCAAAGGCTGCAATAGCAATTTTATTAATATCGGTAATACCAAAAATTAGCATGAAGAGGGGTATCAATGCTGATGAAGGCGTCGATCTAAAAAAATCAATTAAAAATTCAACACAGCGATAGACTTTCTCATTACTACCCAAGATCACTCCTAAGGGAACTCCTAAAGCGGTAGCAATAGCAAAGGCATAAAAAGTGCGCTTAACCGTTGCAAATAAATCATTAAAAATTGCGCCACTAATAAATGACTCAGCCATATAAGTTAAAGTTGCACCAGGCGGTGGGAGTAATATTGGTTTTGCCCATTTAGCCTCCAAGATTAGACTCCACAGCAAAAAAAGTGCTATGGGTCCAATCAAAGGAAGAAATTTCCGGAGAAGGTCTTTATGCATGATGAGCCTTAATTACTATAGATAAGTGCTTTTACATTTAC
Organism: Thermoflexus hugenholtzii JAD2; assembly: GCA_943325205.2. Taxonomy (GTDB): domain Bacteria; phylum Pseudomonadota; class Gammaproteobacteria; order Burkholderiales; family Burkholderiaceae; genus Polynucleobacter. The sequence goes on along the minus strand of CALPOM020000110.1, from coordinate 1,501 downwards.
AGTCTTAGTAAAAATCTTACGTTCTGTAAAAACATCAAAGTATTTTTGGAAATATGAAATATCCGATGGTTTAAATTCATTAAACATGACAAAGTCTGCTAGAGGAACTTCTTTAACAACAGATTCTTCGATAGCTGTAAATCCATCTAGTGATTTTCTGGACTCATCTGGGTTTTTACGTATAAATTCAACCCCCTTGCTATAGGCTAGTATGAATTTCTTAACGTCAGATGGGCGCTCTTTAATCAGAGTAGTAGTAAGGGATGCGGATCCACCAAACCAGGGTGCCATTGGGTCACCGAGCATATATTTAGAAATAACTCCAGCCTCTAATACTCTAGAGACTCCCTTCACCTTTCCAATCGTACCGGATGGTTCCAAGGTGTAGACAGCATCAATTTGCCCAGCAGCCAAAGCTGGCACATGCTGACCTACGGGTAATTCAATGGGCTGAATGTTTGTCAAGCCATTTTTTTCAAGAATTATTTTTGCTAATGTGACATTTTGAATGCCTGGCCCACACGCAAATTTCACCTCTTTTGGAAGATCTTTAATCGCTTTGACTTTACTATCTAGTGGAACCAATACCTCATCTAAAACAAATTTCACATTTGAGGGGTTGGAGCAAATAATTTTGAAAAGATTTGGTGAAGAGATCTCTGCGAGTGCCAAAGCAGCAGAAGCTGTTCCATTTGCAGATCCGTGGATACGGCCTGCAATCATTGCTTCTGCAATTTGATTAGGGCTCGCAAACTTGACTCCTTCTACATTCAGTCCCACTTCCTTAAAGTAACCTTTTTCAAGTGCTATAAAAAATGGTAGTCCGCTTGCAATAGGCCAGTAGCCTATTTGAATTTTATTGTCCGACGTCTGAGCAAATGAAGGAAAAATACTAGTGATTGCACTTGCGGCTCCGGCTTGCAAAATATGACGACGACCTATGCTATGTTTATTTTTACTCATACTAAGGGCTCCTTTGGGTTAAAAAGACAATTGATGTACTTACTTGTATACAAGTTTGCCTTTGAAAAACCTTAGAGATCTATTAACTTGCCCTAGAAAGATGCAATTGGGATTAATGCGCACTAGATAAGTGCATTTTTACCTTCAGAACCGAGTTGATAGATTGACTTACTTTGAATATCTTTTAGGTCAAGTCGTTAAGATTGTGTGCGAAGTCGCATAAGCTCTTTGCATAAAAGTTTTACTTATTTATGGGAGAACTTACTGTCAGTAAACGTATCTCTTAAAGATTTAATGGGTGGGGTGATAGCTTGCCCATCTTGGGTGGCAACAGCATAGCTGTGACAAGGTTATGAGCACTTGGGAAGCCTTATCTAAATAAGCCCCTACCTTTGTATAAAGCCTGAGTAGTTGTGGTTGCTTAGGCGTTATGCTTTTTTAAGTGATCCTTCTTGAACTAGAGGTATAGGTTCTAACCTAGATGGACTAGCTGTGATACTCAGCCCGTTATTAGCAAGATGCCAGGACGGTTCTTGGA
>CALPOM020000109.1 GCA_943325205.2 Thermoflexus hugenholtzii JAD2 | reverse complement strand
TATGAGGAAATTAGAAGAGCAATTTTTTTTGGCAGAAGAACTTTTACGCATCACCGCAAAAGAAGTGCACTATTTAGAGCGAACTAGAAATCGTTTGATCAGCCATCAAATTAATTTGGACTGGGTGAACTCCTTAGCGAATAGTGATGCGTATAGTGATATTTTAGATGCTTTTGTAGCACGATTTGGTAGGCTTCAGGACAGGCTTGGCGGTAAATTGTTACCTACTTTATTACGATTAAATATGGAAAAAGTTGGTTCACAACTTGATAATCTAATCCTAGCTGAAAAGTTGGGTTGGCTTTCGTCAACGGATGATTGGATTGAGTTACGTGGCCTGAGAAATCTGTTAATCCATGAGTATTTACAGTCGCCTAGCGACTTGTTAAAGCCTTTGTTACAAGCATTAGAGGCAGTTTCTTTATTAGGTCAAGTGCATTTGCGGTTAAACCAGGCGTTTGTAGCAATTCAGGCAAAGGCTCCAATAACTGTGCCCGCATCCTGAGGCATTGAAATGCATAGTGCTTCGAGGCTTTTACTCTCCGATCGCTAAACCGAGTCGGCGAGGGTCGGCTGCACCAAAGAGTTGATTATTTTGGAAGCGAGATAATGCCGTATTTTCTCGCAGGATGGGCGTTGGAGATTTCATAATTCCTTGGGTGCCGCTAGGATAATCAACATACTTGATTTGATGGCCGCGTTTTTCTAACTCGGGGGCGATATCTTTCCAAAATCCGGAAACTTCTAATTCTGTTTCTTGATTTCTATTTCCAAAATTAGGTAGTGCAATTGCTTCTTGGATATTTAAATTCCAATGAAATAGTCCCAGTAAGGTTTTTGCTACAAAGTTAATGATATTACTACCGCCTGCTGAGCCAATCGTCATTACAGCTTGACCCGATTCATTCAGGATGATTAAGGGCGCCATAGAGCTTCTGGGTCTTTTATTAGCTTCGATTCGATTCGCGATTGGTAGGCCAGCCAGATTTGGTTGAAATGAAAAATCCGTTAATTGGTTATTCAAAAAAAATCCCTCGACCATAATTCGTGAACCGAACTGAGATTCAATTGTTGTTGTAAGAGATACTTGATTACCTTGCTGGTCGATGATTGAAAGATGACTAGTTCCAAATTCTTCTGTTAGTTGATCCGGCGCATATTGCGTTTGGAGATTAGCGGGTTTACCTGCGACTGCTTTAGGTAAACTTTGGTTCATTTGAATCAGTTGAGAACGATTTTGGATATATGTCTGTTCAAGGAGTTCTTTACTTGGGATGCGTATAAAGTCCGGATCAGCGATATACGCATCTCGATCAGCATAAGCGAGTTTTCCCGCCTCTGAGAATAAATGGATTGTCTGCCAGGAGTTTGGTTGATATTGATGAATATTTTTTTGTTCTAAGAGGGCTAAGATTTGTAGGATTGTTATAGTGCCCGAAGAAGGCGGTGGCATGCCACAAATCTTCCAAGACTGGTACTTGCCACAAAAAATCTCCCGCGTTTTTACTTGATAATTTGATAAATCACTTAATTGAAGGCTTCCTGGAAGCACGTCATTTTGAACAGCGCTGATAATTTGATGCGCTAATGGACCGGAATAAAAAGCTTGGCTACCAGATATTGCAATATCACTCAAGACCTTTGCTAATTTTGGATTTTTCAGTTGATATTGTGGTGGGTGGGGTTGGCCTTGCGAATCAAAAAAATAGAGTTTAGCTGCTGGATTATTTCTGAGATGGGGGTCTTGGCGAATCAGCTGTTGTAAACGCGTGGATGGTAAAAACCCTGTATTAGCTAAATCAATTGTTGGTTGAACCAAATCGGCCCAGGGGAGTTTGCCATGTTGTTGATGAGATAGTTCGAGTAAGCGCAGTAGGCCAGGTGTACCAACTGCTTTCCCGCTAACACGAGCCTCTACAAATGGCATGGCATTGCCATTGGCCAACAAAAATTGTTTGGGATCGACTTGAGCTGGGGCCGTTTCTCGACCATCATAAGCGCTCAATTTTTGAGTTGCTGCGTTGTAATGGATTAAAAATCCACCTCCACCGATACCACTAGCATTCGGTTCAGTTAGGGTTAACATAATAGCAGCAGCGATTGCTGCGTCAACCGCAGTGCCCCCTTTTTTTAGTATTGCAAGAGCCGTCTTAGAGGCATCCGTATTGGGAGTAACCACCATCATTTTGCTGGAGTTAACTAACTGTTGACGAAAAGACCCTGTAGCCATTTCGGGTTCTAGAGGAACCTCTCGGATCTGACCATATGCCAGAGAGGTCCACAGCCATAAATGTACGATCAATAGATAAGATTTCACTGATATGGCAACTTTCCAATAAAAGTGCAATGAAGATGGCTAATCGTTGAAATAGAGTTCGATTTTGAGCAGATAATTTCGTAATTAAAGTAAGTGGTTAGGGGAGTACAGCGTGGTTTGACTTTGTTTTAATTTTAAACTTGACTGGATTTGTTTTACAAAAAAGTAGTTATTTATTTGAGAGCGGAATATGAAGTTGGATTGAGCATAATATTTTCAAAATGATCAATTAATGCACCTTGTTGTTCTGTTTTAGCTTTTTCTTGTAGCCACTCTGGATCAGCAGCAAAAGCATTCCATTTGGTTTCTCGGTCTGCTAGGCTATCCCATTCGAGAATATAGTAGAGGTCAGAACTATTTGGACCTATCAAGGTTGTCCAAAAGCCAACTTGACGAATCCCATGTTTGGCAAAGAGAGCCAATGTAATCGTGGCAAAGCGCTTGCTGACTTCAGGTAATTTACCTGGAGCACAGTGATAAATACGGAGTTCGTGGATCATAGGAGACCTTTTTAAAATAGTTGAGAAGAAAGTCTTAAACAAAAATAGGTAAATCAATTGTAAAGTATTCTAACTTGACCTCATTGGTAGGGAGGGAGTCATCAATTTGATCAGTTCGTATTTGGATGGGTGGCGCTAATTCCTTTAGGATAATCAAATAAAGATGGTCAAAACAAGATGATCAAAAATATGGTCAAATTAATCAGTCATTGAATGTGTCATTTTTATGAAGGAGATGGATCAGATGTCTTTTACAAAATCTGCTGGTTGGTTAGACTGGCATCAAACCCCTTCAAAGCCGTTATTTCAATTACCAAAAGGTGCGGTGGATACCCATTGTCATGTGTTTGGTCCTGGCCATGAATTTCCTTTTGCTCCCGAGCGAAAATATACTCCATGTGACGCTTCTAAGGAGCAATTATTTGCATTGCGAGACCATTTAGGATTTGATAAAAACGTCATCGTCGGTGCAAGTTGTCATGGCACGGACAATCGGGCGCTGGTCGATGCTTTAATTCATAGTCATGGAAAAGCGCGCGGGATTGCGACGGTTGGGCGAAACATTACTGATGCAGAGCTAAATAGCTTGCATGCGGCTGGAGTTCGGGGAGTTCGCTTTAACTTTATCAAACGACTTGTAGACTTTACGCCCAAGGACGAGTTGATGGAGGTGGCTGCGCGCATTGCGCCATTGGGTTGGCATATTGTGGTTTATTTTGAGGCTGTCGATTTACCCGAGTTATGGGATTTTTTTACGCAGTTACCAACAATCGTAGTAGTAGATCATATGGGGCGGCCAAATGTGAGTAAAGATATTAATGGGCCAGAATTTGGTTTATTGATACGACTTTTGAGTGAGCACGAAAATATATGGACTAAAGTGACTTGTCCGGAACGTTTATCCATGCAAGGGCCAAAAGCAATTCATGGCGAGTTAAAACCTTACCAAGACGTAATTCCTTTTGGCAAGCTGTTAGTAGAGCGATTTCCAAATCGGGTTTTAAGTGGTACGGATTGGCCTCACCCTAATTTAACTGACCACATGCCAGATGATGGCTTGCTGGTGGACTGGATACCTCATATTGCTCCGACCTTTGCATTGCAGCATCAATTATTAGTTGATAATCCTAATCGACTTTACTGGCCCTTAGCCTAAATTGCAGGCGAGACTTTTTTTATTTCGTGCTAAAAATCATTGATTACCATAGTGTGAGTATGTATTTTTCATATACCACTGGAAATAAGACCAATAACTTTGGGTAGGGTATTGAGGTGGATTTTCACTAGAGGTACAAGTTGGTAGACAACTTGCTTCTGAGTCAAGACTGGTGTTGATAAAGCATGCAAAAGAATACCGATCGTTTTGTCGAGGGGGAAGGACGCGATGAGGTGTCGCTCGAAAGCGTCCGTTAGTCCAGCGCGATAAGAATTGTCCTATATTGACGATTAAGGCTCCATCGGGTACTTGTGGCCAAAACCATTGACCATGCTCATCAAGTACTTGGAGACCTTGTTCTAATGCTGGTGGTAAAAAGGTCATGAAGCCTGTATCGGCATGGGCCCCGAGTCCAAACTCTTGATCTGCTACAAAATCAGTTTTAGGATATTTAGCAATTCGGAAATACGAATAAGGCTCTTCAAAGTACGGTTCAAAGAAGTTTTCAGGGAGTTCTAGGGCTCTTGCCCAAACGGGTAAGAGTTTTTTCCCAAGTTCTTCGACTGTTCTCATATAGTTTTCGACAACATGTTGGAATTCTGGCAGATTAGCTGGCCAACGATTTCTGGAATAGAACTGTTTGCCTGCAAGAAGTTCAGGGTGATCTATGGGATAGTCTGTCGCTATAACGAGGCATTCCACAGTATCGAGTTTCGTATGTTTTTCGTAGGTAGAGTGTTTGAGCATTGTGGCTCTGGAAGGAATATATCCACGTTGATGTTCTGTGACATGTAAATCGAGCTTTTCTGAATCAGGTAATGCATGAAATGCGCGAGTTGCCTGTTCCATTTGATCAATCAATAAAGGCGATAAGCCGTGATTAATTACGCATAAAAAGCCCAAATTTTCACAAATATCTCGCCACTTCTTCGCAAGTGGTTCAAGGGTATTTGCTTGCCCTTGTAAAAAGGGCCCCAGGTCAACTACAGGAAGGGCTCTTGAAGGTAGTACTTTATCTCGAATATCCATTGAAGGAGTTGTAATTTCCAGAGGTTGGGAAAGCGGCGATGGTTGTGCAATATTCAGATTCGAATCATTCATCTCAGGTCTCTTTCAATTTTTATTTGAATAGGTATTATTTTAGATATAGCGCGCGAAATATTCGCCAGTTTAAATAAAGTGTTAGCTAGTTGTTAAATAGCTTGTAATTTCACCTCCATATTAATTAAAAGAGTCAAAAAAAGCAAACTTTCTTCAAGCGGCTCAATCACGATTAGGCATCCGATTACGAGTAAGATATGGGATATGAAAACCCAGTTAAAAATAGTGATTTACTCTTTATTCATTATAGGTGGCTTGTACTATGAATACATTGGAAAATATCCTGATTATCCGGATCAGCAGGACCGTTGGGTAAGATTTTCTATGACGAAAGATGAGGCTCGCTACTATGATCCTGAATTGCTGAGAAAAAATCCGAATGGGTCTATTGGCTTGGAGATCATGCGGACCTTTCGCAAGGTACAAATTCAACAAGATATATCCTATTTATCTGAAATAATCACGACGGAGTTTAATTGTCTTCAAAAAACGCACCAGTTTATTAAGACTAAACTCTTTAATGGTGAGTATGGCAAAGGAGTCGCAGAGGAAATACGGATTACTTATGAGTCCTTAGGCGGAGTAAATATAGAACCGACAGATGAAGTTTTATGGAATGTAATTTGTGATACGAGTGGTCAATTTCATCCGAATAAGTAGTTGGTCTTTACAAGTGGGGCATATTTGTAAGATGGGCTTATTTTCAAGTAAGATTGAGATTACTAGTTAATCATTTTAGATAAAAAGATCTACGAAAGGTCTAAAAAGGAGATCCGATGAATTATCAAGGCCCAGTCATTGATACCCACCACCATTTATGGTTACGTGAATATATTAGTTGGTTACAAGACCCTGCTGCGCCACATATGGCCGGTGATTTATTTGGCATACGCACGGACTATCCTGTAGAGGAGTGGATGCGGGATGTGGTTCCTGCTGGGGTAGTTAAATCAGTACACGTGACGGCGAATTGGGGTGTTGAGAAAAGTCTTTCTGAAACAAAATGGTTGCAGTCTATCAGCGATCTTCATGGATTTCCAAATGCGATAGTATTTCAGGCGGATATGACGGATACCAATTTAGAGTCCAAAATCAAAGAGCATCTGCAATATCCGAATGTGCGGGGGGTGCGACATCAAATTCATTGGGACGATACAGCACCCTATCGTAAAAATGTTAGTTGCGCGGATTTGTGTAACACGCAGGAATTCCGTCGCGGCTTTGATTTGCTTGCTAAAGAAGACTTGCATTTTGAATTACAAATTTTTGCCCCACAAGCAGTTCATGCCGTGGAACTGGTTAAGGCTTATCCCGAAGTGCGCTTCATATTATTACACTCAGGGATGTTATTTGATAGATCCGCAAGCGGAATTGGGCAATGGCGCGAAGCTTTAGCCCTACTGGCATCTTATCCAAATGTTGCTGTTAAGATTTCAGGTTTGGGCATGTTTTCGGGAGGGATCACGTACCCACAGATTCGTCAAGTAATTCGTGATTGCATACAAATTTTTGGTGTGGGCAGAACTATCTTTGGTAGTAATTTTCCCCTTGAAAAATTACATATGAGTTATACAGACTTTATTACTCTATACAGAAAGGTTTTATCCGAATACGCACCGCAGGAGCAGCGTCAGATTTTCTACGAAAATGCGCAAACCTTTTATCGAATATAAGCTATCAATTTTCTGAGGTAAGAAATATTTATTAGAAAGTTTTAAAAAATATCGAATTAAAAGGTGGTCTTATTTATAACTCAAATAAGACTTGATAATAGACTTTTCTGGCTTTCTTAAACATCTTCTTTAAACTACAATTTGAACAAACACTTTTAAATATTTAATATAAAAATTTATAATTTTATATTTATAATATGTATCTAGCTTCTTGTTCAATGAATGAGGTCCTTCCGAGGATAAAATATGAAAATTATTATTGTTGGTGCCGGTAGGGTCGGAGAGAGTGTTGCACGTAATCTCGCTTCTGAAAAAAATGAAATTACAATTATTGATCCTAAGGCAGACTTAATTGCACTCGTTCAAAGTCAGATTGATTTACGTGGCATTGTTGGTAATGCTGTAGAGCCATCTGTTTTAAAAGCTGCCGGGGCTGGAGAGGCCCAGATGATGATAGCTTGCGCATCGGCGGCTGAAACAAATTTAGTTGTCTGTAAATTGGCGCATGATCTTTTTAAGATACCGACAACAGTTGCTCGTATTAGTTATGACGACTATCAAAATGGTTCAGAAATTTT
>CALPOM020000108.1 GCA_943325205.2 Thermoflexus hugenholtzii JAD2 | reverse complement strand
TGCAATGACCGCACAGCAAGTTCCATATACTTTTCATCAATCAAGACAGAAATCTTAATCTCACTCGTAGAAATCATCTGTATATTAATACCCTCTTCTGATAATGTTCTAAACATTTTGCTGGCAATACCAACATGAGAGCGCATACCAACACCAACTACTGAAACTTTAGATACCTTGGGATCACCCATCATATCCCTAGCAGCAATATGAGCCTGCACCTTACTTTTCAAAATATCTAAGGCTCTTTGATAATCACTGCGGGGCACAGTAAAAGTAAAGTCTGTTTTTCCATCTACAGATTGATTTTGAATAATCATGTCAACGTCAATCATCGCATCAGCAATCGGACCTAAAATCTGATAAGCAATACCCGGCCTATCAGGCACTCCCAAAACAGTAATTTTTGCCTCGTCACGAGCAAACGCAATTCCTGAAATGACGGCAGCTTCCATGTTGTTCTCTTCCTCAAAAGTAATTAAAGTCCCAGAATTCATTTCCACATCTAAAGGAATCATTGGGTCAGTTAGGGATGACAATACCCTAGTTTGAACTCGATATTTACCAGCAAACTCAACCGAGCGGATCTGCAAAACTTTTGATCCTAGACTGGCCATTTCCATCATCTCTTCAAAAGTAATTTTTTCCAAGCGGCGAGCTTCGTCACAAATTCTTGGATCAGTTGTATAAACACCATCCACATCGGTATAGATCAAACATTCCTGAGCGCCAAGGGCTGCAGCAATTGCAACTGCCGATGTATCTGACCCGCCACGCCCCAGAGTCGTTATATTCCCGAGCTCATCAACACCTTGAAAACCTGTAATGACAACGACCTTGCCATTCGCTAAATCCTGTAATACTTTATCTTTTTCAATCCCCTGAATCCGAGCCTTAGTGTGCGCTGAGTCAGTTTTGATAACTACTTGCCATCCAGCATAACTAATTGCTGCAGTTCCTTGTGCTTGTAATGCTAAAGCCAACAAACCAGAACTGACTTGCTCGCCAGTACTCGCAATTTGATCTAACTCTCTAGGATCAGCATCAGCCGTGATCTCTTTAGCCAGGGACAATAATCGATTTGTCTCGCCAGACATGGCAGAAGGCACTACTACGACTTGGTGGCCAGCCTTTTGCCATTTAGTGACGCGCTTTGCCACATTCAAAATACGCTCAACAGAACCCATTGAGGTACCACCATATTTGTGAACTATTAAAGCCATAATTTTTTAAAATGAATTTACCGTGTTTTTACTGCGTTAAGCACTTTAGATTGTCGATAATTTTACAGCAACACTCCACGCTCTTTCATTGAATTGCGTCTTCGACACCAAAATCTCTTTGTCCATCCCTAACCGTCAACTTGCTCCACTTTCCAAATTGGGATAAAACGTGGCCCTGTTTGAGTTGCTAAATCTAGGTTGATTCCAATTCCGACAACCGCCAAAACACTCTGCCCTAACCAAAGAACAGGGACATCCCTTTGCCATGGGGCAATCGCTTGCTCTTGAAAAATATTTTTCAAGGTTTTTCTGGGGCGCTTCTCATGAATCCGTATCTTTTCGCTACCAACGCGAGGCCTTTCTTGAATAAGCCCTGAGCGCATCGCTTGTTCGTAAATACTTGTCGCTAAGCCATACTCCCCAGCATCTAATTGCGCTTCCTTAAAAAACCAGTATCCTTTAATAGTATTTGCAGGATGCATGCTAAGAATTTGTCGCCAAACCTTTAATTCATAACCGTCATGCAACCAACTGATTTGATGATCCGTCACATGCCGAACATTTTCAATATCCCGCCACCATGCATTCAGACGGTCCTCACTGGGCATACATAACCCCGCCTGACCCAACCAATGTCTAAGCACATTTGTAGCTCGTGCTGAGTCTTGCTGTCTTAAAGCCATTAAAGATCGCATATTCAGGCCTTCTATATGCTTGATCGTGGCCAAATCTAAATCTGCCAGCACATTGAGTAAATGTTGCGCCTGAGCTAAATGACGCGCCGATCGACTCAGGTTTCTACGAAACTGGGGCTGCGCTTTTTCAATTTGAGGTAATAATTGCTTACGCAACCAGTTTCGTGTGTATTGTTCATCTTCATTACTCGGATCATCTATCCACTCCAAATGATACTCATGTGCATAAGCCGCAAGTTCTGAGCGAGTTAGGTCTAAAAAAGGTCGCCAAAGACGAATATGGAGATCCTCTCTCAGCGCGGGCATACCAGCTAATCCAGGCAAACCCGAACCACGTAAGAGTTGCAACAAGACTGTTTCAGCCTGATCATCTTGGTGATGTGCTGTTAGCAAATGCGACGCCCCATGCTGATTACACAGGCGAAACAAGGCTTGATACCGAGCAGACCTGGCCCGTTCCTCAATATTATTTAAATACTTTTTATCAATCGGCCATTGCACCACATGGGCATCAAAGGCCACATCAAATTCTTCTGCAATCCGGGCGCAATGTTCAACCCATGCATCCGCTACATCTAATAATCCGTGATGAATGTGTAAGGCAATCACGTGTTCCGAGCCGTGCGCTGCAATCGTACTATGCAACAAAACAGTCGAATCTAAGCCGCCGCTAAAGGCCACAGCAATCCGCGCTGTTTGCCCAGCAAGATTTTGACTATGGATTGGTGGTGTCTTTAAACTTTCCATAGCCCATGAGGCGCTCATGCCTTCTAGCTAGCAAATCTTTTAGACTCACTCCTTGAAACTGTCTTAATGAGTCAGCTAAAGATCGCTTTAAAGAATTAGCAATCCCCTCCGGGTCGCGATGCGCACCACCAACGGGCTCACTAACAATCTTATCGATTAAACCAAGTGCCTTTAACCGCTGTGCAGTGAGTGCCAGCTGCTCTGCTGCTTCAGGAGCTTTTTCAGCTGTCTTCCACAAAATCGATGCGCATCCTTCAGGAGAAATCACCGAATAAGTTGCATATTGCAACATGAGAACCATATCCCCCATCGCAATTGCTAGGGCACCACCAGAACCACCTTCACCAATAATGGTCGAGATGATCGGTACTTTCAGCTCAGCTTGGGTATATAAGTTATGGCCAATCGCCTCGGATTGATTACGTTCTTCGGCATCAATCCCAGGAAATGCACCCGGCGTATCTACAAAAGTAAAAACCGGTATATCAAATTTTTCCGCTAAACGCATTAAGCGCATGGCCTTACGATACCCCTCAGGACGACTCATCCCAAAATTACGTAAAGCCCGCTCTTTGGTGTCACGGCCTTTTTGGTGACCAATCACCATGCATGATGCGCCATTAAATCTGGCCATGCCACCAATAATCGATAAATCATCTCCAAAAGCACGATCGCCATGCAACTCATGAAAATCTGTAAAGATATGAGCAAGATAATCTAAGGTGTAAGGTCTTTGCGGGTGCCGTGCAATTTGCGAAACTTGCCAAGGCGTTAAGCGCGCGTATAAGTCTTTGGTTAGTTGCAAACTTTTTTGCGCTAAACGGTCAATCTCATCCGAAATATCAACCGCAGACTCGTCTTGCACAAATCGTAATTCTTCAATCTTGGTCTCTAGTTCAGCAATCGGCTGCTCAAAATCAAGGAAAGTGGTTTTCATATTTCCATTTTAACGCGCCCTATCAAAACAGCTAGCGTTTTTTGTAATTTTAGTAATCAACCGGGATCGGATCAATACTGCGCCATAAATACCAAGTAGCTACCGTTCGATAGGGCGCCCAATTTTCAGCAACCTCACGAGCCTGACTACGGGTCACCTTCTCGCCCGAAAAATAGTTCAGAGAAATGGCCCGTAATAGACCAATATCATCTAGCGGCAATATGTCGGGACGCTTTAAATTAAAAATTAAGAACATTTCAGCAGTCCACTGACCAATGCCCCGAACGGCAGTTAAATCTCGGATAACCGTTTCGTCATCCAAAGCCTGCCAATTAGCTTTAGCTAAGCCTTGATTTAAAAAATGCCCAGACAAATCCTTCACGTACTCTATTTTTCGGTAAGATAAGCCACATTCCCTGAGTCGCTGATCGTCCATTGCTAAAATATTTTTCGGAGTTACGCGCTTGAGCAAGACCTCAACACGATTCCAAACCGCCTGGGCCGCTGCAACTGAAATCTGCTGACCAATAATCGAGCGCACTAAGGTTAAAAAGGGATCCCCTCTTGAAATAATTCCTGTATCTCTAAATTTTGTAATTAGTCGGCGCAAAACCTTGTCACGCTTCATCAAATCAGTACAGGCCTCGTCCCAGTAATCTTTTTCTATAGCCATAGTCTGCTACCAATTTTTGAATTCTAATTCTGAAATTACTCGGTGTCACATACCCTTAAGTAACATTCTTAAGCCAACTAAACTACTACTCTTTTCGCCAAATAGTAATCCCGCCAGCCTGATCCTCCAAAACAATTCCACTGGCTAATAAGTCTTGTCGAATTTGATCTGCGACCGCAAAATCCCGCGATTTTTTTGCGGCATTACGCTTGGCAATCAACTCCTCAATCTTTCCTGCTGAGATGCCCAAATCACCACTTTGTAAAAACTCTTGTGCAGGTCTTTGCAATAGTCCTAAGTGACCACCTAAAATTTTGAGCGTGTTTGCACAAGCTTGATACTCCTGCAACTGACCAGAAGTTTTAGCGCGATGTGCTTGACTAGATAAACCAAATAAGACAGCAATAGCCTGTGGGGTGTTGAAATCATCATCCATGGCCGCTTGAAAATCGGCATGCCATCCGCTAAGTAACTCATCACTTTGTATCACAGGCTCTTCCAAGTCAATCAAGGTGTTATACAAACGATCTAACCCTTGCTTCGCTTCTTGTAATGTGGCGTTACTGTAATTCATCGGGCTTCGGTAATGGGCCCGCAAAATAAAGAACCGAATCACTTCCGGATGAAACTCTTTTAAAACATCCCGTATGACAAAAAAATTATCTAAGGACTTAGACATCTTTTCATTGTTGACCCGAACATGTCCGTTATGCATCCAGTAATTGACAAACTGAGGATCTACACTTTCACCATGACTGTCAAACTGACGATAAACACCTTCACTTTGGGCGATCTCATTTTCATGATGTGGAAATTGTAAATCAGCACCGCCTCCATGAATATCGAAGTGGTAACCTAAAAGATCACACGACATAGCAGAGCACTCGATATGCCAACCAGGACGACCTTCACCCCATGGTGATGACCAACGAGTATCTGCCGGCTCACTTGCCTTGGCAGATTTCCATAAAACAAAATCTAATGGATCTTTTTTGTCACCAATAACTTGTGCACGCTCACCTTCTTCTAAATCATCAAGGGATTTACCAGATAATTGCCCATACTTAGGATACTTGCGAACGGCAAAAATAACGTCTCCAGAATCGGCTTGATAAGCTAAATCCTTGTCGATTAATTGCCCAATCATACCCTGCATCGAGGCAATAAAGTCCGTTGCCCGAGGTTCGTGATCAGGTCGTAGAACTCCTAATGCATCTGCATCTGCATGCATCAAGTCGATATTACGCTGCGTTAAAGATAGGATCGACTCATTATTTTCAATGGCACGCTGAATGATCTTATCGTCAATATCGGTGATATTACGCACATAATTAACCGCGTAGCCACTCGCGCGTAACCACCGAACCACCATGTCAAATACAACCATAACGCGTGCATGGCCAATATGGCAATGATCGTAAACCGTCATACCACAAACATAAATCGATACCTTACCCGGTTCAATAGCCTGAAATATCTCTTTTTGACGATGCAAGGTGTTATAAATTTGGAGCATAGATGAAAAGCTTCGATAATTGAGCAACTTTGTTAGACTTCGCAGTATATCTTTAAATACTGCAATAAAATAGAAACATGTTGACCCCAATTATAAATACAAGCTACTTCAAACAGCAGATCCGAGTTTTGCTTAGCACTTTTGCGCTTAGTCCGAAAAACCGGCAACATCTTACCTTCGTTTTACTTCTATTGGTATTTGCTAGTTTTTCACACCACACCTGGGCCCAACTCAGTAGTAGCAAAGAAGATCCTCAACAAAATCTAGGGCTTTTCTCTCCAGTCGGGACCTCTCTCCCAGAAACTGCGAATAATACTGGGGTCCAAAGCACACAAAATACCCCTTCATTAGCAATGCCATTTATTGCATTACAAAATGCACCTATTGAGCAAGCTCCAAAGAATGGAGTACCTGCTAGCCTGAGCAAGTTATATAAAGAAAAAAAGTGGGATGAGGCCTTGCTTGAAATTGCCGAAATTTCTAAGAAAAACCCTAAAAATGTCCAAGTAGTTTTTATTCGATCTAGAATTCTCATCGAACAAGGTCAACTAGAGCAGGCTAGGTTAGTTCTCGTTGGTTTAACGGAAAAGTTCCCCGAACTCCCCGAACCCTATAACAACCTCGCAGTTTTGTATGCCAGTGCCGGCAAGTTAGATCTAGCTCGAGAACATCTAGAAATGTGTCTCAAACTGGCGCCTAAATATGCTATCGCCATGCAAAACTTGGCGGATGTTTATACTCGTATTGCGGCAGAATATTACGGTCAAGCTTATCAGCTAAACCGAAGACTTACCGAATCTGATCGTAAACGTAAATTAATTGAAGCACTCACCAAACAATAAGCTATTTGCTATAAACCTTAACGTATTCATTTTTATAACCATCAACGAGGAAGATTATGTCTTTAGTACAATTCAAAACCAATCACGGCGACTTTACGATCAAACTGAATGAGGAGCTCGCACCAATTTCTAGCGCTAATTTTTTAGAATATGTGAACTCCGGTCACTATAACGGCACAATTTTTCATCGTGTTATTCCAAACTTTATGGTGCAGGGTGGCGGTATGGAACCGGGAATGACACAAAAAGAAACACGCGACGAAATTGAAAATGAAGCTCAAAATGGACTCAAAAATGTGCGCGGTAGTGTTGCTATGGCCAGAACGAATGATCCACACTCGGCCTCGTCACAATTTTTTATCAATGTGGTCGACAATGACTTCCTGAACCATAGCGCTCCCACCTCACAGGGCTGGGGATATGCTGTTTTTGCAGAGGTTACTGAAGGTATGGATGTGATTGATGCTATTCGAGAAGTACCTACCGGTAGCTCAGGCTTTCATCAAGATGTGCCCGTCGAGGATGTTTTAGTTATAGAAGCTCTTGCAATCTAGATCCGATCTAAACCAATGGTCATTGATCAGGCTCTGATTATCTCCGATATACACTTAACACCAGCCTACCCTCACACTGCTAAACGATTCATTGATTTTTGCCAAGTTGAGGCGAGAAAAACTCCGTGTTTATTTATTATTGGTGATCTGTTTGAATTTTGGGTGGGCGATGATGCCCACCTC
>CALPOM020000107.1 GCA_943325205.2 Thermoflexus hugenholtzii JAD2 | reverse complement strand
GTATTCTGATTGATACATTTTTTTCCACCTAGACTTTAACCCTTCAACAATCTCTTTTTGATTTCCCATATTCGCAAAATCGATTGCTGTCAGTTCTAACTGATTCTTCGCTGCTAAATCGGCTTCATTATCTAGTAAATATTTCACAACTTGAATATGGCCGGCTCGAGATGCTAGCATCAATGGTGTTGTGGAATTGGGGCTTTCGACATCAACATAGGCGTCTTTTTCGATCAAAAAACGAATTATCTCTAAGTGCCCGTTGGTGCTTGCATAATGCATGGGGCTCCAGCCATTTTTTTCTATGCTCGCTTGCTTCGTATCTACTAAGTGTTTTACCAAAGGTAAATCCCCTTTAAAGGCAGCGTACATGAGGGCATTTTCCTGATTACTATTCTCTAAATCCACATCTAAATCATTAACTTGCGAGAGATATTGAATAACTTTTTTCGAGTCGTTTTTAATCGCATGAATCAATAAAGTATCGCCAGATGCATTCTGTAAATTGACCGCCGAAGGATTTCTAACAAGATATTTTTGAAGTCCTTCTAAATCATCAAAATACGCCATATGAAAAAGAGACTCAGTGATAAATGCTAGAGATTGTCGAGCTGGGGACTTTTGTTGATTTGTTTGAGAAAAGCACACTGCCGTCATACCAACTAGGACAAAACTCATCAATAATTTACCAAAGAAGTTATTTGACATAGTTAAACCTGAAATAATTCAGAAAAATTACGGCTTGTGACCATGGCCAATTCTTCGACTGGAATACCTTTTAATTCGGCAATATATTTGCCAACGTAACTGACCCAAGCTGGCTGGTTGATTTTTCCTCGATGTGGTACAGGCGCTAAATACGGCGAGTCTGTTTCAATTAAGAGACGATCAAGGGGTACATATTGACAGGTATTTTTGATTTCAAGCGCATTTTTGAATGTCACAATACCTGAAAAAGAAATATAAAAGTTTTGATCCAATGCTGCTTTAGCGACGTCAATTCCCTCTGTAAAACAATGCATCACGCCCCGCGGATCCTTTGCACCTTCTTCTTGCATGATTCGGATCGTATCCGTTGAGGCTTGACGAGTATGAATAATGAGCGGTTTTTGAGCAGCTTTAGCGGCCTGAATATGCACTCGAAATCGTTCTCTTTGCCACTCAAGATCAGCGTATGCTCGGTCAGCCATACGATAATAATCGAGTCCAGTCTCCCCTATACCAATTACCTTAGGATCTTGGGCTTGCATTGTTAACCAGTCAAAAGTGGGTTCAGGAGTGTTTTCATAGTCAGGATGCACGCCGACTGTGGCATATAAATGGTCGTATTTTTGTGCTAAAGCTAAGACCTTCGGGAAATCTGGCTGATTGACACTAATACACAAGGCTTTTGTAACAAGATGCGTTGCCATGTTTTGCAAAATTTCATCAAAATTTTCTTGAAAATCATCAAAATCTAAATGGCAATGTGAGTCAATAAACATTTCTAGGCTTTGAAAAGGTGGGCATATTTCGCTAGTAAAGACTCTAGCTGTAATTTGGGAAATAAGGGATGCGAGGCTAGTTTCATTTCAATCGTTAGAAATTTAATGAATTGGCTTAGTTGTACAAAGCTCATTCGATCCTGATAAAGCTTTATTTTATCCGCCCAGCGGGGATAGTACCTTACAGGTAAATTCGATTTGGATAAATAGATATCAATACACCACCGGTACAAACAGTTTAAGATATCGATTAGAGAATTTTTTGCAAGAAGATCAATTACTTGGGGTATTTCAATATCCTGGAATCGGGATAATTGCTCAATTACCACTTGACCGTTAAACGCCCCACCTTCAACCGCTTGTAATGTTTTAAGGGGGGATTTTCCATGTTCAGTCAATAAGGCTCCTAAATCATCCCTATCGATTTTTTTGCATGAGTCCTGTAACGTTAACCACTCGAGACTTTCCACTTCTTTGGGCTTTGGTACTGGAATCGCCACGCATCTGGACCGAATCGTAGGTAAGACGAGATCAATACGATGCGTTACTAAAATATAAATGACGTTCGGAGATGGCTCCTCCAGAGACTTTAAAAGGCAATTTGCGGCTTCGGTTGCCATTGACTCCACGGGATAAATGAAGATGATCCGCTTTCCCCCGCGGTATGATCCAAGAATATTGCTCGATACGACATCTCTGATTTGCTCAATTTTTATAAATTTACTTAATTTTTTATCTGAAACGTCTTTTTTATCTAAATCTATCTCCAGCTGCAGATGCGTTTCAAGGAGATATGACTGGTTTTCAGGTAATACTGGGAAAAAGTCTGGGTGATTTGCTTGACTAAACCAGTGGCATGCTTGACATTGCTGGCATGGCTTATTGTGCGTGCCTTCGCATACAAGATAGTTGGCTAAGTGCATGGAAAAGTTGAACTTTCCAATAGCTTGCTCGCCAAAAAAAAGAAGGGCTTGTGGAATTGATTGTTGGGTAAATTGACTAAAAAAAGTGGCGTTCCAAGGGTAAAGCATAGAAAAGGCCTCTTATATCAATGACTCTATTTTAGTCGCAATATTCCCTATTACCTTTTGAATATTTTTAATTGACTGACTAGCATCAATTACTTCAAAGCGCATTGGATCCTCTTTTACTCTGCGAAGATACTCGGCTCTAACCCGATTAAAAAAGTCAAAATTTAGGGCCTCGAACTTATCGGGATTTCTGGATAATGCCCTTCTCTTTTCTGCTTCCTCTGGGCTAATATCAAAAAGAATCGTTAAGTTGGGCTGAATTGCAACTGTTGTTAGATTAAACTCTCGGTCGATAGTCCAACTCTCTAATTGATTTAATTTATGGGCTAATATGCCTCTCCCACCAACTTGATAGGCAAAGGAAGAATCTGTATATCGGTCACAAATAACTATGTGGCCACATGCCAGTGCTGGCTCAATCACTACTGCTAAATGTTCTCTTCTGGCTGCAAACATTAAAAGAGCCTCAGTTTCTGCATGCATCTCCTGATGCAGAAGCAGTTGACGTAATTTTTCTCCTAACTCCGTGCCACCTGGCTCACGCGTCATCACAATTTTCTTTTCAGGAAAACGCGCCCTTAGACACTCTTGGAAAAAATCCAAGTGAGTACTTTTACCGGCACCATCGATACCTTCGAAAGTAATAAAAAAACCAGGAAAAGAAGAATTTCTCTCGCGCATAAACTTATAATAGAACACATATCCTTACCTAAGCCGAAATGCTTAGATAATTTTTACCTTTACTAATCCAATTGCCAACTGCTTAAATTATATCGATGAATCAAACGCAAAACATGAAATTCATCCCTCTTATAGACTGGGATATTATTCGTGTTGAAGGGCCGGATACAAAAGGTTTCCTAGAAAACTTGCTCACTTCGAGTGTGTCCAGTCTAGACTCTGGGTCTGGTCAACTCTCCGGATTTTGCTCACCCAAGGGTCGATTAATGGCAAGTTTTTGGATTACTGAACAAAGCCAAAATGCTGTTCTCATTTGGATCAGTAAAGACCTTGCACCTGAATTTGCTAAAAAATTACAGATGTATCGTCTGCGTTCTAAAGTTGAGATTCATTACGAGCCCAATTTTTACTCGGTATATGGTGTTTTATCTTCCTCGAAAGAGCAGGCTGAAATAAACTCCGAGGCATTTCTGTTTTTAAAGCTGCCAGAAGTGCTCCACGAATCTCATCAAATTGCACGCACAGTTGTTGCTTTTCAACAGCCCCCCCTTAGCATTGATAATGAACTTACAGAGCAATGGAATTTACTTGAGGTACTGAGCGGTATTCCACGCTTAACAAGCGCGACTAAAGATCTTTTTGTGCCACAAATGATTAATTTTGAATCCTTGGGAGGGGTGGATTTTAAAAAGGGCTGTTATCCCGGTCAAGAGGTTGTGGCAAGGAGTCAATATCGTGGCACTATCAAACGCCGATTAAAACTTGGCACCATCATGGACAATTCCCAGGCCCGTTTTAAACCTGGTGATCTGGTTTTTACCGATCAAGAATTAGATCAACCTGCTGGGGTGATCTTGCTGAGCGCTTACCACGCAGGCCTAGCAGTAAATTATGTCCAAATGGAAATTAATTTAAGTGCTACGGGCCTACCTCTGCGTATCATTCGCTCAGATGAGGCACCATCAAACCTGATCCAAATGATAGAACCACCTTATCAACTTCTAACCATCTAAGCGTATGTGTATTATTTTATTTGCTATTAATTCACATCCGGACTACCCTTTTGTAGTTGCGGCAAATCGTGATGAGTTCTATGCCCGTCCTACAAAAAAAATTGATTGGTGGAGCGATTACTCCCATGTTCTTGGTGCTCGAGATCAAGCGGATGTTCTTGGTTTACCGGGCACAGCGCTTGGCTTATCTCAAAAAGGTAAATTCTCAGCCATTACAAATATTCGAGCGCCTAGTGAAAAAAATCCAGACTTACGAACCCGTGGCGAACTCACAGCTAAATTTTTATCGCAATCAAAACCGATACATGAATTTATTACCGATCATCAAAAATCGTTTCTACAATACAACGGCTTTAATTTGTTGCTAGGAGATTTATCAAATGTCGCACGACCAGAGTTTTTCTGGGTAAGTAATCGTTTATTGGTTGGCGATAAGATTCGACAACGAAAGACAATCAATCCGACTGCTATTTCAGCTGGCTTATACGGCCTATCCAATGCGATGCTGGATACACCTTGGCCCAAAGTGCGTTCTGGAGTTGCGCAATTTGCGCAAGCGCTAGCTCGAGACTCGGGTAAATTTAATCAAGATGCCATGTACTTTAATCTGCTTGCAGATAACAACAATTTCTCAGATCAGGTCTTGCCATCCACTGGAGTTAGCCATGAATGGGAAAAAGCCCTAGCGCCAATTTTTATTCAAACTGAACATTACGGCACGCGCTCATCTACCTTACTACGAGTTCGTAAAGATGGGATGTTCCAGATGATTGAGCGTAGTTTTCAACAAAATGAATTAACTAATACAAGTATATTTGAGGGCCAACTCGAGCAATCGACCACGCAAGATCGTTAATCAGATGAGCCTTTGGAAGATAGGCTTGATTCAGACTGACTTCTCATAGGGTCTTTAATTAAAGAGCGCTTAAAGTATTTAAATGTACCAGTTGCCATGCTACATAATTGACCATGCTGATCAATTAATTTTGCTTCGCAAAAGGCCATGGTTGCAGTCGTATGAATCGATTTGCCAATCACACGGATTGAGCCTTCAGTGGCTCGCATAAAGGTGTTTTTGAGTTCAATAGTTACCACGCTACGATCATTAGGGTCAGCTGCCCTTGCGGCAATTGCCATCGCGGCATCTGCCAGGGATAACAAGACCCCACCATGAACACTTCCCCACGTATTTAAGTGCTTTTCTTCAACCTCAAGGCTAATCTCTCCTTCCCCATGACTCATTCGATGCAATTTAACTCCCAACAGGTTTAAAAAAGGCACGTCTAAATCAAGGTAAACTTGGTTTTGGATAGGATCTACTGAATTCGTCATAAGCAAATGGGGGTAAATGAGTCAAACTCAGCAGATTAAAGACCGGATAGGAAGCAATCTTTTCGTATAAAAGTAATACATTTGAGAGTTATAACTGGTAACAGGGTAACTGAATATCCATCTATAATAAACCCTTATCGACTTTTGAATTATTTCACTCCTTTTGCCAAAATTGGTTTAAAAAATTATGTCAGCAAACCCAATATCAAAAAAAACTGTAGCCCAGTATCAAGCAGAACTCTCACCGATTGAGTTTGAGGTAACCCAAAGATCCGGAACCGAAAGGCCTTTTACCGGAAAATATTGGGATCATTGGTCAACGGGTATTTATCAATGTGTTTGTTGTGGAGTGCAATTATTCTCATCCAATACAAAATTCGATGCGGGCTGTGGTTGGCCAAGTTTTTCGATTCCTTTAGAAAATTCAGCCATTCGGGAAATTAAAGACTCAAGCCATGGCATGATTCGAACAGAGGTTCGTTGTCACAACTGTGAGGCACATTTAGGGCATGTGTTTGATGACGGCCCTGCTCCATCTGGGCTTAGGTACTGCATTAATTCAGCATCACTGCGTTTTAACGATCAACAAAATCAAACTGGAGAATCAAGTAAGTGAAGTTTTTAGCAGAAATACTTCCTATTATTGCTTTCTTTGCAGCATTTAAATTATTTGATATTTATGTGGCGACCGTGGTTGCAATGGTTATTACCATGTTGCAAATTGCCTGGATCAAGTTTGAGAGAAAACCGATCCCAAAAATTCAGCTATTTAATTTAGTGATTATTCTTGTTTTTGGTGGACTTACTATTGGTTTACAAGATAAAGACTTTATTATGATCAAGCCTACTATTCTTTATTGGGCCTTTGCGCTCGGACTTGGCGTGAGTTGGTTTATCTTTAAAAAGAATTTAATTCAAGCGGTCATCGGCAAAGAGGTTCAAATTGACCCATTCATTGCAGATCAGGTGTGGTTTAAGTTGAACTTGCTATGGATTGGATATTTCTTTTTTTTGGGTTGTTTAAACTGGTGGATTGCCAAAAATTTTTCCGAGGATTTTTGGGCAAATTTCAAACTCTCCACGATCGGAATTTTATTTGTATTTATCTTAATTCAAGGTTTATGGTTGAGTAAATATATGAAACAGGAACCTGAGAAAGAATAGTTTTTAATGAGTATCCATCCCCAGATTATTTTGTATCAACAAGTATTAACAGAAAAACTCAAGCCTGATTCTATTGTGATCATTGATGAATCAGACCAGCATGCTGGACATGCAGGCCATCATGCCGGTGGTGCCAGCCATTTACGCCTTCATATTGTTGGGGCTGCTTTTGAAGGCTTAAGCCGTTTAGCTAGACATCGCCTAGTGTATGATATTTTGAATCCATGGATGCCGCATGAAATCCATGCCTTAGTAATTAATGCGAAAACGTCATCCGAAAATGAAAAAATCTAACCTCGTATTCTTATCGATTTGTGTAAGCTTTTGCTTTAACTCATTCGTTATTGCCCAAAACGCCGCCGTTGTAAATGGTAAGCCTATTCCATTAGCCAAATTAACGCGCATGCTAGAAAAATCTGGGCAAATGAATTCGCCGGATGTGAAGGAAAAAGCGCGCGACGTATTAATTACAAAAGAACTGATACTACAAGAAGCTGATAAAAGAGGCTTAACTAAGAATGAAGAGGTTCGTGATGCTATGGAGCAAGCTAGGTTGAGCGTTCTTGTCTCCGCAGTATTCGAAGATTATATTTCTAAAGACGGCATTTCTGACAAAGATTTATTACCTGTCTATGAAAAGGTCAAGGGCCAATTTGGTGGAAAGCAATACAAGGTCAGACACATATTAGTTGAAAACGAAAAATTAGCAAATACCTTGCAAGCTCAAATTAAGGGTGGTGCGAATTTTTCTGACTTAGCAAAAACCAATTCGAAAGATCAGGGCTCTGCC
>CALPOM020000106.1 GCA_943325205.2 Thermoflexus hugenholtzii JAD2 | reverse complement strand
ATTAATCCTCGCCAAGAAGTGTCTGAGGAAACACTTCAACAGATTCAGGATAAAGATGTTTTAGCAAATTATCAGATTTGGTTTAGATACAGAAAGAAACTTTTAGAAGCAAGATCATTAGAAAGTTTTTATATGGGACTATTTAAAGGTGATGGAGTAGATGTCCCGCCTTTATTTATAAACCAATTAGTACAAATATTTATGTGTCACTTGCTCGGAAATCAGCCAAAAGGAATGGATGGACGAGTCGGTGAAATATTTTTTCGTACCCAAAAAATATCGGTTTTGGAGGACGGCATTGTGATGGCCGCCGATGACGAAACGGTGAATAGAAATGCCCAAACAGAGGGCTTTGATAATATTATTGATTTATTAAATAAGCCTTCATATCTAACACGTAAATTAGATCTTGATGTGTTGAATGAAGACAACGAGGAACTATATTGGATCAGAGATGAGGATTTTGATTTTGCTATTCCATTGAACATAGGCCAAAAACCAATTCAGAATTTTTGTGACATTTTGGTCCGCTGGATAAATCATTTTTTGGGAGTAGAGGTCAAAATTACACCTTTGCAGGCTATTAGTGATCCGCAATGGATATGGCACGTAGGTTTAGACGCGGCTGCTACGGAGATATTAAACGCACTTTATAACAAAGAGTTCTTGGAGCCGTCAGCTTTGAGTCGGATAATTTGTCTATTTCGACTGGATTTCTTAGATACTAGAGACATTCGCCCCGAAATGGTTGGTAAGCCAGTATATTTGGCAATTGCAAAAAATGAAAATCACGAGTTAAAATTAAAACCCCAAAATTTATTGTTTAATCTTCCTTTAGCTAAAGCCTCCTAAGCTCAAAAGCAACATTATTCAAGAAACTTTAATGCCGAAATTTGCTTCGAAAATTTATTCATTTGAGTCTAATACATGCAAGAAAAAAAAATTAAAAATAAATTAATTCCGCTAGCAGGTTGGATATTCATGTCCAGGTGGCTTCAAGCGCCACTTTATATTGGCCTTATCGTAGCGCAAGGAGTTTATGTTTGGCAGTTTTGGCTAGAATTAGTTCACCTAATTTCATTAATGGGTAGTAAGACTCCAACAGAGACCGAAGTGATGTTGATTGTCCTTGGATTGATTGATGTAGTGATGATCTCAAATTTATTAATAATGGTCATTGTGGGGGGATGGGAAACCTTTGTATCTAGACTAGGCTTAGAAAATCACCCGGATGAACCAGAATGGTTATCACATGTCAATGCCGGTGTTTTAAAAGTCAAACTAGCTACTGCAATCATTGGGATCTCTTCTGTTCATTTATTAAAAACTTTTATCAATGTTGAAAACTTTGACGAAAAGACCCTAATTTGGCAAACAATTATCCACATGACCTTCGTGATTTCAGCTTTAATTATTGCTTACGTCGAAAAAATTATCGCCACTACAAGGCACCACGAATAACTATAAAAAGCTTTGACCTAGGGGTTTTTATAACTAATAGGCATGGTCACACCGGTAAGCAACTTAAGCAAATAGCTGAGCTAAATATGACCAAGTTCATTTTTCAGGAGTTATGAACCTACAGGGAAATGCCTTCTTCTTTTTTGGTAAGAGTCTTTAGCTTCTAAAAATACCTCTAAAAGTAGTGCAAAGATATGCTTGATTGTGTTCATAGTAAAACTCCTTTGAATAAGAAAATCATAAAAAGAAACCCAAAGATAAAATAATTCATATATTAGGGTTTATACCTAGGTATTATCCCTTAAATTCTAGAAATGTGTGTAATTTTAAATAAAAACAGATAAAGTAATGTTTCTTACCAACTATGAGACCACTAATGAAATTTCTTTTATCTTGTATTTTTTTTATGATGAGTGGGCAATTTGCTAACGCAGCCTTTCCGGAAAAACCGATACGTTTAGTGGTTCCATTTGCCACAGGCGGAACATCTGAAATAGTCGCTAGGAGTATTGCCACAGGGCTTACTAGTCAGCTAGGGCAGTCGGTATATGTGGACAATAAACCTGGAGGTGCTGGCAATATAGCTATGGAAGAAGTGAAGGGAGCCGCGCCAAATGGATATACTTTGATACTCGGACATGTAGGGACTTTAGCTGTAAACCCAGCACTTTTTGGAAAAAAACTACCTTACGATCCGAATAAGGATTTTACGCCCATTACATTAATAGCAAAAGTGCCAAATGTTATTGCGGTTAGTCGAGAAAGTAAAATAAAGACCTTAACCGATCTTGTAGAAGAGGCTAAAAAGAACCCTGGCAAGATCAATTATGGTTCTGCAGGCAATGGTAGTGCCGGTCATTTAGCGATGGAGTATTTTTCAGCAGAAGCCGGTATTGATTTAGTACATATACCTTATAAGGGATCGGGAAACATGCTGACAGACTTAATTGGCGGACAAATACAGGTAACCTTCAATGGATTACCATCGTTAATTGGACAAATTAAAGGGAATAACTTAACCCCGTTAGCCGTTGGTAGTGGTGCAAGATCGCTCATATTGCCAAATGTTCCCACTATTTCAGAAAGTGGCTATAAGGGATTTGAAACATCACAATGGTACGGTTTAATGGCCCCTGCGGGGACCCCAATTGCCATCGTGGAGCAACTACAACAAAGTGTCGTAAAAATCCTTCAATCAAAGGAGGGCTCAAAAAGAATGTTAGACGATGGCGCCACGCTGGTTGGAAACACATCAGAAGATTTTAGGAAGTTTATTCGTTTAGAGCAAGAGCGTTGGACTAAAGTAGTGATCAAAGCAAAAATATCGATAGATTAAGAACCGATTAGCGAAGCAACATCACCCTCCAGGCTTTTAATTTTGGATTGAACTTTTTTGAGTTGTTGGCCATTTAACAATTCAGTGATTTTAAAAAGCACCATCGTGCTATTTTCAAGTCGCTGGTGTTCATATTCCTTTTGGTCAGCGGTTCGCCCATTTATGAGACTTAAAAGTAGAGTTTTAAGAATCTCCTTTGTCACCGGATGAGATGGCTTAGTCTGCATAATCAAATTAAGAGTAGATAAAATATCGGCCTGTTTACGTAAACGATTTTGATAAATTATTGTGTTATCTAAGAAAAACTGAGTAGCAATGATTTGCATTTGTGTTTTTTGTGTTTTTGATAAATCACCGGAAAAAAACTCAGTTCGCTCCACCAATTTATCAAACCGTTTTTCAAAAATAGCTTGAGCAGATGGGTTTAGATAATCTGATTGATATTGAGAATTAGATTTTTTAAAAGCTTTTTCTATATTTGATAATTGAATTGGATTTAAAAGTAGGGCTAGAGTTGCTGCGTCATCTAAAAGAATCAATATAGAGGATTCAAAAACTGCTCGACTTTCTATGGTGATGAATTTGGCATCTTCAAATCGAATGGTACGATCAAATAAAGATCTTAATTTAATGAGTTTAGCCTGAACTTGAGGTAATTCATTAAGACGATGCGTATTTAACAATTTAGGGGCAGCTTGATCTAAAAATACTTTTTGCGAAGCAGTGCTATCGATGTAACTATTAATCCACCATTTTAATAAAAAATCGCTCTGGTTATAGGCCAGTTGAAAAGAACTACAAGAGTTGAGTAAAAGGGTAAGAGGGATAAAGAAAGATAAAAGGAGTTTGCGCATATCAAATGTAAGTAAGGGTGCGCAGAATAGTTAGCTTAAACAAAATATTTTAAAGCGCCTAAATTAATCCATGGAGATTTGTTTATCCTTAATAATCTTGCTCCATACTTGGGATTCTTTCGCTATATATTTTCTTAAATCATCGCGCGTTCCAGGCATTGGGAACAGGCCATGCTCAAAAAGATCTCTAGAGACATCTTTATCTGTAAGAACTTTTACAAGCTCTTTATTCCATCGTTCTAAAAGAGCATCAGATGTTTTGCTAGAAGCAACAAAAGCATACCAGTTACTAGAATCAAAACTAGGATAACCAGATTCGGCAATTGTGGGTACATTTGGCAGTGTTTCTAATCGTTTGGAACTCGTAACGGCTAAGGCACGTAATTTTCCACTTTTAATATGGGGCATAGCGGATGAAATTGTCGAATAATAACAATTAACCCTACCACCTAACACATCAATTAAAGCTGGGCTACCACCTTTATAAGGAATATGCGTTGTATCTATATTGGCAAGGACATTTAAAAGCTCACCCTGAAGATGGGAGGCAGAGCCGTTGCCAGTAGAGGCAAAGGTAATTTTTCCAGGATCTCGCTTCGATTGATCAATAAAATCTTTTAAATTTTTAATAGATGACTCCGATGGCACAACGAGTATATTTGGAAATGCGACACCCATTGTTAAAGGCGCCAAATCCTTGACAGGATCATAATTGAGTTTCATGAGATGCGGTGCAATCGATAGAGGACCTATTGATCCAAGTAAAATCACAGAACCATCAATTGGTCCAAAAGCTACGGTAGCGTGAACAATATTTCCACCAGCACCAGCACGATTTTCGACAATCACGGATTGACCAATATTTTCGGATAATTTTTTTGCAATAATTCGAGCGGCTGTGTCAGTTCCGCCACCCGCAGCAAATCCCACATACATAGTAATAGGTTTTTTTGGAGGGAATTCCTGAGCAAAAATATGAATCGGATTTGTCATAAAAAAAACAGCCAAAATTGCCAATATGGAATTAGAAAAAGAAGATAGAAAATTAATTTTCATTTAGTGATGTGTCGATATAAGTTGATGGTACCCAATTTTATATTGAATACGGAAAAAAGATTTAAGTTTGTAAGGTAAATGCTTCGTGGATAGATGTTTGTATGCCACCCCCCATGACAGCGCCACCACCAGCGACATAAATACTTTTGCCAAGAACTACAGCACCCAAACCGTGCCTAGGTGTTGGCATCGGGGCATATTGTTCCCAGGAATCTTTGGAGATGTCATAGGCTTCATTTTGCCCAAATACGCGATTAGTACCTTCCCCACCCATGACGAAAATTTTATTATCTAAAATTACAGCGCCGTGTCCAGATCTTGCGGTTGGAAGGGGATTTCGGGCTTCCCATCGATCAGATTGCGCAATGTAAACATGATGTAGATTAGAGTTTGTGTGAAAATTATCAACTCGACCGCCAATCACATGAATTAGCCCTTGGTGAGACACTGCACCGACATGATCTCTTGGGGTATGCATTGGGGCGCGTTTTTCCCAGCGATCGGTAATAGGGTCGTATACCAGATGGGTGCCAATCGATTTTTTTGTATCGGTTGTTTCTCCCACGGCGCCACCAATAGCATGAAGATTTTTATTAATCGATACACATGCAATAGATCCAGCTGCAGATGGCAGGGGAGCAATGCGTTCCCACTTGTCCAAGCTATCAGAGTAAACATAGCAGTCCACTCGTGGTTTTCGGTTTTGCTCTATGTAGCCACCAATTGCATAAACTTTTTTATCAATAGTTACAACACCAACATGGTTGGCTCCACTAGGTAGGGGAGTGGTAACGATCCAAATATCTTTTTGGGGATCGTAAATATGATGGTAGGAGCGATCTACACGTTGCTCTCCATAACCCCCAATGAGGTGCATTCGGCCATTCATCTCGGTAGCCCAGGCCATTTCGCTTCGTGGCAAGGGTAAGCTGGCTCTGGTAATCCACTTACCAGGATTAATCGCTTTTGGGGCGGGACTATCAAATACAGCTTGTGTGTCAGCTAGTGGCGGGCGAGAAATTAAACCAGCTTGATTTAGCCGTTCATAAGAATCACCATGATGGCTCATTTGAGCATACCCAGAAGTAGATGCAATACCGGCAACACTACTCAATAAAAAATTTCGCCTGTTCAAGTTTTTCTCCGTGTTAAATCAATAGAATTGGACGGAACTCTGAATTAATTTAATTTAAATTAATCATAATCGAAATTAAATAATTAAGCTTTTTAAATAAGTAACGGAGAAACATTTTTAGATAGAAAAAATTGACTATTTTTTGGGAATCAGATGTATTGAAAAAATGATTAGAAAAAAAATGCCAAATAACCAATGTAGAAAAACTATATTTAATCGATAGGATTCCGGACCATAATAAAGAAAAAGTCCAGAACAAATGATAAAGATGGAGCAAGCAAGTTGTAATAAGCCAGTCCAAATATTTTTACGTGCCATCCACCCCGCATAAATATGTATCGTTAATATAGACCCAATTGTGAGTGTGAATAAGATTGATGATGCCCCATGAATAACCAAAAGAACTCGAGCTTGATTAATAGAGTATGCTAATACCAGCTCAAGATATATTAAGTAAGCCAAGCCAGAAAACGAACAAAGATAAATACTGAATATACAAAAGTATTTTTGCCAAGCCTTCATTTGGCCTAAACGTATTTTAGAAGAGGGCATTTCAGTCGGGCAAGTAAGATAAAAGGGACGCCCTATCTTAGCCAATAGGCATAAACCCCAAAACAATAAAGCCTTATCAATCTATGGCTTATTAAAGATTGTCGTTGAGTATGGTGAAGTTTTAATTTTAAGTACGGACTTGTTAAATTGTCTTGAAAAGGAATACTTTGAAAGTTGAAATGCGGGGAATGCTAATCGGGTTGGTTGGAGTCGCCATGTTTAGCCTAACACTGCCAATCACTAAAATAGCCCTAGAAGCTTTGAACCCATACTTTATTTCATTTGGGCGCGCTACTTTAGCGGGTCTTGCTGCACTAATTTATGTGATTTCTATTAAAGCGCCCATACCCGAACCGCAGACACTAAAAAAATTAGGAATTATCGTATTAGGGGTAATTGTTGGCTTCCCTCTATTACTAACACTTGCACTTGACCAAGGTTCCTCATCTCATGGCGCCATTGTGATTGGTATATTACCTTTGGTTACCTCGATTGTTGGGGCAATTCGGTTTAAAGAGCGACCATCCATTGGGTTTTGGATAGCTGCGATTGTTGGTGCTGGTCTTGTTCTGACTTATGCATTGATTACCGGTTCTGGTCAACTGAGTCAGATGGATATTTTATTGGTACTAGCATGTATATTTTCAGCAATTGGCTATGCTGAGGGCGCTGAATTGTCCCGCCGAATCAATCCCAAATTAGTAATTTCTTGGGCATTAATTGTTTCATTACCGCTGAATGGATTGATTACGGTACTAAATTTTGAGGAGAGTTTTCTTCGAGCAGAAGCGCAAGTATGGATTGCTTTTGTATATTTGGGTTTATTTTCTATGTATATTGGATTTTTTTTCTGGTACGCAGGCTTGGCTAAAGGAGGGATTGCTCGCGTTTCACAAGTACAGTTAGTCCAACCTTTTTTAACATTAGTAGCGGGCAGTCTTTTGATCGGAGAAGCAATTACTTGGATAAATATTGTTTTTGCTACTTTAGTTGTAATTAGTGTGATGGTCGGAAAAAGTATGTTGATTAAACGTCAATCAATCACTTCCGATTAGCTAGCTGATTCAATAAGCTAAGCTGCAGATCTTATTTAATATGAAATGGCTTACTGCTCACGGACTTTAGCAATGAGGTTTTTTTCAAGGCCTCGCTTATCAATAACAGCAAGTCGCAT
>CALPOM020000105.1 GCA_943325205.2 Thermoflexus hugenholtzii JAD2 | reverse complement strand
GCATGTATTATTAAATTTGATGAATTTGAAAGTTTGTCGCATCAGATTCCATCTATGGCAAAACATTTACAACGTAATCTGAGCCGAGAAATTGGTAAGGCGTATCACCACGTATTAAGCCTTGGTCATGATAAGGCTCAAGAAAAGTTAGCATATTTCATTCTTGATTTGTCCGATCGTAAGAGTTTTCGTGGATCCAATGGGCTAGAGTTTGAGTTAAAGATGGGGCGAGATGAAATCGCCAGTTTTTTAGGGATGGAAATTGAGACAGTAAGTCGAACTCTCACTAAATTGATTAAAGCCGAATTAATTGAAGTTTCCTATCGTCACCTAAAAATTATTAATATGACTGGGTTAAGGACTCTCAGCTCTTAATTGTCCATTGCGACAATATATTTCTTTTGCTTGAGCAATTTCTTTAATCTAAATAGCGACTGTAGAGGTTTTGATTGAAAAGATCAGACTATTCTCAGTTGCTCAAATCAATAGATCATTACTAGAATTAAGGGCAAGCTAACTTGTATTTTTTGCGGAGAATTCTGCAACTTAATAGAATTGAACCAATTAAATAATGTCTATTAAGGCTTCTTTCGTAAGCTGATCTAGCTTGGATTTTTGCGATTCTGAATCCATTTTTAAGAGATTAAATGCCAATAGAGTTTTCTTTAGGTATTTTAGGTAGGGCATTCAATGCTAGAAAAATTAGAATTTTTAATAAGTATTTCTTTAAAATGCTTCCTTGTAAATTAATAAAAGCTATTCAGAAGCTAGAGTTAGAATAGCTTTATTTATTCTGAATAATTTGATTTATGTCAAAGGTACTAATCTTTTTATTAAATAAAGAGTGCACATCTAAAACAAATAGTCTAATCTAAATAGACTATTTGTTGATAGCTGAAAATAAATTATGATTCCATTAGATGCCTTACATTTTGCTTCTTTACTAAAAAGATCCTTATCAGATCATAAGGGAAATGCAGGCAATTTAGTAATTATTGGTGGACAGCCTTCGATGCAGGGAGCATTAATTCTAGCTGGCATAAGCGCACTATATAGCGGCGTCGGTAAAGTACATTTGATAACTCTTGATTACCCATCTATTGTTGGTAGTTTCCAGTATCCAGAATTAATGATTCATGATGGCAATGATGAAAAGCAGTTTGATTCAATAATCAAAACTCAACCAGAAGTCATTTGTATCGGCAATGGGCTTGGGGTAAGTAAACTAGCCATAAAATGGCTTGAATTTAGTATTTTATATCACGTGCCAATTGTTATAGATGCTGATGCATTAAATTTGTTAGCAACAAATCCCGAATTATTAAAAATTATTCGAAAAAGGTTGTGGAGTACTGTATTAACACCACATCCTGGTGAGATTGCTAGAATTCTAAAAACGACTGTGTTAAAAATTCAATTAAAAAGAGATGCATACATTCAGCAGTTGATTGATCTTTCCAATTCAATCGTTGTATTAAAAGGGCACAATACTCTTTTAGGAATGCCAAATCAACCAATATTGACATGTCATGATGGGAATCCTGGAATGGCTAGTGCTGGAATGGGAGATGTATTAAGTGGACTTATAGGGTCTATGATTGCCCAAGGATCGCACTATAATCTAGATCCATGGAGAGCTACTTGTTTAGCTGTTCAATTACATTCTTTGGCTGCTGATTTATTAGTTAAAGATGGAATTGGGCCGATTGGGTTACGAGCATCAGAATTGTGCTCAGTAATCAGGCGTCAGATCAATATTAGTTCTGAAGTTCAAGCATCATCAGCTATTTAATCCAATTTGCTTATTAATATTGGCCTAATAAATTTTTTCCATGAAGATCTTTAATTTTCGGAAGGTTTTCATCCTAAAATAGTTAACATTCTTACGTGCCTACTAAATCGGGGGAATATTAGTAATACTTCAAATACTCAAGAAATGTTAATAGAAAAGATCTTAATCTCTCTATCGATGGTGACGACTAACGAGAAACCAAGTATTGATTGGACCTTTACCTACAATATCTTTAAATCCCAAATTTTCAGTTATAAAATTCTGCCCAAGTCTTATTTGAGTGGAGTCAGTGATTTGTATTCTTCCTGCCATGCCTTGTGACTCCATCCGACTAGCAGTATTAACAACATCACCCCAAATATCATATAAAAATTTACGAACTCCTATTACCCCCGCTATTACTGAGCCACTACTCATACCAATTCTAATTTTAAACTTGTAGTCATTTTCTTGGTTAACTTGCTCCATGACTTCTAACATATCAAATGCTGTATGTGCAGTTTGTTCAGCGTGATTTTGCATTGGAGTCGGTAAACCTGCTGCTGCCATATATGAATCCCCAATAGTTTTAATTTTTTCAAGTCCACGATGATAGGTGATATTGTCAAACTTTGTGAAGATGTCATTCAGCACATCAACCATTACTTTTGGATTTACAGTTTCAGTAAATTTTGTAAATCCAACTATGTCGGCAAATAAGACGGTTACTTCTGGGAAAGTATCTGCAATGACTCCTGAAAAGTTATCTATTTTAAATTCAGGTTGTTGCTTCAAGCGTTTTACAATTACTTCTGGAAGGACGTTATTCAACAAACGCTCAGTCACCTTTTGCTCAGCTACAACTAGTTCGAATAACTTCTTGGTTTGTAAATTGAGCAAACGAACCTCAAGTAAGTTTTGAACGCGCACCAATACTTCTGCGAGGTTGAAAGGCTTACTAATAAAATCTCTCGCCCCAGACTTTAATGCACGGAGTTTTTCATCTGGTTGGGCTGTGATAACAAGTACAGGAAGGTATCCACCAGTTTCAATTTCCTTCAGATTTTCCATGACTTTAAATCCATCCATGATTGGCATGTGAAGATCTAAAAGTATCAAGTCATAGTGATTTTGATTATGTAATTGACAAACCTCTTGAGGATTTTGTGTAGAAGTGATTGAGGTATAACCGGCACCTTTAAGTATTTTTTCGAGTAGTAGAACGTTTGCTGGCTGGTCATCTACTATGAGTAGATGCGCATTCAAAATATCAGATTCTTTTATCACTTGTTGGATTGAACAAACTCAAGAGCAACATTTAATGTTTCCATAAATTCTTTAACTTTAATAGGCTTTGTAAGATAGTGGAAAAATCCTGCTTCAATACCTAATTCTATATCTCTTAGCATAGCATTTGCACTTAGTGCTATTACTGGAATGTGGGTAGTAGACGGATCCTCTCGAAGAATCTTTAGTGCTTCTAAGCCATTGATTCCTGGTAAGTTAATATCCATTAATATCACATCTGGTTGTAGCGAACGGGAAAGCTCTACCCCTAAAGTACCATTTACTGCAGTGAATAGCTCAATATCTGAGCGAAGGGCAATAAGTTGTTCTACTAATTTCATGTTTGCTGGATTGTCTTCAATATAAAGAAGAGTATGCTTAGCTTTTCCAGTCTTGGGCGGAGGAGGAAATGTGGGCGGCAACTCAGCCTTTCTAACAATTAGACTAGGTGCGGAAGTTGATCGTAGTTCTACCCAAAAAACGCTTCCAACTCCGATTGCACTTTCAACGCCAAGATGCCCTTCCATTAATTCTGCAAGTTGTTTTGTAACGACTAGTCCAATACCTGTTCCAGCTATACCTCTAGCTTCCTGTCCAAGTCGATTAAAAGGCTGAAAAAGTTGGGATATTTTTTCTGGCGCCAAGCCATCACCAGTATCGGTGAAACTAATACGAATTCGATCATGATCAAAATCCGTGCATGCAACAATCACACTCCCTTTGTCTTTATTATATTTAATCGCATTTGAGAGAAGATTAATGATGATTTGTTTCAAACGTGTCTGATCAGCCCAAACAAACCTAGGTTTTTCAAATTTAGGGAAGGTTAAACGAATTTCATGCTGTAAGGCTTGCGCTTCCATCATTGCTTGACATTCGTATAAGACATCTTCAAGTGAAACAGGTTCTAATGATAGAAATACTTTGCCAGATTCAATTACTGCAAGATCAAGAATTTCGTTGATTAACTTTAACAAATGCCACCCAGCTTGAAGAATTTGTTCAATGCTTTCTTTTTGTGAGTTGGTTGGGAGTGGGGAAGCAGACTCCATCAGTTGTGCAAAACCCAAAATTGCATTTAATGGAGAACGTAATTCGTGGCTCATTCCAGATAGAAAGTCTGATTTGGCTCTGTTTGCTTTTTCAGCTGTTAATTTTGCACTCTCAAGTTCAACATTTGTTTCTTGCAAAGCCTTCTCAAAGCGTTTTCGCTCTGTTACATCTCTAGCAGCGGCAAAAACGCCTTGTAAAGTTCTATCTCGGTCATAGAACGTCGTCGCATTGTAGGAAACATCCGTTTTTTTTCCGTCGCGTGCACAAGCTATTAATTCATAGTTGCTGACTTTCTTTTCACTTAGAACAAGCTTAATTCCAGCCTCAGCCCTATCTGGATCAGTAAAGTAACTTTTGAAAGGAGCACCAATTAACTCATCACGTGTGGAGCCAGTTAGAGCTTCCATTTGTTTATTGACATCGGTTATGATCCCGGACGGATCGGTTGTTATCAATGCATCAATGTTGGATTCAATGAGTGAACGTGTATAGAATTGTTGATCTCGAAGACGTTGATCAAGTTTCTTCTGTTCAGCCTCCACTTGTTTTCGGGCAGTATTATCAGTTCCAATTAATAAGTATCCAATAATAAAGTTGTCGACATCTCTTAAGGCCGTGACTGATACTACGGCAGGGAAACGGCTACCATCCTTGCGAATGTAGGTTAATTCATAAATATCTTCAATGCCCCTCGATGCTTTGAAAACTAAGGCCTCAAAACCTGGCGCAATGGTTGTTTTGAGTTCTAGGCTTAAGGCCTTTGCTCGAGCAATCACTTCCTGCGGATCAGAAATCTCTGCTGGAGTTATTTTGTTTAGTACCTCTTCTGCAGTAAATCCCAACATGCGCTCTGCGCCAACGTTGAAAATTTGAATAACACCCTTAGCATCAGTTGCGATACTTGAAAAATTTGCACTATTAAGAATTGCGTTTTGCAAAGCTCCGGCTTTTAGGACGGCCTCTTCGTGCCTTACTTCGGCCACAATTACTTTTGAAAATGGCTCGAAATCCGGAATACTTTTTTGATCCATATTGTTCCTAAATGTTAAAACTACGTTGAATTATTTTTTGGAACCATAAAGATACTGCCTTATTCTAATGACTAAATCACCTTAAAAGGTATTTATTTGTAGCTTGATGACATTTTTCGATGAAAGTAGGAAAAAAGCAGAAAATCAAGTTTTTACCTTGATTTAATCGCAGTTTTCAAATTTTGCTCTCTGAGAACACCGCACAGTTTTTGCATATTTGCTAGGCTAGGTTCAAGTTTTATTCTTCCAACCTTATCGGTATTCAGTGAGCTCGCTAAAACTTTACTTTGAGGATTTGTAAGATCTTCAAGATTATCAATTACAGCTTGGGCAATTTTTTTACTACTTCCTAGAAGAATAGCAAAACCAACTGATGGTAAGAATATCAACTCGCTTTTAGTGACTGCACTTACGGAAGCTGATCGAGTTTTTTTATCAAAGAGGCCCATTTCACCAACATATTGTCCGGGATAAATCTTTGCAAGAATTTTTTGCTTACCTCCAACAAACCCACTAAAAATATAAACCTGAAGCTTTCCGGAGAGTAAAATATAGAGTCCGTCAGCCTTATCTTTCTCACTAAAGAGTGTTTCTCCGGGCTCTAGCAGTCTAGAGGAAGTTATCTTTAGAATTGCTATTAAGTCAGAAATGGGTAAGTTTTTGAAGAGGGGAATTGAGGCAATCGATACATGCTGTTTATGATTAGGCATCCAATTAATTTCTGATTTAATTAAAGTGTGCCTAACTAACTGATTAGCATGCTTTAAACTTGCATTAGAAGTAGAAAATAATATAAAAATACTTTCAGTTACTTCATTATGCTTTGTTTTAATAAATTAAGTGCAAAGCATTACTATTTATTTAAAAATCTATAAGATTATTCTGATAAAGGGTTAAAAATTGAGAATTACCCTCTCTTTCGGATTGTCCAATAAAGACGCACCAAACGCTTAAGATCGCCAGCTTTTCTCCAAGCCCAAGAACAACGTACACGAGTTAATAAAGAATCTTTCCAATTTGTCCAACGAAGATAAAGTAACTCAAACCAAGGCATTTTTAGTAGTGCTGGACGAGTTAATGTGAACAGCCTTGCAACCACAGCTGTACCGATGATTTTAGCCAAAACAATTACTACAATACCTAAAGTAGGTTTGCCATGAGCGATTAATCCCAAAGCAAGGATTTTAATCGGTAAAAGGAAGAAAGATGGTAAAAGAAAGAGGAGTAAAGAAACGCGGGGTGACAGACAAATTATTGCAGCCTCAATTTGATGAATAAATGGTAACCGGCCAACTTTTTCCAAAAGGCGTTGAAGAGGCTCCCAACCCCACTCTTCGAATAAAATTAACACGGCTAAGATACTTGCAAAAGCAGCGTTTAGAAATCGTAAAAAACTCTTTAGGAGACTTTTTATCATGAAGTATCTTAGCGCTCGCATCATAAGTGGTCAAGAGAATGCTCACTTTTCTTTTAATTGCCATTTTCAAATGTAATCGAGACAATTGCTGATCGAGGACTTAACGCGAATTTAGACACAAAAAATGGAGTGTAATTTTGGAGAAATTAAGACGAAATTCGTAACTAATCAATTTAAAGTAGGAGTGATTTCTTGCAATGTAGTTCTTAGTCAAGTGATACAAAAAAACTATCCAAGACTATTACCCTCTCAATGAAATTCCTGATCAGCCAGTTTTACTATAATCTGACCTAATTATTAGTATGTTTTGAAAGTCAATAAAGAACTTCTCCCTCAGTATGGAATTACCAAAGCCCTAACATATGCCAATCTCATCATCCCTTAATAAATCATAATGATTGAGTTCATGGTTATTCAGACAAAGGCCCTTGTCTAAATACCCAATTATCTTTTTTGGGACATTACCAGTAAAGAAATTGAACAATAAGCTATATCTCCGACATTTTCAATACAGACATATTCCTAAAGACTTTGTCGAATGAGTCGTAAAATTTATTTTTGAACTCGCTTTCTAATGGGCATATCTCTTCATAGAAACAGGCCCTATGGCGTATACAGGTTTCAATAATTTGATTAGTTGATATTTCTATATTTTGAATCTTGCAAAAGCCTTTTTTCATAACATCTCCCGTTTAATGAATTAAGCAATAGATAGAATTGTAATTATTTGATGTATCTCAAGAAACGTCATGACTTATGCGACAGCATATCTTAGTTATAAACCTATCTTTATTGATATAAGTCAAATATTAAAAAAATTAAGGGGATAGGCTGTAAATATTACTGATGAGAGGTTTACGGTTACAGATATTGATCTTTCTCAATTTTTAGTTACAGGAGCCTATGTTTAGCTTTATATTCGATTTGTAAAAACTTTTAGGAGGACGGTATGACACAGTCAAAAGAAAAAATAGCTAAAGCCCATCAAGAAACAATGGAGTACTTTCACGATTTGGGAAAAGAATCTCTGGAGAATTTTCAGCGTTTTTCTC
Organism: Thermoflexus hugenholtzii JAD2; assembly: GCA_943325205.2. Taxonomy (GTDB): domain Bacteria; phylum Pseudomonadota; class Gammaproteobacteria; order Burkholderiales; family Burkholderiaceae; genus Polynucleobacter. The sequence continues at coordinate 8 of CALPOM020000105.1, read as the reverse complement.
AAGATCAT
>CALPOM020000104.1 GCA_943325205.2 Thermoflexus hugenholtzii JAD2 | reverse complement strand
AGTTTGATACAAATGCAAAATTTTATGAAAGCTGGACAAATTAAAGTCTTGGCAGTTGCAGGTAGTAAGCGGGTACCACTTTTACCCAATGTTCCGACCTTAAAAGAGTTAGGTATTGATGTGGAGGCTTCGAACTGGTGGGCTATTTTGGCGCCTACAGGAACCTCTAATGAATTACTAGATGCATTTCATAAAGAGATCAATCAAGTTTTGATTGATCCTGAAATTAAGAGGCGATTTGCTAATGAGGGTGCGGAATCATTACCGATGAGTCGTATCGAGTTTGAGAAATTCCTGAGTGAGGAGTCGGTGAAGTGGGCTAGAGTTGCCAAGTTAACTGGCATTAAGCCTGAGTAGGAGAATTTGTGGAATTGACCCTTAGGCCGATCACGCCAAATTTTGGACTAGAAATTACAGGGATAGACTTCAGTAAGCCGGTTAATGCGCAGGTCAAAAAAGAATTAAACGATTCTTTCTCGCAATATGCAGTTTTAGTTTTTCCGAATCAGGGCTTAGGGCCAGCTGAATTGATTCAGTTTGGTGAAATCTTTGGGCGGGTGATGGAGCAGCAGCTCAAAGATTTTGTTTTGCCAGATTTTCCTTTAGTTGGATATAACTCTACCAAAGACTTGCCGAGTAAAAATGGTAAGTTACAAGTGCGTGGAGAAAATTACCATACTGATCACTCCAATGATCTTGCGCCACCTCGGGCAACGAGTTTAGTGGCTGTTCAAATACCGTCTTATGGCGGCGATACGCAATTTGTCGATGTTCGTCAGGCTTATGATGACTTAGATGTTGATCTTAAAAATCGTATTAAAAATTTACGTTCCTTACATGTACACGGGAGTAGTCGAAGTCCGAGGAGTTTTGCCAAGTTAAGTCCCGAAGCAGCAGCTCTCATTCCGAGGACAATTCAGCCTTTAGTGATTCGCCATCCAGATAGTGGGCGCCCAGCTTTATACCTCAATACTGGGCGTATGGAAGGTATTGAAGGGATGGTGCAGGATGATGGATTTCAGTTGATTGAGCAGCTGTATCTGCACGCAACGCAAGCAAAATATGAATATCGACATCAATGGCGGGTAGGTGATTTAGTCATTTGGGATAACCGCAGTGTAATGCACCAAGCCAATGCGGATTATGACCCTACGGAGTACCGGTACTTGTATCGTATTATGATTGCAGGCAGTCCAATTGAACCCGCATTTATATGATTCGTATTTGGTTAACTCGCGCAGGCTTATTTAGCGTTATTCTTTTTATTTTCTAATGTTTGTAGTCTGTTTTGGTAGGTTTGTAGGACCTCAAGGCGTGCGCCGTGCATTTCAAGTAGTCCGATTGCCACTTCCATGTCACGGATAGCGTTTTGGAGGTTTCCTTTACTCTCATCAGTTTCCGACATTTTCCATAAAATACGCGGATTTTGAATCAGTGTGAGGGCAATATATTTGTTTTGATCTGTCTCTAAGCCTTTAAATACTTTTGCGTCTGGTATTAAGAAATAAATTCCGCCAAAAATCATCGCGACGACAATCAGACTTTTTACGAAAAATTTTCCGATATCTGTTTTGAGGAAAAGATTATCGCTGCTTTTATCGAAATCATCTATATCTGTTTTCATCAGTTACCTAGTTCACTTTAAGTTGAAAATCATCCACATAATATAGGAAATATGGTTTACAGTCGTGCATTTTTAACGAAGGATTTTTAATTTTTAAAAAATTCGTATCGATAGAGTTTCCTTGTGGGTCAGCATCTGAAGTGATAGCAAATTGATAGTTTGGTCTAAAAAATGTGGCATTTGTTTCCCAGTAATCTCTGGTTAAAAAGGGTCGTTGGTATTGTGCAAGGGTAATGGATTGTTTGCTAAGCGCTTGAAATTTCTTAGCTGTCCAGTAGCCAGCGATACCATGTTTTAAGGATTTTTCTTGGATAAACGTATCAATACAGAGCATCTCTGGTGGGTAAAAGTCGGTATGTAACTGGGTTGATTGATACCCCTGATATTGTTGATGAATGCCTTGCAGAACAATCACCGAACCAATAATAGCAAGGACGGTATTGATCGCTGGAATTTGTCTTTTGCTCAGGATATAGGAAATTGGCAGAATTAAAACAATGGGGAGTAAGAAAATAGGAATCGCATATCGCGGCGCAAACCCCCAGTTCGAAAAAATAACGACTAAAAGAGTGAAGCCACTCAAGAATAAAAAAAACTGGCTTGGCAAAGAAATACGTTGATACGTATTTAAAAAGACGTGTTTAGGGCCATGGCCAATAAAAAGTACGCCAAGTATGACGAGGTAAGTACCCGGGATGATCCAAAAAATAGGGCTATTTTTAAAGGCGCTGGCATTGAAATGATTGATGATATTCGTAAAGCTATTTTTAGCGTTATCTAATCCTAAGGATGCTGACGGATGGGCTGCATTGGTAATTAATAATTTGATAATAACCATTGAACCAATGGTGGCTAAAGCCATAATGAATAGCATTTTTTTGAATTTTGCTAAGCTCATTTGATCATGCAGGTATTGATAAAGGCAGATTGCACCTGCAGGCAGAATAAAGTGTAGAAGCAGTAACTTGTCTGAGAGATTAGCAATCAGAATAAGACTGAAAAAAAGGGCTGATTTCTTCGGCGAGAGGTCATTACTTTGCAGTATGCGAAAAAACAGCCCCATTTCTAGTAATAGTAGAATGTATGCGCCAAAGTGATTAACGATGGTAAAACTTAAGTCAAAAGGACTTAAAAGATTTAAACCCAGTTGGAGGGTGAAAAGAGTCGAGAGTGTGGCAAAGAAAATGGCCAGGATCTGATGGATAAAAGACGATAAAAAATAGGCTGTCGCCCAGATACAAATGATGATTTGTCCGATTAAAAAAGCATATGAAACCCAAAAAGTGGATGGCGAAAAAAGACTGAGAAATAGATAAAGTAGGAAGTCTGGAAAAAGAAACAGAACATGGGCTAGATGCCAATTTCTGATATCTCCCGATCGCCGCAGAATATCTTCAGTGAGAACCGCTAGGAAAGCAGCGTCCGAATCAAAAATGCCATTGAAAGATAGTGTTAGGCCAAGGTAGGAGAGTGAAAATTGGGATATGCTGAGGACTGTAAATAAAACCGATAAAAACAATAAATAATTTTTCAGACTAGGCATGAGGATTTTTATTGGCATAGCTTAAGAAGATGAAATCTGATTTGAAAATGCCCAAAGGAATGGTCTCAATGAATGGCTTGATTGTAATCAGAAATGATTATTTATTGAGTGGGGGTTTTGGGTTTGGTAAAGATTTTGATTTTTCTACCATAATCTGTTGTTTCTTGCCCTGATAGATAAGGACAACATGGTCATCATGAATACTCTCAAGGACCATGCCGTTGCCTAAGCTTTCGCCTAAGCTAATGACGCCAGTTGGTTTGCCATCTAATTGGAAAATAGCAAAACCTTTACTTTGCCCATGTTGATCGGCTGTGGTCGAGATAATGCCCTTTAAGATCGGGGTATTTGCTGCGTAGGTACTCGTTCCAAATAACTGTCCTACTGGGGTTTGCCCCTCGCTAAAGTACACGGTGGTTTGCCTGTCTTTAGTTTTTTCAGGCGTTGGCAGTTGAAAATAAACGAGGCAGAGTTGGAGGGAATAGATTAAAGCTAGCGCCATTAGTAAGAAACGGCAGTAGACAGCGATCAACTGTGGATTTAGCCGAGCGAAGAACGCAGGAGTTGCGAAGTGGGACGCAGAGGCTCTGAGTTTTGGGGTGTTATACGGTGTTGCTTTTGGTAAGAAATCCTGAAACTTTCTTTCTTTGGTTAGCTCGGTTAGGATTTTGCGGATCATCAAAAGCTCATTCAGAGATACGTTTAATTTGAATTATTTATGTATAAAATAATTAATAGCGGGTAATTCATCAGATAATACAAGTATATAGATGTTTAAATCGGATTTTTCGATATATTTGATAAAGAATGCTATGACTAAGCGCGTATTTCAGACGATACAAGATCAAAAAACCCAAAAGGGTTTTACTCTCATCGAAATTATGGTGGTTATTGTAATTATTGGTGTTTTAGCCACGCTGATTATTCCGCGTTTGATGAGTCGGCCAGACGAAGCTCGGGTGATTGCTGCTCGGCAAGACGTAGCAACCATTGTTAGCGCATTAAAGCTATATCGCTTAGATATTGGCCGTTATCCGACCTCGGAGCAGGGCTTAAAGGCGCTCATCGCAAAACCGAGTGAGGAACCTATTCCGACCAACTGGAAAATGGGTGGTTATTTAGACCGTTTGCCAAATGATCCATGGGGGAAGCCATATCAGTATCTGAATCCTGGTTTAAAAGGGGAGATGGATGTCTTTAGTTTTGGAGCGGATGGTAAATTAGGCGGTGTAGAGTTGGATACGGATATTGGAAACTGGTAAAAAAAAATCGCAAGGATTTACGCTCATCGAGTTTTTAGTAGTTTTAGTGATTCTTTCGGTCGTTTTGGGTTTAGCTACTTTGCGATTACCCAATCAAGATCAACAGCTTTTTCAGGATCGATTAGAGCAATTGACAGCGAGTCTGAATATGGCTCAGGACGAGAGTATTATCACGGGCGCGCCCATTCTTGTTCAAATTGATCCAGTAGGTTGGCGATTCTATCAGTTACAAGGAAGAAATAATTTCCGTTTATTACAATCCCCACTGGCACCACAGGACTGGCATAAAAAGGTCGAGTTAGGTGGTTTAACTGAGTTTGTCATTGGACAAGAATCGATTACCGAGCCATGGTCAGTAGAGGTCAAGCAAGATCAATTCAAAGCACAGATCAGCAGGACAGAGATGCTGTTATTCCAATTACAAATCATTCGCTGAGTTTTAGGATGAATACTTGGCCTAGTTCGGAACGGGGGTTTACTTTAGTTGAGGTTTTAGTAGGACTAATCATTTTGTCGATAGCTTTATTAGCAGCGATGCGTGGTATTGGTGCTATTGCGAATACACAAATGGCGGTGAGTACTCGGCAAGCGGCCTTATGGAGTGCTGATAACTGGCATATCCAAATGCAATTGCAGCAGGAGTGGCCAGATTTGGGAACCACGTTAATAGCTTGCCCACAGATGCAATATCAATTTATTTGCCAACGTAAAGTAATTAGTACGCCTAATCCACTCTTTCGGCGAGTCGAGATTGGTGTTTTTTTAAAGGGTGATGGTGATTTGAATAGTCCACAATTAGCTTGGTTAGTACAAGTTATTGTGCGTAAGAATGCAGGTGTTTTATGAAATCAAGGGCTGGTTTTGCTTTAATTGAGTTATTAGTTGGATTAGTTATATTAGCCATGGTTGGTTTACTGGCCTGGCGGGGATTAGATTCGATTATGCGGGCTAAGGATGTTATTGAAAATCGCATGCGCAGCAGTGCGCAGATTGACCAGGTTGTTAGTCAATGGGTGACTGATTGTGAAATGTTAGTCCGATTGGAGAATAGTGCAGTGAGCCCTGCGATGATTCATCAAAATAGTTTATGGTTACTCCGTCGAACTTTTAAAAACCGCGATGCACATTGGCAGATTGTTCGTTACCAAATGCTTAATCAACAATTAGAGCGCTCGGTGAGTCGATTATTTCAGATTGATACGACAAGTCTTGATCTTTGGGTAGCTTTTAGTCGGGAGATGGATAGCCGAATTGGCCCCTTTCAAAAAACTTTCCAGATAGATTTTGTCGAGCGTCAAGAATTTCGTTTATTTTTTAATTCTGAATCAACCAATAAGCAGCTACAGGGCATGCAAGTTGAGTGGTGGTTTAAGGATACGCTCTTACCCTTGAGTAAAAGTTGTTTATCTGGGATTCGAATATGAGCCGTTTATTCCAAAAGGAGCGCGGTTCTGCGACGATTACTGCTTTAATTGTGGTGAGTATGAGTACATTAATCATTTCTGGGTTAATGTGGCGTCAAGAAGTGCAGGTTCGGCAATTAGAGCACCGAAGACTTCAACAACAAGCAGTTTGGATTGAGCGTTCTGCGATTGATTTGGCGCGGGTAGTCTTGCGTGAAGATCTCAGAAATAGTGGCGTGGCGGATTTTATCGGTGAGCCATGGTCATTACCTTTGGCGCAAAGTAGAGTCGCCGATTTTTTTAAAAGTACTGATTTACCTTACGAAATTGAGAATATGACAATTCGGGGGCAACTCATTGACGCGCAGAGTCGATTTAATCTTCGAAATTTGTTAACCAACGATGGTCAGCAATTCAATGCGGTAGGAATTTTGATCTACAGTCGATTATTAAATGTATTAGGATTAGATGGTCAGCTCGCCAATCCTACGGCATTATTTTTATTGAAAAATGGCTTAGCATTCAATCATCCGGAGCAGCTTCGTGGTATTACTGGCTATAGTGATAAAAGTATTCAATTATTAAGCCAATATGTGACCACTCTGCCAAAAGCAACCCCCATTAACCTAAATACCGCCTCGATAGAGGTTTTGATGGCAATTTCTCCGAGTATTTCGCGGGACGACGCGGAAAAAATAACTCTTGCCAGAGTCATGCAGCCGTTTAAGTCAAGCGGGGAGTTTTTGAAGTTACTTCAAAGCGCAGTGAGTTCTGGATCTCAGATGGTGCTTGATAATAGTCAAATCGACGTAAAATCTCAATTTTGGTTAGCTCAGTCTGATATTGAGCTTGGCAGAAGTCATTTTTTAAATGTAACGTTAATACAGCGCACTGATAATTTACCGGAAAAGGGCAATAGTACACAAGTGATTTGGACGCAATTATCTAATTCGATCAGGCCATGAGTACTGTAATTATTCTTTGCCCTGCGATGCCCCATCAATCCAATATCGATGACTGGATAGAGGCGGAGGTATTGACACAGTTTTCATGGAACCTCCAGGGCCCCAAAAATCTCTCTGGCGTTGGCCGGATTGCCGACATTCCATTTGTCGATGAGGCTATTGTCTATCTGGACACAGCCGATGTTCGGTTGGTGAGCACGATCGTGCCGCCAATCCGTGGCAAGCAATTACAACAAGTAATCGTGAATTTATTAGAAGATCAGTTGTTAAGTAGTATGCAGCACAAGACGCTGATTGAGCTTACACCAAATGATGTCGCTGAGAAAACTTTTGCGGTGATTAATCAGTCTTGGTTGCAATATCTTCTCCAAGAATTACAAAAACTCTCGACGCGCAGAATCGTTCTCTTACCAGACTGTTTTATATTGCCCTTTTCGATCGATATAAAACAGGATGCGTATACTCTTGAGGCAGATCAGATCAAGTTACTCACCAGGACTAGCTTGTTGATGGGGGCTGCTTGGCGAGAAAAATATTCCTCTGAACCAGGGGGAGATGTTTTACCTTCGGTGCCTGATTTTCAAGGTGCAAGGGCTATGGACTGGCCATTTATTCTGAAAAATTATCGTCAGTTTTTAAATGAGAACCCACAAATTAGTTTGATACCGAGTACCTTTCGTTTTCAGCGGGAGAGTAGTCAGGCTGAGGCAGCGCATCACGCGTGGCAAAGTTTTACGACATGGCTGGGTGTTTATCGGTGGTTGCTGATCTGTTTAGTTGGTGCGGTTGCTTTGCATGTAGGTTTTTTAGGTGCGGTTGTTT
>CALPOM020000103.1 GCA_943325205.2 Thermoflexus hugenholtzii JAD2 | reverse complement strand
GTCTTTCCAAATGACTCTAACTCGATCAATACCTTTGTTTTTGGATCCTCGAGAATCAAACGACCATCTTGATAAGCTGCCAGTTGCATAGGCTCTTCTTGTGAGATACCTCGCATCCGCCTTTCTCGGTTGATCGCTCGAAGGACACCACGTACAAAACCTGCCTCACCTTCAATCACCTCCAAAACTTCATTATTTTTTACATCAATCACTAAAACAGCACCATCTTTTTGATCCTTAAATTGCAACATCCTTGATATAACCGGTACTTCATCTAACCTACTTAAGCGATAGTCATTAAATAATTGTGACATCACAAATCCGACAACACTAATAAGGACACAAACAATTGCCGCCTTAAGCGATACAGGCATCGTGGATTTTGGAAAGACATAGCTCATAAAGTTCCTAGCCCAGGTTGAAATTGATTTTGTTGTATATCTAAATCGTTGCTACTACCCAAACCACCCAAGTTTGTCTTGGTCAAATTTTGAACCTGATTTAATTCAACTTGATGCTCTGCACACCAAGCTGTGGACAACAGTGTTGAGACATGCTCTACTTGATCAATACACCGCAACATCGGCTTTGGATTGGCCAAGTGAAACGGTCTAGCATGCGGCCATAAATGCACATAGGCAATCTTTGTGTCAGCACAGATTGTTAATGGAATATCGCCAAAGCCTTTTTTACCTTTTCGAACATCTGCAGCCACAATAGTTTTGAGAGGTAAGTTAAAACTCATCGTTAAGACAATCCCCACTCGCATCACAATCCGCTTATTCGTTAAGGTGTAGACCGTTGTCCGACTCACTAAATAGGCTAAAGACCATAATAGTAATAAACCGATTAAGCTTAATGCTGCCATCCAGGCACTAGAGACGAGTAGTCCATTAATCAAACTACCTGCGTAGTAACCATCGACTAGCTGATACAGAATAATGGCTAAAAAATAGGCCGCAATTACCCGGATAAAAAATACTTCCTTCGCAATTACCCAGTGGTTTGGCGAACCCTGCCAAAGAACTCTTTCATCTTTGGGCAAGGTCTCCGGCAATCCATATTCAGCCTCTAACTCATACTCTCGGCCATTATTGAGGTCGGTTCTCATGCAACTGGCTCCTGACGCTGAGGAGTTGCATATAAAGTGCCTGCCCCAAAATATGCCATAATTTTTTCTTCTTCTAGCAGCGTGATTTGTTCAGGATTTTTGATCACTGGTACTTGCTTAAATTGGGCTGCTAGAATAGCCTTTACAGATACCCGATTAGTGTGAATTTTGGCAAAGTTCATCGGCATCAGAACATGGCCACCACCGGCTAATTGAATTTCTAAATACCGAATCATCGATTCCATATGATCAATCCAGACGTCAGAAATTACCCCTGCAGAATGATCATCCGCACCGTAAACTTGCATACCAATTGGATTTTTGTCACCCTTTAAGACACTAAAGCTAGGGAGTTTTCGAAGGGGTAGTATTCTAGGCTCACCATGCAATCCTACATCAGGCACATCAGCCCGATTCGCATATGATCCAGGACCAACTCCAGCCAATAAAGGGTTACCAACCGGCACCAGTGGTGCACCATTCATGTGGTGCGCCGGGACTGCATTTAAGACCTCTGGCGCAGGCGGAGTTGCTAATGGAGCTTCATAAGTCTTACCAAACTCTGTTTTAAATAATTTTGAACTTGGCATACCTAGGATGCCGCCTTCATTTTTAATCGTGCCAAAGCGTTCAGTCTCCAGCGGAAAGCCCTCTCTTTTACTTTCTAGGGTTAAATGAACTACCAAACCAATAAAAAATAAAATGAATAGGGTAAATACTACTGATGCCACATCCCAGTACGCGGTAATTGCTCCAGTTCCAGTCATAACTATCTCCTTAATTAAAAATTCAACTTGGTAAATCAACAAATCCAAGCTTTGTTGCTTGCTGTTTTACTTCTTTCTTACGATACAAAACTAATGGGCCCATCGCAACTAATGTCGCGAATAACAAATAAATTTCAATGTGATATACAACGCTATACCCGATGCCTGGAGTATTCATCACCTCTCCTAATACGCCGTTTAAAGCCAGGTCTGAGACCACATCACGAATCAATCCACCCAAAGAAATTGCGATACCTGAGGCCGATGTATTGACTGCTCCCCAGGCCCCAATCGCTAATCCAGTCATACCTAAGTTATCCATCTGCATCGCAATAATTAAAGTACTTACTGAAAATAATCCTGCTCCAAAACCAATTAAAAATGTGCCCATGCGAAACAAAATGGGTGATTCCATTGGCTCCGAAAAAATGACCGCACTAAAGGCAATTAAACCCACTAAAAGAGCGGCTGAAGCAATTCGATAAGGATTCATACCCTTGGATAGCCACTTAGCAGATAAAGCAAAAGCTAACAAAGAGCCAGCAGACATTAATGCCGTCAGAAAGCTTGTTTGAGATACAGTCAAATTCAGTATTTGTCCACCGTAGGGCTCTAAAATAATATCTTGCATACTAAAAGCCGCTGTCCCTAATCCTAAAGTAATTAAAAAGCGCTTTACTTGATAGTTACTAACAAATTGATTCCAGGTCTTCTTAAAAGGAGGAGCTAAATCCTCTCGGCGGGTTTTATGCGGCTGACGAGCCTCTTGCTTCCATAAGGCAATCACATTTAAAGCCACTGTTACAGAGGCTGCGCCTTGTACAACCTGAATTAATTGGATTTGCGTAAAAGGCTCTAAAAAGAAACTAAATACAATACCGCTAATTACCATACCAACTAATAACATGACATACATCAAAGCAACAACCCTTGGTCGATCCTTTTCAGGGGCAATATCCGTAGCTAAGGCTAAACCAGCTGTTTGTACCGTCTGCATCCCAGCACCAACCAATAAGAAAGCTAATGCTGCTGCTAAGTGACTAAACCACATCGGCCAATGCGTATCACCCGATAATAAAATAAGCGCAAATGGCATAATCGATAAGCCGCCAAACTGCAAAATCGTTCCAATCCAAATGTAGGGCACACGACGCCAACCTAAAACCGATTTATGATGATCTGATTTAAAACCGATCAAAGCTCGAAATGGAGCAAAAACTAGGGGCAAAGCGACCATCACGGCTACTAACCATGCACTGACTCCCATCTCTACGATGAGCACACGATTCAATGTTCCTATGAGCAACGTCGCTGCCATGCCAACACTAAATTGAAATAGCGATAAACGAATTAATCTTGATAAAGGTAAATTTTCACTAATCACATCTGCGAACGGTAAAAAGCGGGGACTAACCGCTTTCCACGATTTCATAGTGACCCAAAACTGAGAGCTCATCGACGCGTTAACTCCATGGCCTGTGATTGATAAAAACTACTCGATACTCGCTGAGAAAAAGTAATACTCCACCGGTCTAGTCCACTTGATAATTCAATTTGCTCTTGTAGTTTTTTTTCTGAAATAGGTATGATGAAAGGTGATCGGTCTTTTTTCGGGAATATTTTTCCAAACCGGATCATACTCTCCAACAAAAAATTACTAGGGGCAAAAGTAAAAATAATTTTTTCTTGCGTATTTTGAGCTAAGCGCTCTAGAACCTGCACAGTATCTGGAGACTGATAGTGAATCACCGAATCCATACAAACTACATAATCAAATACGCCATATTGTGGATCTAGCATATCACCGGAGTAGAACTCAATTGCTCCAAGGTGCTCATGGTAACGCTCTTTAGCTAATTCAATTAAAGTTGGTGATAAGTCAATCGCAATGACGTGCGCCCCGCGCTTGGCTAATTCATTTGCTAAAGCGCCAGTCCCACATCCGGCATCTAACACGCGCCTGCCCGTTAAATCGATTGGTAAGCGATCTAATAAAATTTGGCGCATTTGGTCACGCCCTGCTCGTACCGTAGCTCGAATACCACTAACCGGCACATCCGAGGTTAACTTTGCCCAAGCGTCAGCAGCTGTCCGATCAAAATAATTGAGCAGCTCGCTACGTTTTTTTTCGTAATGAATACTGGTCATTAATCAAACCCTAATAAATCAAAAATTTCACGATCTTTTAAACTTTCGGCTTCTATAGGAGGTAAATCCTCTAATAGAGATGCCGCTAGTCGGAGGTACTCCTCCTGAACCGCCACAATCTCTGGCGTTGATTCCATTTCAAAAATAGTACATTTCTTGAGACGGCTCCGGCGAATAGCGTCTAGATCCGGAAAATGCGCCATCGTTTTGAGCCCTACCCGCGCATTAAATTTATCAATTTGGTCTGTCCCTGCACTTCGGTTGGCTATTACACCACCCAAACGAACGTCATAATTTTTAGCTTTTGCAGCAATTGCTTGCACGATTCTATTCATCGCAAAAATAGAATCAAAATCATTCGCAGTCACTATCAATGCTCGGTCAGCGTGCTGTAAGGGTGCTGCAAAGCCGCCACAAACCACATCTCCAAGGACATCAAAAATAACCACATCGGTATCTTCCAAAAGATGATGCTCTTTTAAGAGCTTCACAGTTTGACCAACGACATAGCCACCGCAACCAGTCCCTGCTGGAGGACCACCCGCTTCTACACACATCACGCCGTTGTAACCAGGATAAACAAAATCTTCAATTTTTAACTCTTCGGCATGAAAATCAACTGTTTCCAATATGTCAATAACAGTTGGTACTAACTTACCTGTAAGCGTAAAAGTTGAGTCATGTTTGGGGTCGCAACCAATTTGTAAGACCCGCTTACCGAGTTTTGAAAATGCTGCTGAAAGGTTTGAGGAGGTTGTACTTTTACCAATTCCCCCCTTACCGTAAATCGCAAATACTTTCGCGTTGCCAATTTTGACGTTTGGATCCAAATGGACCTGTACGCTACCATCACCATCGGGTGGCTTAGCGGTCTTTAGTACGGATGTAGGTATACAAACTGTATTCATTTTTACAACTCCTTAATTAGCGACTAAAGTGGGCTTTGGCATCGTAAAGCGTTTCCACAGTAATTTGCTTCATACCTTGTTCTTGAGCGTAACGCTCCGTATTTTTCCTAGCTTTTCCACGAACAAAAAATGGAATTTTTCCTAACTCCTTAAGCGCCTCAGGCGCCCAAGATACAACTAACTCAGTAGTTTCAAAATAGGCTGGCATTTCAGCTGGTTGGGGTTTTGTAACTGCCCCATTGACTGCGGCATGTCCTAAATGGGACGCCGGAGCCTCATGGCTAAATTCAAAATCCTCGCGGAACATCATAATAAGATGCTCTTCTAGACCCATCATGAGTGGATGTACCCAAGTATCAAAAATCACATTAGCACCTTCAAAGCCCATTTGTGGTGAGTATCTTGCAGGGAAATCTTGCACATGTACCGGCGCAGAAATCACCGCACAAGGCACTCCCAAACGTTTAGCAATATGCCTTTCCATTTGCGTGCCAAGAACTAACTCAGGGGCTAATTCAGAAACTCTGGCTTCAACATCTAAGTAATCATCCGTAATTAAGGCCTCAACACCATAAATCTTCGCTGCCTCACGCACTTCTTTAGCAAATTCCCGGGAGTAAGTCCCCATACCAACCACTAAAAAACCCATCTCAGTACTTGCCATCCGAGCAGCAGCAATCACATGGGTAGCGTCACCAAAGATAAATACCCGCTTACCTGTTAAGTAGGTCGAATCCACTGAGCGTGCATACCAAGAGGCGTTCGATTTAATTTTGGCAAGCGCTTGGATACTATCAATACCGGCTAACTCACAAACCTCTTTCACAAAATCGCAGCAGGCTTGGACACCAATCGGAATTGTTTTGGTAAAGGGCTGCCCAAATGTTCGACTAAGCCACGAGGCTGTTGTATACGCTGTCTCTGGATATAGAACAACATTAAAGTCTGCCTCTGATAAAACAGTCAAGTCTTTGGGTTCTGCGCCAAGCGGCGCTACTACATGAATATCAATACCAAGTTGCGTTAGTAAGCGCGTAATTTCGGTTACGTCATCCCGGTGCCGAAAGCCTAATGCTGTCGGCCCTAAAATATTACACCTTGGTTTACGCCCCGCACTCATGGCAGCTTGACGAAGCGCTTGATGTTGGGTCGCTGGTATCGCCATTGCCGCTTGCGATAAATGACGCACAATCTGATAAAAAGTCTCACTAGCTCCCCAATTTTCCTTTTTCTGATAAGAAGGAAGTTCTAGAGGAATCACCGGAATAGGCAGTTGCAAGGCTTTACTCAATCCACCAGGATCATCCTGAATCAATTCAGCAGTACAGGAGGCGCCAACAATCATCGCATCAGGTAAAAAACGATCATAGGATGCTTTAACTGCATCCTTAAAGAGCTGCGCTGTATCACCGCCTAAATCCCTGGCCTGAAAGGTGGTGTAGGTCACTGGTGGCCTTTTGGGTAGGCGCTCAATCATCGTAAATAACAAATCCGCGTAAGTATCTCCCTGCGGGGCATGGAGCACGTAATGCATTTTGTTCATGGCCGTAGCAATCCGCATCGCCCCTACGTGGGGCGGCCCTTCATATGTCCAAAGAGTTAATTGCATAACTCCTCCGGATTCAATTGAAGTTTTTTACGACGTCTGAGCGGCCGAGCAAACAATTCGGCAAGATCCGCTACTTGATCAAAGCCATGTATTGGACTGAATACAAGCTCAATAGCCCACTTCGTTGTTAGTCCCTCTGACTCAAGTGGATTAGCTAGACCTAAGCCACACACCACGATATCGGGCGCAATATTTCTAACTCGATCTAATTGTTTTTCAACATCCTGCCCCTCCGACAGCTGCACCGAATTAGGCAACAGCTCTAACTCTTTCGCTAAATGTTGCTTATGTAAATAGGGCGTACCCACTTCTGTTAACAGCATCTTGCATTCGCGATTTAAAAAACGCGCCAAAGGAATTTCTAACTGGGAGTCTGGGAAAAAGAATATTTTTTTACCCGACAAGGTTTCTAAGAGCGGAGCGAGAGCTAATCTGGCCCGATCTTGCTTTGGCTTGAGGACGCGGTCTACTACCTCTTGCGAAATTCCAAAAACTTGCGCAGCCACCTCAAACCATGCCGTAGTTCCCTCGACACCAAATGGAAACGGTGCAGCAAGGTACTGTGCGCCACGCTGCTCAAGTGCCCTGGCCGTTTCAGCTAAAAACGGTTGGGCTAGCAAATAACGCGTATTTGGCCCAATTGCAGGTAAATCCGTTGATTTACGCGGTGGGAAAAAGCGCACGTTGTCGATACCTAATTCGTTGAATAAACGGGCAAACTGATCCTCGACAATATCTGGCAAACAGCCCACAATGAGTAGATCATTTGCGAAAGTTGTCGGCCGAACAGGCAGGTTAGGAACTAAAGCGGCCAAACAAGCATCCTCACCTTGCGTAAAGGTCGTCTCTATGCCACTTCCCGAATAGTTCAAAATTCTGACGGCTGGTCCAAATTGTTTATCTAAACGCTGTGCTGCTCGACTTAAATCGAGCTTAATTACCTCTGACGGACACGATCCTACTAAAAATAATAGCTTGATATCAGGTCTGCGACTTAATAATCGATTGACTACTTTATCTAATTCCTCATTCGCATCAGCTAAGCCAGCTAAATCACGCTCATCAATAATGGCTGTGGCAAACCGCGGCTCTGCAAAAATCATTACGCCCGCTGCAGACTGAATGAGGTGCGCGCAGGTTCTAGAGCCAACCACTAAAAAAAAGGCATCCTGAATCTTACGATGCATCCAAATAAT
>CALPOM020000102.1 GCA_943325205.2 Thermoflexus hugenholtzii JAD2 | reverse complement strand
TAACTCCCCCTGCCCCACTAGCACCATACCCCATAGACGCAGGAATTATGAGTGTTCTCTTACCACCGATCTTCATGCCCTGTACACCGTCGTCCCAACCTTTAATCACCCGTCCACCACCTAATGGAAATCCAAATGGCTGGCCACGATCTACAGAACTATCAAATTTCTTACCCTTGTTATCTTTTGACTTGGTATCAAACAACCATCCGGTATAGTGCACTGAAACATTCGCCCCAGCTTTAGCCTCCACCCCAGTACCCACTACTGTATCAATTTTCTTAAATTCAGTAACAGCTCCTTGCACCGGAGTTACAGGCTGAGCATGGGCACCACCAAAAAAAGAACTCAGCACAATTAAAATTTTTGATAAATAACGCTTCATAAATAAACCCATCCTAGTAATTAAAAATCTTTTTTAAAAATTACTTCTTTAATTAACCTCAGCAATCCAATAGTCTATTCCTACTCGACCTTTGCGCCAGACTCCTTAACTGCTCTGTAAATACTTGGCGCTTCCTGCTTTAATTCTGCAATAAAATCCTCAGTGGATTTAGATGGACTAATATCAAGTCCTTGGACTGCAAATCGTTCTTTGACGCCAGCTTGCAATAAACCCTTCGTCGTAGCATCAAATAATCGCTTAATAACCACGTCAGGTGTTCCTTTAGGAACATAGATCCCATACGAAAAATCCATATTGTAGTTTTTTAACCCGCCTTCAAGTGCACTAGGTATTCCAGGGATGGCGTCTGACCTTTTGGCACTCGTCAAAGAGATTGCTCTTAACATACCGCTTTTTAGAAATCCCATAACCGTTGCCGGTGTGGCAAACATCACTTGTGTGTCTCCAACAATCGTTGACTGAGCGGCTGCACCTCCACCCTTGAATTGAATTGTTGCAAACTTGACCCCAGCAGTAGACTCAAATAAAGCAGATGCTAAATGCGGTGAAGAGCCATTACCAGATGATGCATTAAATAACTTATCTGGATTTGCCTTCGCATAGGTAATTAAGTCCTGTAATGTGTTGAATGGAGTTTTATTGTGAACCACAATGATCATGGTTCCAAGAGACACTTTTGAAACCGGCAGCAACTCTTTGTCCGGATCAAAGCCCAATTTCGGAAATAATGCTTTGATCTGGGCATGAGGCGCTAACAGACCAATCGTATAACCATCTCCAGCTGTTTTACTTAATATATCAGTTGCAATCGACCCACCCGCGCCAGGTTTATTATCGACTAAGACATTCACATTTAATTCTTTAGATATGGCGTCTGCAGTGATTCTCGCTACAAAATCAGCTGAGCCGCCAGGGGGATAACCCAAAATCAAACGAATCGGTTTTTGTGGGAATTGCTCCTGAGCTACGACTCCAAACATCAGCAGGATCCCCAAACTCAAAATAACGAACTGGGCACAAACTCTAAAGCCAATTTTCACCGACATTTGACATGCTCCAACACATTGTAAGTGCATCGTTATTTTTCCTTTGTCATCATTTTGAGGTACTACATCGTTCCAATTAAAAAAACAAGCTATCCGATCGTCAACTAAACACCACGAAATACAGGTGTTCTTTTCTCCAGAAATGCAGCTCGACCCTCTTTGTAGTCCTCACTCGCAAAACAAGCATCCACTAATCTGGATACAAGGGCAACGTCACGGTCTTTTTCAAGCACCGCGGACTGCAGCACAGCCGCTTTAATAGCCTTCATCGTCAAAGGCGCGTTCTCGGCCATTGAACCAACATACTTACTTGTCTCTTGCTCGAGAAGATCTGATGGATGAACTTGCGTGACATAGCCCATTCGGAGGGCCTCGGCTGCATCAAAGCGTCTTGCGGAAAAGAAAATATCAGCCGTGTTAGCTGGCCCAATAACGTTGATAAAACGGTTTACACCCTCAAATCCATAGCCTAAGCCTAAACGTGCTGCAGGCATTCTGAACTGAGCATCTTCTGAGCAAATTCGCATGTCACAAGCAACTGCAAACCCTAAGCCCCCACCAAAACAATAACCACGAATACTCGCCACCACTGGTTTAGAACACAGAGTTGGAGCCAGATAAGCCTCGGCCACAGCCTGGTTATAAATTTCTTGCTGATCAGCGCTACCTCGTAACTGATCAAACTGACTAATATCAGCACCAGAAATAAAAGCCTTCTCACCACCCCCCTTGACTACGATGACGCGCACCTCTGGGTCTTGGTCAAATTCACGCATCGCCTTGGGAACGCCTAGCCACATATCTAAACTCATGGCATTCATTTTCTGGGGATTTGAAAAAATAATATTGCCAATCGGTCCTTCTTTTTTTGTAATAATTTCTGCCATGATTTTCCAGTGATTAATAAGTTTTAAATGACTGCCTTTGTGCGTAAATCTTTAATTTGCTCCTCGGTATATCCCATTTCTTCTAATACTTGATTAGTATGCTGTCCTTGTAACGGGGAACTAGCCACAATCTTAGCAGGGGTTCTAGTTAATTTAACCCCTTGATTCAATAAATTTAACTCGCCAAGCTCAGGATGAGTTACTGCTACAGTCGATTGTAAATGCTTTACTTGAGGATCCGCAAAGACTTCATCCATTTGGTAAATAGGACCACAAGCTATGTGTCCACCCAGCAATATCTCCATCCAATCAGCAGTGGTCTTTTCAAGAGTCATTTTACTCAAGGCTTGATTTAAACTTTGACGATTATCAGATCTTCCCTTCGGAGTCTTATATTGCATATCCTGCCACAAATCATCACGGCCAGTCACCCGACAAAAGTTCTCCCAACCAGAGGAGCCAGTGACTGCGATATTAATAAAGCCATCCTTAGTAGGATAAGCCGATGTTGGCATATAACTCGGGTGATCATTACCCATCTGTTTTGGTACATCGTTGGCAATCGTATAACGCGCCGCCTGAAAGTCTAAAAGTGTAAGCCCCGCTGACAATAAATTCGATTGTACCCATTGACCTTGACCACTAACTTCCCGCTCAAGTAGTGCAGTCAAAACACCTAAACCACCCAGTAAACCAGCTGTAACATCAGCAATAGCAGCGCCAGCGCGCATCGGACCTTCACCCGCCTTACCAGTTACCGACATCAACCCAGAAAGACCCTGAGCAATCTGATCTAAACCAGGACGACTTGCATAGGGCCCGTCCTCTCCAAAGCCAGAAATACTTACTAGGATAATTCTTGGATTAATTGCCTTTAAGGTCTCATAATCAATTCCTAAACGAAATTTCACATCAGGCCGATAATTTTCAACAACCACATCAGCAGTTTTGACTAATTCATAAAAAATTTTCACGCCCTCTGGCGACTTCAAATTTAAAGTCAACGATCTTTTATTGCGATGTAAATTTTGAAAATCAGAGCCGTCCCGAGGACCTGCTAAATTTTCATATACAGGGTTTTCAATCTTTAGAACGTCTGCCCCAAAATCAGCTAATTGCCGGACACAAACCGGCCCTGCTCGGACTCGCGATAAGTCTAAAACCTTAAAACGCCCAAGAGCACTAGACTCAAACCCTATCGACATAACTCGTGCTTTCTCATCATTATTGTATTCATGTCTTTGATTATTGCGGAGTAATACCCGCTTTACCTGCAATCACTTTATAACGCGCAATTTCCTCCCGAACATACTTTGCAAATTGCTGCTGACCCATCGTCCGAATGGTAATACCCGCATTTGTAAATGATGTCTTCGTTTCTGGATCTTGTAATGCTTTACTTATATCGGCATTGATTTTTTGCACAATATTTTCAGGGGTTGCAATTGGCGCCCAAATACCAACCCAAAAATTAATATCAAAATTTGGATCTAATTGCTCTGCAATCGTGGGTATTTGTGGACTTATGTCAGACCGCACCTTACTAGATAAACCAAGGGCTCGTAATTTGCCAGACTTGATATGCGTAATCGCAGTCTCATAAGGCGCCATCATATAAGTTACCCTAGCCGATAGAACATCTTGCAATGCTTCGGGAGTACTTTTATATGGAATATGCATGGCCTTAATGCCAGCAACCTGATTAAAGTATTCTGAAGCCAAATGGGTGGAGCTTCCTACCCCCGCTGAACTAAACGTTAGATCACCAGGCTTGGCTTTGGCTTCCTGTATTAAACCTTTGACATTCTGAGCAGAATTACTGGCAGCCGTTACTAAAATGTACGGCGTCGTAGCAATCATATCAATGTCCACTAAACTCTTGAGAACATCAAAACCTTGATTTTTATAAACTGCCGGATTAATTACATAAGTGGCCGATTGCGCGAGGAGGGTATAACCGTCTCCAGGCGCATTCACAACCGAAGAAATTCCTAAGGTGCCGCCTGCACCCGGACGGTTTTCTATAATGACCGACTGTTGCCAAATTTTTGCCAATGATTTAGCTAAAATTCTAGCCGTTAAATCTGTACCAGAACCAGCACCAGGGCCCACAATCTTTACCGTACGATCGGGATATTGCTGCGCCATGCTCAAAGACGTTATTGAAACTACAGCTAATACAAAAATAATGCGTAATATTCTGAAGGGCATCTTGTACATCCTCTAAAAAGGTAAACGAACCGATTGCCCGCTGGCAACCGCCCGCTCAATAGCAATCGTGGTCTCTAAATTCATGCGCGCCTGCAAGGGCGTTGTATGTACCGTCGGACTACCCGTCACTAAGGAGTCCAACCAAGAACGCGTTTCGTTCCCAAGGGACCCCCAAAAATCTCCACAAGCCCAATCGCCAGCTGTATTACTCCCAATAAAAGCCATATTCACTGCATGATCCGGGACATAGGCATGCGGAATTCCCCGATCAGAAAATAAAATATGATCCATATGATCGTCATCTATGATCATCGTACCTTCTAAACCCAGTAATTCAAGTCGATCCGATTGCCCCAAAGTGGGATAACGTGCCGGTAAGGCATAACTAATCCCCAAGTTAATGACTGCGCCATCAGAAAAAGTAATAATTGCCCAAGTCACATCATCTGCGCTATAACCTGCAGCCTTAAACACCCCAGACTGTCCCCGAGCAACCACTTCCACAGGTTTACTCGTTCCATCTAAGAACCAACACATCAAATCTACGTAATAGGTTAATACATCGAGTACTGGAGTCGCATGCGGATCCCGCTTTAAAATAGAAAAAGCTTGCGCACGGGAGTTATACACCCTGGCAGTTCCGCCAATAATTTTGCCTAAACGCTCGTGAATAATTTGTTCTTTTGCGCGCAAGTAACATTCTTTAAAACGACGGCTGTAACCAACGTTTAGCTTACCTCCAGTCGCTTTCAGAGTTGCTAAAATATCGTCTGCATCTTCTAAGGTGAGTGCTAATGGCTTTTCTACTAAGACAGGCTTCCCAAGTTCTAGGGCTTTTTTAATCGGCGCCGCATGCTCACCTTCCGGGGTAGAAACAAAAACTGCCGTCACCTCAGGTCGAGCAATCACCTCATCATTATCGGCTGAATAAAAATCAGCTCCACAAGTTTCAGCTAATGCTTTCGCTTTTGAAATATCCTGATCAGCAATCGCTAAAAATTGTACAGAAGGATGTTTGGCAGCTAGTCTAGCTCGCAGTGTTCCGATTCGGCCAGCGCCAATGACCGCAATTCCTAATTGCTTTTGTTGCATCTACAATCTCCTAAATATTTACCTAGTTTAAGGTAATTCTTGGCATCATCTTAACACTTTGTAAAAATACTAAATGCTTCTTCAGTACTCCTGAGAATCCCTCATGGGCGCAGAAAATCGCCAGCGATTGAATCATTGGATTAACTAAAACAACATGAACGTGTATTGACTGATTCGGTGGATTACTAAGTTTTAGTTACACTTTGAGAGTGTATAAAAATAATCATCTAAAATACTTCAAATAAAAAATACTAATCTCTCACATAAACTGGATAATCGACATTTCAATCACAAATTTCTGCCAATAAATATGCCAGTTGCCTACCCTAATCTTTAGTTCATCACTTAACTTTCAAAGGAATTACGATGCTCCAAAACCAGTTCAAAAAATTCGCCTTGGCTACGCTATGGCTCACCATGATGAGTACCTGCGGAATTAGCAATGCGGCAGATCCCTTTCCAAGTAAAAATCTCAGAATTATTGTGCCAGTCGCACCAGGTGCTACCAATGACTTTTTAGCAAGGTCCCTAGCCGTAGAACTCGGCAAAGTACTCAATCAAACAGTCATTGTCGAGAATAAGCCGGGCGCCAACCAAATTATTGGCACGAGTGAACTTGCGAAATCCGCGCCGGATGGTCACACCATGGCAATGCTGATTAGTTCCCATGTCATTAATCCTTATATTTCTAAGTCTCTGCCCTATGATCCAGAAAAAGACTTTACCCCTCTTGCTATGGTGGGTATCATGCCGGGCCTTCTGACGATTCATCCAAGCCTGCCAGTTAAAACATTTGCCGAACTCATCGCCTATGCTAAAGCCAATCCTGGAGTCCTAGCTTACGGTCAACCCGGCGGCAACTCCTCAGGACACCTGACAATGGAATACCTAAAAAAACAAGCTGGTATCGATGTCCTCAGTATTCCCTATAAAGGCGGTGGTCCAGCGATTATTGACTTACTCGCAGGTCGCTTTCAAGTCTTCGTCAATAGCCCAACTGCCACAATGCCCCATGTAAAATCCGGCGGGCTGCGAGCCATTGCAACAACTGGTGCAAAAAGGCCTCCCGCCCTAGCAGATCTGCCCACTATTGCTGAATCTGGCTACCCGAATGTGGTTACCTACGAGTGGTACGCTTTGTTCTTGCCAGCAAAAGTTCCTCAAGCAATCGTGAATCAACTAAATGGTGAAATCGTAAAAATCATGGCTACCCCAGTCATGCAAAAACGCCTATTTGATATTGGCGCAGAGTCCAGAGACGATAATCCAGTCCAATTTGCAAAATTCATCGCTCAAGAAAGTCAAGCATGGGGCCAGCGTATCCGTCAACTTGAGATTAAGCCAGAATAGTAACTCCCTCCCTTTTTTCCTTCTAACTAACGTAAAGATTCCTCAATGACAACAGATTTTAAAAATCAAGTAGTACTTATTACCGGCGGCTCAAAAGGTATTGGCTTTGGTATTGCTACAGCTTTTGCAAAAAGAGGCTGTGCACTGCGACTTGTTGCCAGAGATGAAAAATCTCTGCAACAAGCTCAACAGCAATTAGTGGCCGAGTACGGCGTAGATGTCCAAACAATGGCAGTCAATCTATCCGAAGATAAAAATATCGATCAACTTGAGCCCTTCTTTGCGAAGACAACGATCTTAGTGAACTCAGCCGGTGCAATGGGGCGCGGATCTTTATTCGAAATCGATCCAACCAAATTTCGCGATGCTTGGGAGGGTAAAGTCATGTCCACAATCTTCTTAACCAGAAGAGTCTACCCATTCATGAAATTACACGCTCATGGCGGAGTCATTATTAATATCATCGGAATTGCTGCGGAACGTTTGAACGCTAAATCAATTGGCACATCAACCGCCAATGCTGCACTTGTTGCTTTTACGAATGCCCTTGGCTCTGAGAGTGTGGATGACAATATTCGTGTTGTTGGTATCAGCCCAGGCTTAATTCGTACAACCCGCACAGAGAGTATCCTTAATCCCACCAATGAAGTTGACCGAAAAGCCTATGCTAAATTAGTCGGCAATCTGCCCTATGGCAGAATGGGAGAACCCTCGGAAATTGCTGAGCTAGCCGTCTTTTTGGCTTCCGAACATGGTAAATATCTGAGCGGTGAGGTCATTAATGTCGATGGTGGAGCACGTTATCGTTACTAACCC
>CALPOM020000101.1 GCA_943325205.2 Thermoflexus hugenholtzii JAD2 | reverse complement strand
TCGCCTCAATTAATGAAAAGGTTATACCTATGTCAGAACTCGTCTCTTTTCACGAAATACAAACAACCGACTCGGAGGCATTAAAAATTGAAATCACCAATAGCCTGCTGCAAAAAAATGCCAGCTTATCTCCCAAGTTCTTATATGACAATCTCGGCTCGCATCTCTTTGCTGCAATAACCCTTCTCCCGGAATACTATCCAACTAGAACAGAAGAGCTAATCTTTAAAGAATATGCCGACTCAATCAGCCAAACCGTTGGCACAAGTCGTGTCTTCATTGATCTAGGGGCTGGTAACTGCCAAAAAGCTGCGCAACTCTTTTCTAAACTAACTCCCACACATTATTTTGCTCTTGATATTTCGGTTCAATACCTGCGCGAAATACTACCTAAACTCCAAGGCCAATATCCTCAAATTCAAATGGCTGGAGTGGGTGTCGACTTTTCAAAAAAATTGCTTCTACCAAGCGCTGTACCAAAGTCTAAAAGAGTATTTTTCTACCCAGGATCGAGTCTTGGTAATTTTTCTGCTATTGAAGCCATCGATTTTTTAAAACAAATCAAAGAGCAAGCCTGTCATGGCGGCCTTTTATTTGGTATAGATCTCATGAAAGAATCGCCTATTCTTTATCAGGCCTATGATGACCCTCTGAAAGTTACAGCCGCTTTTAATCTGAATATACTGCGCGTGGTTAACCATCTCATAGGCGCCAACTTTGAGGTACAAAACTTTAGCCATCAAATTGTTATTAATGAAGAGCTCATGCGAGTCGAGCTTTACGTAGAATCCCTCAAGAATCAAGTTGTAAGTTGGCCAGGCCATGAGCGGGTATTCGAAGTCGGCGAAAGAATTCATACTGAGAACTCCCACAAATATACGCTCAATTCGATTGAAAGGATATTAGAAGAAGCAGGACTTCAATCACAAAAAATTTGGCAAGATCCAAAAAATTGGTTTGCTGTTATCTATGCAAAATAACTCTCTTTGCAAATCAAAAAAAATCATGCTATTTTTCAATAGCATGATTTGTTATTACTAAGTCAGTTTCAAAAAAACTCTAATTTAATTTTCCAATAGCCCGAATAACTTTTAGCATCCGGTCGCCATCTTCTTTTGCAAACTTTTTAAAATCAGCAATATCCCGATAGTCAAAAATCATACCGCGCTGATCCATCATCGGCTCAATTTGTCCAGTTTGAACAGCCTCTTGCACTGCCTTTCGCAAAGTATTAACAATTGCTACCGGCGTATTTTCTGGCACAAACAGTCCATTCCAAATATTAAATTCAGCATCAAATCCCGCTTCCCGATAAGTCGGAACATTTGGTAATACTTTTAATCGCTTAGGCCCGGATACAGCAAGTGGTCTAACCTTTCCCGACGCGATCTGTGCCATCGCAACAGATGGAATAGCAGTTGTCATTTCAACCTGACCACCAAGTAAAGCGAGCATCGATGGCCCACCACCACCAAATGGTACTTGCGTCATTTGCACACCGGCCGCGTAAGTCAACATTTCTACCGATAAATGAATTGGACCAAAATTACCTGATGAGGAGTAATTGATCGTGTTGGGCTTTTCTTTAGCCGTTTTCACTAAGTCCCCTAAAGTTTTCCATGGAGATTCTGTTTTAACCAACATAATCATCGGATCATTCGAAATCATTGCGACCGGCTCAAGCTGGCTCACCTCGTATAAAGATGCTTTACCTTGGATGCGCTCAGACTCTGGAGAAACCATCAACGAAGATAAGCCCATTAACAATGTATATCCATCCGGTTTAGCTTTTGCTACGTAAGAATTACCAACTTGTCCTGCGACTCCAGGTTTAAAGTTAACAATCACCGGTTGCTTTAATACCTTCGTCAAAGCATCTGACAAAACCCGGGCATTGGCATCCGAAGATCCACCTGGTGGATTGGGTACTACTAATGTGATCGGTCTTGATGGATAAACATCCTGGGCATAGGCGCTACATATGTTTAAAAAAATTACTAAAAAAGCGCATATAACTTTACGCTGAAATATCATGATTATGTTTCCCTTTAAAGTGATACATTCAAATTGTGCATTGAGTAAAGCAAGTGCATCAAACTAGCAAGAGTATATCTTGAATAGGTCGATTCATACCACTGCAACTCATAAAAAAATCTCTAGCCCATCAAAGAAAACCAGAGATTTTTCTTACCAACTTTGAATTAGACTAATTGTTAATGCTAATCTTGCCTTTTTTGGCCGTTTCAGTCAAGGTTTTCAAATCCGTCGATATTTGTTTTAATAGTTCATCACTAGGCCCACCAACTGGAATAGCATAACTTGCTCGATACCGATCAATTAAATCAGGCGTTTTTAAGGCCTCACTAATTGCCGCATTGAGCTTTTGTACAATCGCTTTGGGCGTATTTGCCGGAGCAGCGATACCCCACCAGGCGCTTGGCTTAAATTGTGGATAACCGGACTCTGCAAAAGTTGCAATTTCAGGTGTTGATTCAAACCTTTCTGGCGAGCTAATCGCTAAGGCTTTAATCCGGTTTTGTTTGATAAATGGCACAGCTGAAGGTAATGTATCAATCATGAAATCAATCTCACCAGCCATCAGCGCGGTAATAGCGGGCAAACTCCCTTTGTAAGGGACATGCACACTTTCTATGCCGGTTGTATCAGAAAAAGACGCTGCTAAGAGATGCGCAAAACTTCCCATTCCATAGGATCCATAGGTTAATTTACCAGGACGAGCTTTGGCGTATTCTACGAACTCTTTGAGATTGTTAATAGGTAACTTTGGATTAATGATCAGTACCATATACGTCTTACAAATCAGGGAGACATGGGCATAGTCTTTAATCGAATCATAAGGTAATTTTTCGTGAACAGCAGCGTTACTTGCAAAAGTACCAACTGTTCCAAATAAAATCGTGTAACCATCTGGATTCGCTTTAGCACCAGCCTCCATCGCAATGATGCCTGAGGCGCCTGGTTTATTGTCAATAAAAAAGGTCTGCTTTAAGGTATCAGTTAACCTTTGTGCTAACGGCCGAATAATAATATCGGAGGCTCCGCCAGGGGCAGTGGTTACTAAGACTCGAACCGGGCGATCCGGATAATTTTTCGAAGCCACATCGGGTGCTTGAGCAAACGCCAAACCCATTTGCGTTAAAAAAATGATTACAAGTTGCTTTCCTAAAACTAGACGCTTCATTTACTGTCTCCTATTTACTATCTTTTATTGTTATAAATAAACCAACCTAAGGTTTACATAGTCCTATCAATTTGTCAATTACTCTAAGTCATTACTTGATTTTTAATCGGCAAATCTCTAATAAACTTACCAGTTGCCAAACTCAATGCATTAACAACCGCTGGCGCAACAACCGCGATGGTTGGCTCACCAATTCCACCCCAAACACTTCCGCCAGTAGGCGCAATATACGTTTCGACTTTAGGCATTTCTGCTAAACGCAATACTCGGTAATTATCAAAATTCGTCTGTTTAATACGCCCTCTTTCAACAGTGCACTCGCCCCACATTACCGCAGATAAACCATAGACAATTGACCCCTCAACCTGTGCAGCAATTTGACCAGGATTCACCGCATAACCACAATCAACAGCTAAAACAACGCGGTGAACTTTAACTTCTCCTGATTTTTTATTCAATGAAAGTTCAACCACGGCAGCTGAATAAGCGGCATAACTCATGAACTGTGCAATACCCCTAAATACGCCCTTCGAAAGCGGCTTACCCCAGCCAGCTTTTTCAGCTGCAAGATTGAGAATGGCTAATTGTTTTGGTAAGCGAGTGATCGATCTTCTAAACTCTAAAGAATCTTGCCCAGCAGCCCGAGCTATCTCCTCGATAAATGTCTCCATATAGAAAGCATTTTGAGGAATATTGACGCCCCGCCATGTACCAACCGGTACATGTGTATTACGCATCGCATATTCAATGAGCAGGTTCGGTACTTGATAAACTAACTGCTGATCACTCTTAGGATCTCCCTGCCAGCCCTGCACTTGCGAATTATCCTTAAAGCCAACCAAGTTCTCATTGGGATTACGCCAGGCATAAATTGACTGACCAGACAAACGTACGTGCATACCCATCAAACGATTATTTACATCAAGTCCAGCCGTCATCTTACACATGGAAATAGGACGGTACTGCCCATGCGTCATGTCCTCTTCACGTGTCCAAATCATCTTAATAGGAACACCGGGCATCTGTTGAGCAATTTGGACAGCATACACAACGTAGTCAGATACGCGACCTCGACGACCAAACCCACCTCCAGGGTCAAAACGATGCAAAATACATTTTTCAATTGCAACGCCACTTGTTCTAGAAGTCGCCAATAAAGCCCCCTCAGGATCTTGTGTAGGTACCCAAATTTCGGCGCGATCTGTCGTCACCATCGCTGTACAATTCATCGGCTCCATCGTGGCATGGGCCAAAAATGGAGCGCTGTACGTCGCTTCAACTTTCTTTACAGAACCCGCAATCGCTGCGATAGCATTGCCCTCGTCCCGAAAACTAAAAAGGCCAGTTTTCGTAGTCAGTCCAGTACGTAAGTAGGCGGTAATCGTACTACTCGATTTAAGATGTAAATCCGCCTCATCCCAGCTCGGTATGACTTTTTCAGAGGCAGCCTTTGCGTGCCACCAAGTATCTGCAATCACTGTAAACGCCTGATCACCAATCATCGCAATCTTTTTTACACCCGGCATACTCGATGCCAATGTAGCGTCGATCTTTAATAACTTGGCCCCAAAAATTGGGCTGGCAATCAAAATCGCGTTTAACATCCCCGGTAATTTGACGTCAACTGCATAGGTTTTACTACCGTCTAATTTATCCAAAGTATCAAGGCGCTTTACAGACTTACCAATTAATTTCCACTCTTCAGGTTTTTTTAAGATTAATCCCTTAGAGTCCGGCGGTGGTAGTTTGGCGGCTGCATCCACCAGCTTACCGAAACTGATTTGTCGGCCAGAACCTGTATGCGTGATCAGGCTGTTCGCTACACTTAATTCCGAAAGTGGCACCTTCCACTCTTGGGCAGCCGCTTGTAAAAGCATGAGTCTAGCTGCAGCTCCAGCACGCCTAACAACATCCTGCGAGAAACGAATTCCAAAGCTACCAACCGTTAGCATCTGACCCCAAGCGTTTTTGCGTTTTAAATTATCTTGGGGTGATACGCGCTCCGTTGTTACTTTGGACCAATCACAATCTAATTCTTCTGCAACTAATTGGGCTAAGCCTGTTAAAGTCCCCTGCCCCATTTCAGTTCTTGCCATCCGAATGATCACCGTATCGTCTGGCTTAATAACTATCCAAGCATTCATTTCTGGCGCAACACTTGTATCGGCACTGGCAATTTGAGGTAGATAAAGCCCTAAAATTAAACCACTACCTCCAACCGCTGTTTGGATTAAAAAATTTCGCCGCCCTGCATGGTGTGTCTTCGAATATTTTTTTGCCACCAAGCTATCTTTCATCGGATATTCCTTAATCGCAAATTAAATATTTACAGGTTTTTTTGCTATACCAACAGCAACATGAATCGCTTCTCTGATACGTTGATAGGTCCCGCACCGACAAATATTGGTCATCGCATCGTCAATATCTCGATCATTGGCATTGGGTTTTCTTTTTAAGAGGTCGGCTGCCGCCATAATTTGTCCAGATTGACAATAGCCACATTGGGGGACATCAACCTCAGCCCAAGCTTTTTGGACAGGATGTGTGCGATTTTCTGACAAACCCTCAATCGTGGTAATTTGATCACCATTTTTAAGCATCGAAAACTTATAAATACAAGATCGCATCAGTTGGCCATTCAGGTAAACACTGCATGCACCGCATTGCGCAATTCCACAACCAAATTTAGTGCCTGTTAAGCCAATCTGCTCTCTAATCACCCATAATAAGGGCGTATCTGGCTCAACCTGAATATCAAAGTCACGCCCGTTTACTATTAGTTTAGTCATCTTTGACTCCAAATCATTGAATTTTAGATGTTGATAATATAGGCGCGGTAGGAGTCTGACTCAATAGGTATAACTACTAAAAATCGAATTCCTTGAATCAAACTAGGGTAACTACCAAGTTCATACATAAAGACTGATCTTCAAAGTATCAAGCGCAAAACACCTTAACTAGCATGTAAAAAGTCGCTAGTTAGATATGCAGATGTCTCTCCATATAAAATACTACGATAATTCCTTTTCTTGAATGGATCGGCATAGCACTACAATCAGCATTAAGATTGATCACAATACAGACCAAATTCCTTAATAAATTTCTCACATAAGCTATAAAAAATGATAAATACTACAGATAAAAAAATGATTGGACCAATCATTCGCCTTCATCCTAACGACAACGTAGTCGTTGCCAGAATCGATGTCGCCATCGGAACCCAAGTACCAAGCGAAAATTTCACCAGCAAAAGTCAAGTGAGCGCGGGTTATAAGATTGCTGCCAAAAAAATTAGTAAGGGGGAACCAATCCTCAAATATAACGTAACGGTTGGCTTTGCTAATGTGGACATCGAGGCCGGCACCATGGTGCATAGCCACAATACACAATTCAAAGAGTTTGACCGCGATTATGCCCACGCTAGCGAATTTAAACCAATACAAATGCTGCCAGAGTCAGAACGGGCAAGCTTCCAAGGCTATGTTAGACATAATGGCAAAGTAGGTACTAGGAACTTTATCGGGATTTTATCAACCGTTAATTGCTCCGCAACCGTGGTGAATAAGATAGCCGAATGGTTTACTCCTGAAAGACTAAAAGATTATCCCAACGTAGACGGTGTCGTTGCCTTTAGCCACGGTATCGGTTGCGGTATGGAAATGACCGGTGAGCCGATGCAACTATTGCGCCGAACGATGGCTGGCTATGTCCGGCATCCTAATTTAGCTGCCGCACTGGTTATCGGACTTGGCTGTGAGCGCAATCAACTCAAAGGCCTCATGGAGCAAGAAGACCTGCAAGAGGGCTCTACTTTGCATACGTTTATTATGCAAGAGACTGGAGGTACCCGAAAAACCATAGAAGCCGGAGTTGAAGCAGTTAAAGCCCTGCTACCCGATGCGAATAAAGCCAGAAGGCAAACTGTTAGCGCGAGTCACCTCACTGTTGGCCTCCAGTGTGGTGGATCCGATGGCTTTTCATCCATTACCGCTAATCCCGCTTTAGGAGCAGCTATTGATATCCTTGCCAGACATGGTGGAACCGGTATTTTGTCTGAAACGCCAGAGATTTACGGAGTAGAACACACACTCACAAGGCGCGCAGCAAATAAAGAAATTGGCGAAAAACTCATCGAACGAATCCGCTGGTGGAAAGATGAATATTCCGTCGGACGAGATGTTCAAATTAACGGTCAAGTTAGCCCAGGAAACCAAGTCGGAGGCCTAGCAAATATCTTTGAAAAGTCCCTAGGCTCTTCCATGAAAGGTGGCACCGGCCCCCTCATGGCTGTCTATCACTACGCTGAGACCGTCACAGCAAAAGGATTTGTTTTTATGGATACGCCAGGCTTTGACCCAGTATCAGCGACTGGTCAAATTGCCGGTGGCGCCAATCTAATAGCATTTACAACGGGTCGCGGCTCAATGTTCGGCTCAAAACCTGCCCCGTGCATCAAGCTTGCAACTAATACGCCTATGTACAGCCGCTTAACTGAAGACATGGATATTAACTGCGGAGAAATTCTTGATGGAACAGTTTCTGTTCAAGAAATGGGTCAACGGATTTTTGAACTGTTTCTTAAAACTGCTTCTGGTGAACTATCTAAGAGTGAATTACTAGGTCT
>CALPOM020000100.1 GCA_943325205.2 Thermoflexus hugenholtzii JAD2 | reverse complement strand
TTTATTTTTGGTGCGCCAGAAGAGAGTACTGATTTAGTACCTGTTTTAGATCCTAAAACCCATACCGCAACACAGATTCGGATGCCTTATGCAGATCCCAAAACACATTCTTCGTTGAGTCTGCCGTTAGGACAATCCGCTTATTGGGGTAAGGATCCTATTTGGGATGGTCATACGAGTATTCACAATTTAATATGGGACCAGCGCGATAAATTGTGGTTTGCTGCTCGTGTACGTAACAGTCCTAATCCTGATTTTTGTAAAAAGGGCTCTGATCATCCCTCAGCCAAGGTTGTACCTTTAAACGAATCTGCTCGACAACTTTCCATGTATGACCCAAAGTCAAAAGAGTGGAGTTTGATTAGTACTTGTTTTACAACGCATCACTTGTACTTTGCTCGGGATAAGAACGACACGTTATGGACTAGTGCTGGATCTCCGGCATCTGGGGTTGTCGGTTGGTTAAATACGAAAATGTATTTAGAAACGAAAGACGAGCAAAAATCACAAGGTTGGACACCGGTCATTGTAGATACGAACGGAAATGGAAAGCGGGACGAGTATGTTGAGGCGAACCAACCCTTAGATCCATCTAAAGATAAGCGTATTATGGCGGCATTTTATGGCGTTCAGCCAAGTCCAGCCGATGATTCTATTTGGGGTCAATCGATGGATGTTGGATTTTCTAGGATAGATCAACCCGGTTATTTAATTCGTTTAGTTCCGGGTGCTGATCCAAGTAATACTGCTTTATCAGAGATTTTTCAATCGCCTGAGGGAACTTTTGGTTCACGAGGAGTAGACGTGGACTCCAAGGGTGTGGCTTGGACTGTGCTGGGTAGTGGCCAGATTGCTAGTTTAGATCGTCGCAAATGTCGGGGGCCGATGAATGGCCCAACGACTGCTGAGGGTAAGCATTGTCCCGAGGGTTGGACTTTATATAAGCTACCTGGGCCACAATTTAAAAATGTGAATGATCCAAGTGGAAGTGCAGATGGAGCGTACTATATTTGGGTAGACTTACATAACACTTTAGGTTTGGGTAAAGACGTACCGATTGCATCTTCTAGTGGTGGTGAGGCTTTAATCGCTGTGGTGGATGGTAAATTAGTGAATTTACGAGTTCCGTATCCATTAGGATTTTTTACGAAAAATGTTGATGGACGGATAGATGATGTAAATACAGGTTGGAAGGGTCGCGCAGTATGGACAACTTCTGGAACAAGAACTAATTTCCATAGCGGTGATGGCAATAAAGATTCAAATCCGAAAGTGTTTAAAGTTCAGATACGCCCAAATCCTTTAGCTAATTAAAACGTTTTGATGAGAGTTATTCATATGCACAAGTATTTATTACCATTATGGTTAGTTTTACTCAGTAATCAAACAATGGCCCAAGACAACAAAACTGTGGCTAGTTTGGCGGGGCAAAGTGGCTGTTTAGTATGCCATCAGGCGGCTATTAAATTGGTAGGCCCTTCATTTCAGAGTGTGGCTGAGAAATACCAGAATCAAGCAGATGCACAAAAATTATTAGTTTCTAAGGTTCGTAATGGTGGTGCAGGTGCCTGGGGTAAGATCCCAATGCCTGCAAACCCGCAGGTTACTGAAGAAAATACAAGTTTGATTATTGCTTGGATTTTAAAAGGCGCCCCAGCTAATTAAAAGGTAATAAGATGGATTGGTTATACGACTATATTTCTGAAAATGCCTTTTGGACAATTCTGTTATTAATCCATGGATTAATTTCAGTGGCATTGCTTGGTGCTTTAACGCATCAAGCAATGGCCGTTTTAATGCCAGTTAAAAAACTTCGCGTAGATGATTCTTTTGTAACCCATTTTCGTGCAGTCACAGCGCAAAAATATACCAAAGCAATCTGTTACTTATGGATCAGTAGTTTCATCTTTGGTGCTTGGATTTATGCGCAGTATCGGATCTATGTCAGGATTCCGATTGAGCAGCAAGAGTTATATAAGACCTTAGGTGTGTTTGAGATGAAAGAGCATTTAGTCGTTTTTGGTTTAGGAATGTTACCCATATATTCTTACGTTTGGAAGCACATGAAGAATGTCGATTATGACTTAGCCCGAAAGTGCACCACTTTATTTTTAACTGGTGTTTGTTGGTATGCTTTTTTAATTGGTCATATTGTAAATAATGTGCGGGGGTATGGATCTTAATGCCAAGGAATGCCAGTCATCAAATTTTATCGCTAAAAGAAGAATCATCAAGATATCGCTCGATGGCAGTTATTTTTTCTGCCATGACTTCTTTATTTTATTTAATTAGTGATGTATGGAAGTTGCCACTATTTACCTTTTATCCTGCATCGAATCGCTTTGAATGGGGATGGAGTGCTGCTACTCCAGACGATGGACCAGGTATGTATTGGTATGGATGGATTGCCACAGCATCAATAGGCGCGGGTTTTTGTGCAATATTGATTGGCTTATTACCTGACAGGATCATTAAAAAAATACCTTTATCAATTACATGGTGGACCTCTCTTTTATTAGTTCCCGTATTGATTTATTCCTTAAAGTTTTATTGGCGGTGGTAAGAACGATGATGTTTCGAAAACTCATTTTTTTAACATGGATGATTAGTGCAAATTTTTTTAGTTTTGCTGGTGGTCTTGAAGACGGTTATCCAGATGATACTGGAGTTGCTGGACCTGCCTTTTTTGGGTTTGTTCGCGATGAGAGGGGCTCTAATATTCCCAAGGCTACAATTTTTTTAAAACCTAAAACAGGTCAGTCCGTAGTTGTGCAGGCAAATATTTTAGGCCTATATCGAAGTCATGTTACTCCGACTACTGTAGCTGAAGACATCACGATTACCTGTGAAAAACCAGGATATAAACAAACCAGACTAGTAAGGCGCCCAAGGTCTTCGGTCAAATTAATTGAAACTGATTGTATGATGCAAAAAGTGAAGTGATATTCTTAAACCGCTTTTTTTTCTATTGTTGTTTCATTTTTCTGAATCTAGTTCTTGGCAATACTTTTGCTAATCCAATTGCTGAACGAGTTTTATTCAATGGTAAGTTTGTACTGTTTGATGGTAGTCAAGTTAGTGCGTTGGCCATTGGTCAAGGAATCATTCTTGGGCTAGGCACTACTGAGCAGATGCGCCCATTTATTGGACCCAATACACAACAGATAGATCTGCATCAATCCACCGTAATTCCTGGCTTGATTGACTCACACATACATGCCATCAGAGCTGGTCTAAGTTTTCAGTCAGAGTTAAGTTGGATGAATGTTCGAACTATTGAGGAGGCTTTACGAGAGATTTCACAAGCGGCTAAGGGTCGTCCTAAGGGAACTTGGTTGGTTATAGCTGGTGGATGGATTGAAGCGCAATTCAAAGATGGTAGAAAGCCTAGTCAAGCTGAGCTAATTGCTGCGGCTCCGAATCACCATCTATATATTCAAGAACAATATTCGGCAGTATTTATTTCTCCAAAGGGGATAGCAAAGCTTGGACTTGATACCAATGCGGAGCTATTTTCTAGATTACAGCCTGAAAAAAATCTTCTGGGCAGAGTAACTGGCTGGCTAACTGGTAATGCCCGAACGATTAGTGAAGTTTATGAATTACTCCCACCATTTGCTCTATCGGATCAATTACAAGGTACGAAACTTTTCTTTAAAGCCCTCAACCGATATGGTATTACAGGAGTTATTGATCCAGGAGGTTACAACTTACCACAGCAATCTTATGACGCATTATTTAGATTATGGCGAGAAAAAAAATTAACTATTCGTGTTAATTATAGTTTGTCAGCGCCCAGAAAGGATTATGAACTTGAGGATTTTAAAGAATTAACAGCTGAGCTACCCATGGGTTTTGGTGACTCCTTTTTAAAGTTCAACGGGATTGGTGAAAATGTTACTTGGGGTATGTATAACAACGATCGTCCCCAAAAAACAGATAAAGATACATTGCGGAATGTTTTGGTATGGGCCATTGAAAAGAAATTAACGGTTACTTTTCATTGGCACTTCGATGAAAGTGTCCATCATTTATTCGAGGTGATTGACGAGTTAAATGCTCCAGATAAAATAAAGTCTTTAAGGTGGTCTATCGCGCATTTGAATAATATTTCGGATCAAACGTTAATGCAGATGAAACGACTTGGTATAGGTTGGTTAGTTCAAAATGCAATGTATTACCGGACTAGTTTTTTTAAGAAAAAATATGGTCAAGACCAATTAAATATAATGCCTTCAATATCAAAAGCTTTAGCTCTGGACATTGCTGTTGGAGGTGGGACTGATGCGCATCGAGTAATGTCATTTAATCCTTTTATAGCATTACAGTGGATGATTGATGGTCGGAGTGTCGATGGACAGACAACAAGAATGCCGAATCATTTACTAAGCCGGATAGATGCTTTAAAAATATATACCAAAGGTAGTGCTTGGTTTATCAACGCGGAAGATATGCGGGGTGAATTAGCGGTTGGTAAGTTGGCTGATTTAGCGGTACTCAATGCCGACTACTTGACGATTCCTACCGATCAGATTAAGGATATTGAATCCTTGCTAACCATTGTTGGCGGAGACATTGTTTATCAATCTGGCAGATTTCAAGAGCTTCAATAGCTTAGATTGTTGATCATTACTTAGTAAATAAATAGCTCGAATCTAAATCATTTACATCCTGGCAGCCAATTAGTCCTAGGACTCGGTCAATTTCATTTTTATACAGGCCTAAAACACGCTCAGCGCCAACTTGACCAGCACTTGCAGTGCCATATAACGGAGCACGACCTAATAGAACTGCGTCCGCGCCAAGGGCCAGGGCTTTGATGATGTCGCTTCCTCTTCGAAAGCCTCCATCGATTAGGACGGTTGCTTGTTGATTTACACGCTCGACAATTTTGGGTAGGATATCGATGGTGGCTGGCGAGCTATCTAGAACTCTTCCGCCATGATTAGAAACTACGATTGCATCAGCGCCGTACTGAATTGCTAATTTAGCATCTTCTGGATGTTGAATACCTTTGACAATTAGTTTTCTTGGCCATATCTTCCGAAGTTCTTTTAAATCTTCCCAAGACATACTTTCATTTGTAGCCATTGACCTTCCCATTGGCAGGGCGGTAATTTTAGTTTGCATATGCTCTGGAAAATTAGCATATTTAGGTAAGCCAGAATGACTTAGATATTTTCCAATCACACCGAGAAGCCAGCCCGGATGTTTTAAAACATCGATCACATTATGACGAGTAAATTGAAAAGGAATCACAAAACCATTTCGAAGGTTATATTCTCGACCAGGTGCGACGGGCGTATCAACCGTAAAAACAAGCGCATCATAGCCAGCCGCACTAGCTCTTCGAACGAGCTGGTGTGATAAAGATCGATCTGGCCATAAGTAGAGTTGAAACCATAAAGTACCACCAGCTTCACTAACTACACGCTCCATAGCTGTCATTGAGCCAGTAGCTAGGGTAAAAGGAATACCTAATTTTGCGGCGGCTTTAGCAAGAGCGATTTCTCCTTCAAACCAGGTCAGTCCTGCTGAGCCTGTTGGGCCGATGGCAAAGGGCAAAGCTTGCTGCTTTCCTAAAAGCTTTATAGATAAATTACGTTTAGAGACATCAGTTAAGACCCTAGACACTAATTTAATCCTAGCTAGCGCCGCTATATTTTCCTGCATAGCAATTTCATCATCATTACCACGATCAATAAATTCAAAGAGACCTTTAGGTAGTTTGCGCTTTGCTATCTCACGAAAATCTGCAATGCTATAGACGTGATCCATTGAATGTAAATTGCCCATTAGATGGAGTTATTTTTAGTGAAAGAGTAAGGTGGATTATTTAAGATCATCAGCTTTAATATTTAAAAGACGAATTAATTCAGCATTTTTTTTAATTTCCGCATCAACATATTTTTTGAAATGCTCTGGAGTATCTCCTACTGGTTCAAGACCAATATTTGTAATACTTTCATAAACAGACTTTTTATTAAAAGCAGTTTTAATTTCTTGTTGAATTTTTTCTACAACTTCTTTTGGTGTTCCGGCAGTAGTGAACATAGCGAACCAGCCTCCATCCATTTCAAAACCTGGAAAACCTTGTTCCGCAACAGTCGGTATATCTGGCAGGAAGCTTGCTCGCTTGGCGCCTGTATAGGCGATAGCGCGTAATTTTCCATCTTTGATAAACGGTAACACTGAAGGTGGTGTAGCAACTAGGAGTTGGATTTGTTCACCTAGAAGAGCTGTCGATGCTGGGCCGGCGCCTTTGAAGGGGATATGTACCATATCAAGGCCCATTTTTTGATTAAAAAGGGCGCTAGCAATATGTAGATGATTGCCATTACCTGGAGACCCATAGGAGACATTATTTTCTTTTTTCTTAGCATAGGCCAAAAATTCTTGTAAGTTTTTTACCGGTAATTTCGAATTAACAACAACAAATAATGCTTCGACAGAGCCGAGGTTAGTGACCGGGACAAGGTCTTTTGTGAGGTCATAGGCCACTTTTTTATAGTAGCTTTGATTGATTACGATGGAAGTAGAAGTGACTAGTAGAGTATGGCCATCAGGTTTGGATTTCGCGACGAGGTCTGCACCGATCATACCGTTAGCTCCGGGCCGATTTTCAACAATAAAAGATTGACCGGTTTGTAGCGTTAATTGTTGGGCAATCAGGCGCGCTAATGAATCTGGAGCACCAGTTTCAAAAGGAACGATTACACGTACCTGTTTATTGGGGTAGGTTTGAGCTATAGTATTTAAACTGATGCAAACTAGTAGGAATATTAATGTAGATTTGAGAATTTTATATATCATCTTGTTGGATCTCTATTAATTAGAAGCAGGGGTGACATCTTTACAAGCACCACGCCAACCATCTTCAGTAATATCAACGACTACCCCATGCGGATCAAAGTATTTCACTTCATAAAATCCACCATCCTTTTTAACATCACCCATCCAATATGTTCCACCTGCTGCTTCGATAGCTTTTCGGGATTGGGCAACATCATCGACCCAAAATCCAAGATGATGGATACCGACAAAATCAGTCCCACGATCGCCCGCTGAATCAGGATTTTTATAGTGTAAAAGAGCCAGATTCACAGTACCGTCACTGAGGTAAACACCATTTGCATTAGCCCAGTCAGTATCGCCAACACGCTGCATGTCAAAAGCTTTCATGTAGAACTCTGCAGCTTTTTCTGGATCGGGAACTGTAATTGTGATGTGGCGAAGTTTTGCCATAATATATTCTCTTTAGGTCAGTCGTAGTTTGAACTCAAATGAGTTTATTTGCCATTCTTATACTATACATTCATTAGGAAATACTCAGAAAAATGAGAGCCGAAAATGCGCAGGCTAGGCCTAAATATTTACGCACTGTAAACGGTTCTTTGAGTAAAAAATAACCCATTAAAGCCGTCACAATAAAGCCCATTTGGGAGATGGGTACGAGAGTGCTCGCCTCTCCAATTTTTAGACCTGACAAGAGAAGTATTAAAGCTATTAAAGTGAAGATACTTGCGCTGGCGCCGTATTTCCAAGCAACCGGAATAGGGCGAAAGCCGCGATCTTTGTAGAATGCAAAGCTAAGAGCTAGTGGAAAAAAAATACTTACTTGACCAGTAATGATGGTTGCGGGAGTGCCGCCCCATAAAGTGCCAATCTTGTAAATAAAACTAGCAACACCCATGAGGGCAGTGGCGATGATGACTTGTATAAGAGCCTTTTGAGATATGCTGGTTTTTTTTTCGCCCCCAAGAAGTAAAAATACTGCACAGAGTGACGCACAAAGAGCCAAAAACTTCAGTACAGTAAATCGCTCATCTAGGAAAAATATGGCTAGGATCGTAGTGATGATAAAGCTCAGTCGGAAGATCGGCGCAATAATACTTA
>CALPOM020000099.1 GCA_943325205.2 Thermoflexus hugenholtzii JAD2 | reverse complement strand
GAATGCTTGTTACCATTGGGTAAACCATCTTTACCTTGTATGCGTGCTGGATTACTAGCAAGCAAAAACTTGGAATAGGTTTCATTCGGTAATGAGCTATAAGCAGCACTCGGGGATGCGCTATTTTGCCCATTTAAGTTGCCCAACATATTCCCACCTTTTTGAGGCGGTGATTTAAACCAAACATTTTGCGGAATATTATTGCCACGATGACAGGTATAGCAAGTAACGCCCGTTTCTTGGACATGTGACTTCCAATTCGCATTGATATTTTGAGTCATTTCAATCATGCTTCTAGAAACAACTTTTGTGTACTTGCTATCATCCGCTAAATTTTCAAGATTATGACAATAGGCACAGCCCTCTTTGGGTGCAACCCAACTTGTCATTGTCACCATAAAGGTACTAAACTGCGCCGTACTTAAGTCTCCTAACACTTTGACGTTTTTATATACTTTGCTAGCCTTTTCTCCCTCACCAGAAATGGCCCCAGAAGAAGGTGGAATCGTATTTAATTTAACTTTCTCAGCCACTATCCGAGGATTTTGAACATCGACCATCGCTGTGCCCCGAAAGCCATTTTGCTTGGCATCGATTGGCGGACGCTCACAAGCCGTCAGAAAAAGTAGTGCGCTTATAGCTAGGAGCGCAGAAAAGATATTTTTTTTCATTATTTAGCTCCTTGTAATGGTGCAGAAAAAGCTGGGGTTGCAATAGATGGGTCAATCACATTCGTAACTGGATAAGCCGGCACCATACCGTGATGCATCGCCCATAAATACCAGTTGTCAACAACTGTTCCAGTTAAGAGAATACCAATCCCACCTGATATCGGTGTTAACACTGCAAACCACCAAGCCCAACGGTGAATCGATTCCATCGTAGCGTTAAAACCCATCGTCCAACGCCAAAACAAAGCTGCTCGTTCAGACGCCGTCCCACGATCAACAATTTGCTCAATTTCGCGCTCACCACCATACCGACTGACCGCTAAAATCGTGGCGCCATGCATCGCAAAGAGTAATACAGAACCGTACAAAAAGAAAATCGATAACATGTGAAACGGGTTGTAAAACAAATTGCCGTAACGAATGGATAATGCGGCTGTCCAGTCCAAGTGTGAAAAAATTCCAAAAGGTACTGCCTCGCTCCAACTACCCATTAAAACAGGACGAAATAATCCAAGTACTAAAAATAACCAAATAGCCGATGCAAACGCCCAAGAGACATGCGTCCCCATCCCCAGTGCTAAAGCTCGACGGTAGGTTCTAAACCACCATAATAAGATTGCAATCGTACTAAATAGTCCAGCTATATTCCACCACCCCCCCTCATTGAGTGGCGCCAAACCTAAACCATACTTCGGCGCAGGAGCATCGAGCGATAACCAAAATAATTGGCGAATAAACTGAATGGGATTCCAGTCCACTTGCGCTAGCATATTCATACCAATAATAAAAAATGCCGCCATCCCGAACGCTAATGAGGCAACGCCTAAACGCCCCAAATAGATTGGGCCAAGTTGCGCATTACCAATCTTCCCTAGCAGGCTAGAAAAACTAACGCCTTGGGTGCGCTCTCTTTGATCATAGCTATTAATTGGTACGCCACGGCTAATTGGCCCTGTGACCTGTGTTTGGGTGAATAGATTTTGATAATCCATTTTTATCTCCAAAATAATCGTTTAGTGCCAAATCGGCATATTTAACCACCATGTCCACCACTCCGGCCAACCTCGTGTCCAAAATGGTCCGCTGATAATAATACAAACAGCACTCCAAAAAACTGCCGCTAAGGCCAGAAATAAACCTAAACGATGAATTCCAAGAGTCCCTACTGAATAGCCAATGATGTCTCTAAAAAACGTATCTTCGTGTTCTGGTGTTTTGATTGCCCCGTTCGAAGGATTCGTCGAAGATAAAACGAGTGCGCCGTGTAAAGCGAGAGCTAGAGTTGTTGTGAAAAACAAAGTCACAGCAATCATGTGCGCTGGGTTGTAATGAAAATGTAAGTATTGATACCCCGTATTGGAGACCCAATCTAAATGGCTCATAATCCCGTAAGGAAATCCATGACCCCAAGCACCCATCAGTACCGGCCTAATAACTTCTAAAGAAAAGTATGCAAAAACTGCCATACTATAAGCTACAGGGACATGTAAACCCATACCGAGTTTGCGACAAATTTCAACTTCCCTGAGCGCCCAAGATGCAAATGCCCCAAGAGCACAAATCGTGATAACTTGCCAAAGCCCACCCTCCATCATCGGCGCAAAACCCAGCCCATATTTCAAATCAGGCGGAGCAATATTTATTTGCCAGATATTAAATACTCCTTGATGAGCCGCACCCCATAAAATCATAGCGGTTCCCAAGAAAGAAAAAAATACGGTAGTTACACCAAAAAATCCCACATAAAAGGGACCAACCCAAAAATCAAACAAGTCCCCGCCAACCAAGGTTCCACCGCGGACGCGGTACTTTCTTTCAAAATTGAGCATTGCCATGATTGCTCCCCCCTTTTTTAAGTTTTTACTATAATAAAATTCGTGCTTGGAAGAGGTTTTAAAAACCTCTTCCAAGGCTTTTTACTGATTACTTCTGCGCAGTGCGAGACTGCATATATTGCGATTGACTCATACCGTCTAACCATTTGTACTGAGTAGTACTCAATAAAATCAAATGGATCATGGCAGCAAGAGCAAAGAGAAAAACGCCTTGAGCTACCATCGCTCGTAGCGGATCGTATAACTTCCAAATTCTCCACATAATGATTCTCCTAATTTAAATAAGACATAAAGCTATAAACACCTGCTCGAACTGAGTCGAGAAACGACTTATCTCCCTCAGCACCAGGAAGCCAAAGCCTCCATTGCACAGGTAGTACTAGCGCAAACAGGGTTATGAAGAAGCAAACCACAAAACTCAATAAAAAAACTATTTTGAATGATATGGAATCATCCGCCATAAACTTTGCCATTGACTCTGTTTTAACTCCCATATATTTCCCCT
Organism: Thermoflexus hugenholtzii JAD2; assembly: GCA_943325205.2. GTDB lineage: Bacteria > Pseudomonadota > Gammaproteobacteria > Burkholderiales > Burkholderiaceae > Polynucleobacter. The sequence continues at coordinate 5,093 of CALPOM020000099.1, read as the reverse complement.
TTCCTTTGTTAACTAAAGATTACGAAAACCAAGGACGCCATGCCCATACCAAGATATGTGCAATAACTGCTATTGCAACAAACCCAACAAGTCCTTGCACATAAAATGCATGAAACTCTTGGGCCTCAGCATCGTTCAAACCAGAAATAGATCTGTTTTCACTCATGTTGATTACTCCCTAAAATAACGTTACAACTTGTCCTACACTCACCCCGTGTAGCGTGGGGATATAACGATAAAACGCTATATTCTTTGTGCGCTATTTGAATCAATTGATTCATGCGCTAATCCCTGCACCTGCTGATGCTTTAATCTTCTGAATTAACTCTTCAGTAACCCGCGTTAAGCCTGCCAATCTGGCCTCACGCTCTGCTCTATCTCGCAAACGTTTAGCAACCGATATTTGCGTCAATACCGGCTCGTTTTCTACTAAATGATTTAAAAGTTCCTGTGCAGAAAAGTCCCATGGCAAACTCTGCAGTTGCCCAACTTTTGCTAAAGTCGATTCAACCTTATCAAGCTCTGTACCAAGAGGAATAATATGAAACAAAGCATCAAATAAGGCATTACAAAATTCTTGAATAATATAAGTAGCGCCTGCATAGCCCATGAACGGCGTACCAGTATGTCGTCGAATAATTGCTCCAGGAAAGGACGATGGAATATATGCGCAGCGCCCACCAACTTCGCTAGCGTACATTCTTTCGTTATAACTTCCATATAAAACTAAAGGAGTCTTGGTCTGCACTAATTCACGAATCTTCGCGTTATCCGTTTTTTCTCCAGGCTTTCTCGACTCTGCAAAGTGACATGGCAAACCCATTTCATCTTCTAAAAAACTACGAATGCCACGCGTATATGTCTCATTGGCAACGACACCAAAACTCGCCGTTCCAAAAAAATCTTGCGTTACTGAACGCCACAAATCCCAAATAGGTTTGATTGTCGTATTTTTTTCGCGCGTAATAAATGGCTCAGGATCTATCTCTAAGAGCTCACCAAGTTTTCTTAAAAATTTGGTCGTACTATGCATCCCAATCGGTGCTTGTAAATAAGGCCTCTCTAAGTTTTCACAGAGCAAGCGACCAAATTCCCGATACATACAAATATTGACGTCAGCCTCAACTAAACGTGAGACATCTGCCAAGTGGCTCCCCATCGGAAATACCATGTTGATTTCTGCACCAAGACCTTGTACCAAACGCTTGATCTCTGCTAAATCACTATACATATTAAAAGTACCATACGCTGGCCCAATAATATTCACCCGTGGTTTTTCACCTGGCTTGCGGACTGGCCGCTCGGGTATATGCTTCATGCCATATTCAGTCCACAACCAATACATTGCACGGTTGGCACTTTGCCATTGATCTTCATCAATAGTCCTTGGCAAAAATCTGGCAATATTCATTCCCTCAGGAGTGACTCCACCACCAATCATTTCTGCAATAGAACCTGTCACAACTACCGAGGGCAACTCTGGATCTAAAGTCTTATGAGCACGCTTCATCGACTCTTCAGTACCTTCGCGCCCTAACTGCTCTTCTGCAAGACCAGTCACCACAATCGGTAATTCATGTGGCGGCAAGGCATCGGTATAGTGCAAAACAGACGTGACTGGTAGGTTTTCACAACCAACCGGACCGTCAATGACCACCTGTAAACCCTTAATTGCGGTAAACACATACACAGCGCCCCAATAGCCGCCTGCTCGGTCATGGTCAATGACAAACATCAGCCAATCTCCTCTGCTTTGCGCTTTTTCTGCGCCTTATCTAAGCGCCGTTTAACGTCCGCTTTAAAGTCAGGCCGATCCTGCGGAATCTCATCCCAAACGCCACTGGCGTATCCACTACCAACACCTTCAAAGAAATCGCGCATGGTGGAAAAGCGCTCTTGATTTGCAATCGCGCCATTAATTACTTGAGCTAAAGAACCAGCACCAGCCGCTCCCATGAGCGGTCTAGCTGAAATTAAATTGGTAAAATATAGGGCTGGAATCCCTAGCTGTTTAGCTTTTTGCACAACCGGCGTGGTACCAATTGCCAAATCAGGTTTGAACTCAGCTACAGCCGCTAAGTCTTGCTCAAGGGATGCCCGGTACTGGACATGAACGCCTTTTGACTCTAACCACTCGCGATCAGGTTGACTCCAAATGGTTTTCGGACAAGCCGTACCCACATAGTGAACCTGCGCTCCACTTTCAATCAATAAACGCGCTACTAACAACTCCGAACCTTCATAACCACTGAGCGTCACTCGACCCTTAATCGGCTTAGCAGCCAAAGCACTTCGTATCATTGGTAAAAACTTATTTTGCGCAGCTGCAATTAAATCACTATTGACATTACACGCAGCACCAATCTGTGCAAGCCAAGCCGCTGTTCCTTCGTATCCAATTGGCGCAGAACCAATCACCTGGCGTCCAGCAGCTTCGAACTCTCGAATACTCGCCGTATAAAAAGGATGTATTGCTGCTACCGCAGCACAGTCTAGAGCTTGATACAATTCGCGCCACTCACGGGTAGGAACTACTGGCCCGGCTGCTAGCCCCATGGGTTCAAGGAGCATCCCGATACCAACTGGATCAACCGGAAACATCTCACCTAAAAGGGTAATGGTTGGCTTATCGGACACACCTTGTCGAGGCGCTGTTACAGGCCCAGCCGAGGCTTCACTTCTAGCATACTTGAGCATTGCCCCAGCCAAAACATCTTTTGCCTCAGCGTGTGTTGGTACACCAAATCCAGGCACGTCAATACCAATAATTCTGACGCCATTAATTTCTTTTGGCAATAACTGTAGGGGTACGCCACTCGCTGTTGGTACACATAGATTAATAATGACAATAGCATCGTACTTTTCTGGATTCGCTTCTTGATGAACGGCCTCACGAATATCTTCAAATAATTTACCAGTGACTAATGACTCCGAATTAAAAGGGACATAACCAACGCTGCGCCTAGCACCATAAAAATGCGATGTAAAGGTAAGTCCATAGACGCAACAAGCTGACCCTGACAAAATGGTCGATGTGCGGCGCATTCTTAAGCCAACACGCAAGGAGCCAAATGCTGGGCACATACTTTGCGGTTGATCGTGCGGTCCTTTAGGATAATCTAAGGCATATTGATGTAGGACCTCAGATTTGTTGGCCGCCTTCGCCGCCGCAATCATGGTCTGCGCACCGGCATGACATCCAAGTCCATCACCAGCCTCTACCTGGGATTGATTGACGATTGGGATTATCTGATGGGTCATTACTTTATACCTTGTCGTAAACTACTTCTAAAGACTCTCTAATAACCTGGTCTTTACCAACCATATCGAATAAAGTTGCTGGTTCAAGAACAACATGACGTCCAACCTGATCACCTGAAAATAATCCTAATAGTTCGTCCTGCGTTAAAGGCTTAGGTCGAACTGGTGGAGCTAGAGCAACATTACTTGCTAACTCTTCAAATAAACTTGCCCACTCGGTACCGGGCCTTCCGATAATTTCGTAATTAGCACTCTTGCGACGAATATCATCATTGGCAGGTATCGCTGCTAGAGTCGGAATTCCTGCTCTTTGTGCAAACGCAGCAGCTTCACCAGTGCCGTCATCCTTATTAATTACCATGCCTGCGACACCAACATTGCCACCCAGTTTTCTAAAATACTCAACCGCTGAACAAACGTTATTGGCAACATACAAAGATTGCAAATCATTACTCGCCACGACGATGACTTTTTGGCACATATCCCTAGCAATCGGTAAACCAAACCCACCGCAAACCACGTCCCCTAAAAAATCTAACAACACATAATCAAATCCCCAATCATGAAAACCTAACTTTTCAAGGGTTTCAAAACCATGAATAATTCCGCGTCCTCCACAACCACGCCCAACCTCTGGACCACCTAATTCCATCGCAAATACACCATCCCTCTTAAAGCAAACATCGCCAATCTCAACCGACTCACCAGCGAGTTTTTTCTTGGAAGAAGTCTCAATAATCGTTGGGCATGCTTTACCTCCAAAAAGTAACGAGGTGGTATCACTTTTAGGATCACAGCCAATCAGTAAAACTTTTTTACCTTGCTGCGCCATCATGTAAGAAAGATTTGCCAGGGTAAAACTTTTACCAATGCCGCCCTTGCCGTAAATCGCGATAATTTGCGTCTCTTTGGTTACTGGCGCAGTCGAAACCGGAGTTGGCTCAATAGCTGCTTCCTTTTTTAAGTGCATAAATTGCACTGTAGCTTGTGCTGGTATAGGACTATTCATTTCAGTTTTTCCAATTGAGAACCATTTTTAAACATTGCTTATCGGTAAAGGCAATTTGATAGGCTTCTTGAGCATTACTTGGGCTACTGTGGTGGGTAATTAATCCACTCAAACTCAATTGCTGATTAGCAATTAATTCTTGAACTGCCACTAAATCACTAGGCTGCCACTGGGCGGCAATGCGCATTCTCATTTCTTTCATAAACGCCGGCGCAAACATAAAGGAGATGGACTCTTCATAAAATCCAGCTAAGACGATTTCGCCTTGAAAGTTCATACGACCAATTAAGGTATTGATTAATTTCGCATCACCACTCGCATCACAAATAATTTTGTACTGCTTACAGTCATCTTTTTCTGGGTGGGTAACGTGATACCCGAAGGCGCCTCCCATGCGCTCTGGGTTCGTCTCCCAAACCGTTACTTTCTGGCCCTTTAAAGCCGCAATACGCGCTAGTAACCGACCGACAACACCATGGCCAATGATTAAATCTGGTTGTTTTTCTACATCCCCACCAGTAACGTGATATGCCGTTGCGGCTAATGCCAATAAGACACCCTCTTCGCCTAAACTCTCGTCGAGTTGTGTGACCCGCGATTCTGGCAAAACAACATGTGAAGCTGAGCCACCAAATAAACCACGTACGTCACCAAAACATTTCGCGCCAGGCACAAAGACCCGTGCACCCAGTTCTAAATGCGTTTTTTTCCCTGCATGTATAACCCGTCCAACTGATTCATATCCCGGTACAAGCGGGTAACCCATACCTGGAAAATTTGGCATCCGGCCAGACCATAATAATTTTTCTGTCCCAGTACTAAT
>CALPOM020000098.1 GCA_943325205.2 Thermoflexus hugenholtzii JAD2 | reverse complement strand
GCCCACTACAGAACCGACTACCTTACCGTAAAAATTTTGTTTCACAGGAGTCACTGTGGCCTCTTCAACTGCTTGACTAAATGCGAATCCGGGCAAAATACCACCAAGAGCAATCGCAATTGAAAGTAGAGTAACTGCGCAAGTTTTTCTTGTAAGCCCTTGAAAAGACATAGAAATATTTTTTATAATAACAAAGATTTTTTATTTTACAGATAATTTCCTTATTAATCAAGCCTTTTATCCACAAATCGTCAAAATGCCTCGGCAATTAAATGCTGTGTATAAGGATGCTGGGGGGCATATATCACCTCTTCAGTAGCGCCAGACTCGACCATCTGACCATGCTGCAGAACAATCACCCGGTGCGACATCGCAGCAATCACTGAAATATCATGGCTAATTAACACATATGCCAAATTATACTTATGCTGTAATTGGGTCAATAAACCCAATACTTGCTTTTGTATGGTGACGTCTAACGCGGAGGTCGGCTCGTCTAAGATCAATATCTCCGGCTTTAAAATCAAAGCTCGAGCAATCGCAATCCTTTGCCGTTGGCCACCAGAAAATTCATGTGGATACCGATCAATCGAGTTTTTTTCTAAACCAACCTCAATCAGGACCTCCAACACTCGGTCCATCTGCTGCTTGGCCGTTAACTGCGGCTGATGAACTGCTAGACCCTCTGCAATAATCTGCCCAACACTCATGCGGGGAGATAGTGACCCAAATGGGTCCTGAAATATGACCTGTAGGCGAGCTCGCATCGCTCGTTTTTGAGCTTCGCCTAAAGTATGCCAAGATTGTCCAAAAACCTCCAGCTGTCCCTCGGTCTTTGCAGAAATTCCTGGCATCAATCCTAACAGTGCCATCCCCAAAGTAGTCTTACCAGACCCAGACTCACCAATCACTCCGACTGTCTCACCCTGCCTTAAATCTAAATAGACTTGATCTAAGACGATATTCCAAGCAGTGCGCCCAAACATCGTAAGAACTTGATCCCAACCAAGCTTTGGCCTAGGATATGACACACTAATGGCCGCGGCTTTCATCAAACAAGGAGCGAGTGGTAAAACTGGTAATAAGTTTTTATCCGGCTTACTTTCGACTAACGCCCGTGTATAAGGTGTTTGTGGGTTCTCGAAGATCTCCTGCACGGTACCACTCTCCACTAAACGCCCCTGATGCATCACCACCACGTCTTGGGCAAACTTTCGCACTAAATTTAGATCATGGGTAATTAATAAGACAGACATTCCATGCCCTGCAGGGTCTTGCTGCAACTCTTTAAGTAAATCTAAAATTTGTTTCCTTAAATTGACATCTAGAGCAGTTGTTGGCTCATCAGCAATTAATAAACGTGGCTTACTTGCTAAGGCCATCGCAATCATGACCCGTTGACGCTGGCCGCCTGAAAGCTGATGCGGGTAAGCTTGTAACTTCATCCGTGCATCCGACAAACCAACCCGTTCTAACATCTCTAAAGCCAAGGCATAAGCAGCTGCTTTCTGTAACCCAGACTGATGCACTAGAACAGCCTCAACAATTTGATTACCTATAGTAAATAAGGGGTTAAGAGCTGTCATTGGCTCTTGAAATACCATCGCAATCTCACGTCCTCGAATGGCTCGCAGGTCCTCCAAATTCGCGCGCAATAAGTTCCGATCATTCCACGACACATGGCCACTGACCTGGGCACCGTCCGGTAAGAGCCCTAAAATAGATAGCGCCGTTAAAGATTTACCCGAACCTGATTCGCCAACAATGGCAACGCGCCGACCCGCAGGCACAACAAAACTTAACTGATCAACTACTTTCTTTTGTTTTCGTCCTTGTTCAAAAGAAATATTTAAGTTCTCAATCCTTAGTTCATAACTCATGAAGAAGCCTTTCGACGCGGATCAAAGGCATTTCTTAAAGCCTCTCCCATAAAAGTAAGTAGTAATAAAGTACCGACTAATACGATAAATGTCGATAAAGAAATCCACCAAGCGTCTAAGTTCGCCTTACCTTGGGATAACAACTCACCCAAACTCGGCGTATCCGGAGGAACCCCTAGGCCTAAAAAGTCTAGACTGGTGAGAGATAAAATCGCAGCGCTCATCTGAAATGGTAAAAAAGTAATCACCGGTATCAAACTATTCGGCAAAATGTGTCGCCACATAATTTGAGTATTCGTTAATCCCAAGGCTTTAGCGGCGCGCACGTACTCTAGTGCACGATTTCGAAAAAACTCAATCCTGACATAGTCCGACAAGTTGATCCAACTAAATAAAGACAACAAAATCACGAGCAACCAAATGCTTGGCGTGAATATCGAGGCAAAAATAATCAATAAATATAACTCAGGCATCGATCGCCAAATATCTACTAGCCGTTGACTTACTAAATCAAAACGTCCGCCAAAATAGCCCATCAAACCACCTAAAAAAACTCCAATGACTGTCCCAACTAAGGTAAGTACCAAACCAAATAAAACCGATAAACGAAAACCATAAATCAGGCGCGCTAAAACATCGCGACCACGATCGTCTGTTCCAAACCAGTTATCGCTTGATGGACCAGCTGGATTGGGTTCCTTAGCAAAGTAATTGAGGGTTAAATAACTATATTTAACAGGCGGATAAATAGCCCAATTACCGGCACTACTTAGATTAGCCCGAATCGCTGGATCATGAAAGTCAGTCGGGGTTTCAAAGTCACCACCAAAAGTTTTTTCTGAGTAATCTTTCCAAATTGGAAAAAAGACCTTACCCTGATATACCGCAATAATCGGCCGATCATTGGCAACAAATTCGGCGCCTAAACTAATCCCAAAAAGAATTAAAAAAGTCCATAAACTCCAGTAGCCTAAACGGTCTTTTTTGAATCTCTGCCAAGCTGTATTTTTAGGTTTGACCGCAACCATTAAGAACCCTCCGAACCAAACTGAATCCGAGGATCTACTAAGACATAAGCAATATCAGAAATAAGTTTAGTAAATAAGCCAATTAAAGTAAAAATATACAAGGTTCCAAAAACTACGGGATAGTCCCTACGCATGACCGCTTCAAAGGACATCAAACCTAAACCGTCTAAAGAAAACAAGGTCTCAATTAAGAGCGAACCGGCAAAAAATGCCCCAATAAACGCTGCTGGAAAGCCTGTCAGTAAGGGTAACATCGCATTCCTAAAGACATGCTTCCACAGGACCTGATTTTCATTTAAACCCTTAGCCCTTGCAGTGGTGACGTATTGTTTACGAATTTCTTCCAAAAATGAATTCTTGGTAAGCATGGTGATCATCGCAAAATTCCCAATAACCGATGCAGTAATCGGTAGCACCATATGCCACAAATAATCCATTACCTTGCCAGCCCAACTCAAACTCTCCCAATTATCCGAAACCAGTCCACGAAGAGGAAATAGCTGTAAAAAACTTCCCCCACCAAAAACAACTAGCAATAAAACACCCATGACAAAACCAGGAATCGCATAACCCACTAGGATTACTAAACTTGAAACAATATCAAAACGACTGCCATCACGCACCGCTTTGGCAATCCCCAGCGGAATAGATATCAAATAGGAAATAAAAAAAGTCCACAAACCGATGCTCACTGATACGGGTAACTTCGATATCACTAAATCCCAAACCGTTTGGTGCTGGTAATAACTCTTCCCCAAGTCAAATTTAGCAAAACGAATCAACATATCGATATAGCGCTCTAAAGGTGGCTTATCAAAGCCATATAAAGCCCGAATCTCCGCTAAATTTTTTTCTTCAATACCCTGCCTACCTCGGTAATTACTGCCGGCACCAGACGACTCCCCTGAGCCAATACCGGCTGCACCACCACCCTTTAACTCTAAAACCATTTGTTCGACCGGACCGCCAGGAACAAATTGCACCACGACAAAGGTCAAGGTTAAAACACCAAGCAAAGTTGGAATCATCAACAAGAGACGTTTAATGAGGTAAGGCACTAATCCAGGATGCATACGATTATTCCTTCGCTGGGAGATTTATTTCAGAAGCGGGTTTTCGCCACCAGTTACCAATAATCCAATCCTCTGCCCGGTAATATGCAGGTGGTTGGGAAAAACCTAAAACGGTTTTATAGGCAACCCTGTGAGTCGGACTATACCAATGAGGAACAACATAGTATGAATGGATCAATATGCGATCTAATGCCCTCGTTGCTAAATATAAGTCCTCTCTCTTTTCAGCTTTTGTAATCCGCGAAATAAGGGCATCAACCGAACGCAAGCGAACCCCAAGATGATTATCGGAAGCTTTTTCATCAGCGGCTAAACGTCCAAAACGATCCCACAACTCGTTACCCGGACTTTGAGTATCTTGGTAACGCACCGTTGTCATATCAAAGTCGTGCTCATCCAAACGCTTCTTATAAAGCGCATTGTCAGTTGTCCGAACATTGGCCTTGATTCCTAACTTTTCTAAATTACGAATGTAAGCTGACAAAATACGCAATAAAAAAGGACTGTCCTCAAGCATTTCAAATTCAAATGCTTGACCCGAGGAATTACGTAATGCACCATCACGATATGTCCAACCAGCCTGTTCCAGTAAATCCCTCGCTTTTAATAAGTTTTTTCGTAAGGAATTTGGCTCACTGGTGCTTACCGGAGATGGCATAGGACCAAAAACTGCCTCAGGAATCTCGCCAGGATATTGCTGATCTAAGGACTTTAATAACTTGTACTCTTCTCCTTCAGGAATACTATTTGGCTCAAAACTAGCGCCTAACAAGGAATTAGAAAAATAACTGTCTAAACGCTTATATTGGTTATAAAAAATTTGCCGATTCATCCATTCATAGTCAAGCGCTAGACCCATCGCTTGGCGCACTCGGGGATCTTTAAAAAAGTCCTTGCGCGTGTTCATCGCAAAAGCCTGCATGCCAGCCCCGTTTCTATGCGTAAACTCATGCTTGGCTAAAGTCCCATTACTAAACTTACTACCCTGGTAACTCTTAGCCCATAATTTTGCACGATACTCCACAATTGCGTCGAATTCACCAGCCTTAAAAGCCTCTAAACGGACTGTGTCATCGCTAAATAATTTATATACAATTCGGTCAAAATTAAAATTTCCAGCCCGAACATTCAAATGCTTTCCCCAATAGTTCGGATTCTTTTTAAAGATAATGTTTCTACCAGTCTGATATGACTCAATCAAGTATGGCCCACTTGCAATTGGTTTTTCAAAAGCGATTTGATCAAAAGCAACCTTCTGACCATCATTTTTAATGCCCCATCTTGCAGAAAAAATAGGCAAGGTTCCGACTAAAAGCGGCGCCTCACCATTACGCTCTTTAAAATCAAAGCGCACCGTTCGCTCGCCAACGACTACCGCTTGCTTAATATCGGCAAAGACCATGCGATATTGTGGATGGGCTAACTTACTCATTAACGTATCAAAACTGTACTTCACATCACTCGCTAATATGGGCGTATTGTCACTAAATTTTGCCTCAGGACGAAGTACAAAAGTCATCGACAAACGATCCTCAGATAGGGTCATATCCTGTGCAATCAAACCATAAATCGAAGAGGTTTCATCAGCACTTCCAATCGCTAAAGACTCAAACATTAAACCCGCAATGCCTGGTGCCGAAACACCCCTCAAACTAAATGGATTAAATTTGTCATAACTCGTGCGGCGGTCTGGATTGGCTAAAGTTAAAGTCCCGCCCTGGGGTGCTTGCGGATTAACGTAGTCAAAGTGGGTGAAATCCTTCGGATACTTAGGGTTACCGTATTGCGAAAAAGCATGTCCCGCCCATGCATTGATGGATAGGCAAACCAAACAGTAAGGGATCAAAACGAATCGTATTGCAAGCCCCATGAGAGGATTTTTCAGAGAGTCTTCGAGTGGATCTTTTAAAATTGCTGTATTCATGTGTAACAATTGTAATTTGGTCAAACAAATTTCGTTGGATTTTGATATCCATTAGATTCTAGGGGAAATATAGATGGGCTTCTTAAACGGTAAAAAAATATTGATTACCGGGCTTTTATCAAATCGCTCGATTGCCTATGGCATTGCTAAGGCATGCCACCGTGAGGGAGCCGAACTGGCCTTTACCTATGTTGGGGAACGATTTATCGGCCGAATAAAGGAGTTTGCCAAAGAATTCAATAGCGAACTGATCTTTGATTGTGATGTTGGGAGCGATGCTCAAATTGATCAATTATTTGTCGATCTGCAAAAAACTTGGCCCCAACTTGATGGCTTAGTGCATGCCATCGGCTTTGCTCCTAGAGAAGCAATCGCTGGGGATTTTTTAGAAGGCTTATCGCGCGAAGGCTTCAAAATCGCCCATGACATCTCCGCCTACAGTTTTCCGGCGATGGCCAAAGCCGCCTTACCCATGCTTTCGCCAAATGCCGCCCTCTTGACCCTAACCTATCTGGGGTCCATACGCACAGTACCAAACTACAACACGATGGGACTAGCCAAGGCATCTCTGGAAGCAAGTGTGCGCTATTTGGCAGCCTCACTGGGCCCTAAAGGTATCCGAGTTAATGGCATCTCAGCCGGACCTATCAAAACTTTAGCAGCTTCTGGTATCAAAGGCTTTGGAAAAATCCTAGACTTTGTTGAGAAAAATGCACCTTTGCGTCGCAATGTCACAGTCGAGGATGTGGGCAATGCCGCCGCTTTCTTTTTGTCAGACCTCTCCCAAGCAATTACCGGAGAAATTACTTATGTCGATTCTGGCTTTAGCCATGTCGTGGGCGGCATGGATGATCCGACAAATCTTTGAAAAATAGTCCAACGCGTATTTCTTGGGCACAAGCCCTGCGTTTTTGGTTCAAACTCGGATTTATTAGTTTTGGTGGACCGGCTGGGCAAATCGCCACAGTCCACCAAGAACTTGTCGAGAAACAACACTGGATCTCCGAAAAACGCTTTTTACATGCGCTCAATTATTGTATGGTCTTACCAGGACCGGAGGCCCTGCAGCTAGTAATCTATATGGGGTGGTTACTGCACCGAACTTTAGGTGGTATCGTCGCTGGCGTGCTGTTCATCTTACCAGCACTCATCCTTTTAATCATCCTCTCTAGTCTTTATATGCTGTTTGGAAACACCCCCTTAGTAACCGGAATTTTTCTGGGTATTAAACCAGCCGTCACGGCACTTGTAATCCATGCTGGTTATAAAATTGGCACCCGAATCCTCAAAAAACCCTTACATATAGCAATCGCATGCCTATCATTTTTTGGTATTTTGATTCACATCCCCTACCCAGTCATCATTTTGAGCGCTGGCCTGATCGGCTTTGCTAGTTTTCGTTATCGTCCAGAATGGGTCAGTAGTCATCCTAAGCAACACACTTCAAAACAAGAAATAGCAACGCAACAGGCTGTCATCGGCGACGAGGATCAAGTCCTAGACCATACTATATTTAATAAAAAGAAATTCCTACTTACTGCGCTCATCTGTCTTTTGGCTTGGGCAATCCCATTTTTTCTCTGTATATCCATTTGGGGAATTGATTCTACTTACAGCCAATTAGCCGTTTTTTTCTCCAAAGCAGCGCTCTTAACCTTTGGGGGGGCATACGCTGTTCTACCCTATGTCTTTCAGGCAGCAGTAGTTGACTTCTCCTGGCTCAGCGCAGCCCAAATGATGGATGGACTCGCCCTGGGCGAAACAACGCCCGGCCCCCTGATTATTGTTGTTGCGTTTGTAGGCTATATCGCTGGCCATGCTGGTCAACTGTTTGAATCAAGTATCTTATCCGGAACCGTTGGCGCCATTATCGTCAGTTGGTTCATCTTCTTACCCTCTTTTTGCTTTATTTTATTAGGAGGTCCATTCATTGAGTCTACCCGCCAAGAGTTTCGCTTAACTCCGATTCTAAACGGCATAACTTGCGCAGTTGTTGGCGTTATCGCTAGCTTATCGGTATTTTTCGCCTATCACACCCTTTGGCCAAAAGGCTGGGATGGCCCACTCTTTGGCCATGAAACGCTCTTTGCCCTGGCAGTTTTAGGCGCTGCATGCATTGCCCTGATCCGCTATCAGCAGGATATCCTTCGCGTCCTCATGGCAAGTGCTATTTTGGGCATTATTTGGCAATGGCTGATTGCG
>CALPOM020000097.1 GCA_943325205.2 Thermoflexus hugenholtzii JAD2 | reverse complement strand
CCAATATTCTTAAAGTTTTTAACTACCTCAGGCCCCCATCGCTGGTCAACCTCTTCGGCAATTCTCGGATCAAATGCAACATCCCCAAAGGTGTCCGCAAGGGCACCTTGAACAAGAACTAACAACTTGGCATTCGGCAAATCGGAAGCGTTACGAAATCGTCTATACACTCCAGGGGGAATTGATACTAAATCAAATGGCTCTAAAAAAATACTCTCTTCACCATCATTACCCCAAATAATCTCATAACGACCAGTCAAACACATAAAGGTCTCAACCGTTCTTTGATGATTATGCAGCGCAGGACCCTGCCCAATAGGACACTCAGCAATCGCCACTTCAAGACCCGGCACACCGATTACCGCTGGCTTTGCAGCCTTTCTAGTATTGCCCTCTGGGGCCATAACTGAATAGACACTTTGCGCTGCGATTAATTCGTACGCTTCACCGGGGATGCCAACTGTTTCATGATTAAAACTTTTCTTACTTGGAATTAAGTCCTGAAAGCGCGCTGTAAAGGCACGCATCTCTTCTTGGGTATAAGTTTTGCCCTTCATAAGTCTCCTTTTATAAATGGTCTAGTAATATCTATTTTTTAGTTTGAGAAGTCATTTTGCAATAACTTGACGACTATTTTTCTAATTGGATTGTAATACTTATTGCAACTTGGTTATGTTTACGGCTGTATTTTTGCTTCTTTAATTACTTTTGCCAAAATCTCCATTTCTGCCTTAATCGTATTAGCCATTTTTTCAGGGCTACTTCCAATTGTTTCAGCAAAACCATCTGCTTCTATTTTCTTTTTATAGGCTGCGCTTGCTGTAATTTCAAGAGTAGCCCGATTAAGTCTTTGAATAATTGCTTCGGGTGTTCCTGCAGGCGCCCACATCCCGTAAAAAATATTTGCCTCATAATCGGATAAACCAGTAGTTTCTGCAATTTTAGGAACATTCGGTAATTGTGGATTTCGATTGTTACCGGTTACGGCGATCGCTCTCAAACTCCCAGCTTGTATATGAGGTAGCGCAACGCCTAAACCTGCAAAATATAATGGTACATGCCCAGCCAAATTATCTGCTAGGGCTGGAGCACCTCCCTTATAAGGAATGTGCTCCATCTTAATGCCAGCTTTTTGATTTAGTAACTCACCAGCAATATGAGCCATACTACCATTCCCAAAAGATGCATAACTAATAGATCCAGGCTTCGTTTTGGCTAATGCAATTAATTCTTGAACATTCTTTGCCGGAAAGCTTGGGTGCGCAACTAAGATTAAATCTAATGAGGCAACTTGAGAAATCGGCGCAAAATCTTTAATCGTGTCGTAAGGCAGCTTAATACCCATAACTGCATTCGTTGCATGGGAAGTCATGCTATGAAACATAATCGTATAACCATCCGGTGCAGATCTGGCAACAGCCTCGGCACCAATAATGCCGTTAGCACCACCCTTATTTTCAATAACAATTTTTTGCCCTAACTTCTCAGCCAGTAAAACTGCAAAACCTCTTCCTAGAGAATCATTCCCCCCACCAGGTGGCCAAGGTATTACCATCTTAATCGGTCTATTAAGATCTATAACCGGTTGTGAATGTCCTATAGGCAATATCAAGAAACTAAGAATAATCAACAGGTATCTAACTCGATAAAATCTTGAAAACATACTATCTCCTTTTATATTTTTTTGTGTTTTTTTATTACTTACAGCATTAACTAACCAGGATTTAAAAAAGGCCCGAAATCTTACCCAGATCATCAACATCAATTGAATTTGCTGCTGGGATCTTTGGCAAACCTGGCATCGTCATAATGTCGCCACATACAGCCACAATAAATTCTGCGCCGGCAGATAATCTGACCTCACGAATATTCAAAATATGCCCCTGTGGTGCCCCACGCAGAGTTGGGTCTGTAGAAAATGAGTATTGATTTTTGGCAATACAAATGGGGTAATGACCATATCCAGCAGCTTCATAAGAGGATAACTTCTCCATAATCTTTTTATCTGCAGAAACCTCGCTCGCGCCATAAATTTTCAATGCAACCGCTTTAATCTTTTCGATTAATGGAATGTTACTTTCGTATACAAATTTAAATTGCGATGGGCCATCACATAGCTTGACTACTGCACGCGCTAAATCAGTCGCACCCTTACCACCCTCAGCCCAATGCTTCGCCGGAATAACCTCTACTCCGTACTGCGCAGTAGTGGATTTTAATAACTCAATTTCTGCCACAGTATCTTCTTGCCGCAGATTGATTGCTACGACGCAAGGAAGTCCATAGTGATCGCGAATATTCGTAATATGCTTTTCTAGATTCACCAACCCCTTCTTTAGAGCGTCCAGATTCTCTTTTCCGGTCTCTTTCACTTCAATACCACCGTGATATTTGAGTGCTCGTATAGTAGCCACTAAGACAACCGCCGATGGCACTAAACCAGATTTTCGGCATTTAATATCGATAAACTTCTCCGCACCTAAGTCTGCACCAAAACCAGCTTCAGTCACAACGTAGTCAGCAAGTTTTAAAGCTGTTTTTGTTGCAATAACGGAATTACACCCATGTGCAATATTGGCAAATGGCCCGCCATGAATTAAGGCAATGTTACCCTCTAAAGTTTGTACTATATTTGGGGAAAATGCTTCTTTCAACAAAGTTGCCATAGCCCCCTGCGCATTCAAATCACTCGCCAAAATGGCTTTTTGATCAGGAGTATATCCAACTACAATTCTTCCTAATTTTTCTTTTAAATCTTTTAAGTTATTGGCTAAGCAAAAAATTGCCATAACCTCTGAGGCCACCACAATATCAAAACCATCCTCGCGGGGATAGCCGTTACCAGGGCCGCCTAGCCCAACTGTTATTTTGCGCAGAGCCCGATCATTCATATCGACGACCCGTTTCCAAGTAATCCGCCGGACATCAAAGTTCAGGGCATTACCATGAAAAATATGGTTATCTATCAAAGCGGCTAATAGATTATTAGCCAGAGCGATTGCATTAAAATCCCCCGTAAAATGCAGGTTGATATCTTCCATTGGTATTACTTGTGCCATGCCCCCACCAGTAGCCCCACCTTTCATGCCAAAGACCGGTCCAAGCGACGGCTCTCGCAAACAAATTAAGGCTTTCTTACCAATTTGATTTAGTCCATCCCCCAAACCCACTGTCGTAGTGGTCTTACCCTCGCCCGCGGGCGTAGGCGAAATAGCCGTTACTAAAATGAGCTTCCCATCGGGTTTACCCTGCAATGACTGAATGTAATCTAAGGATAGTTTCGCTTTGAAATGTCCATAGGGATTTAACTCTTTTGCATCGATACCAATTTGGGATTTGATTAATGGAATAATCGGCTGAATTGTGGCTGCTTGTGCAATTTCAATATCACTTTTCATGAAAACTCCCTCAATTTGATTAAATGTTGAAATACAAATTATTAAACCCGCAGCACACCGAACGGTTCAAGACCGGTTCGATTTCTACCTTCAGCTTAAAACTCATATAATATCTAGTCAATCTTAACAAAAAAGACTCCGCCTAATTAAATTTTTTTTAGTAACTGCTGTTTTATGGAGGCAATATGCCAGCTTTATTACCCAATGTAGATCCCGATGGATTGTTAGAATATTCAGTAGTCTATACAGACCGCTCACTCAATCATATGTCGAAAAAGTTCCAACAGGTTGTACAGGATATTTCGATGGTCTTAAAAGAAGTCTATAACGCAGATACATGCGCAATCGTTCCAGGTAGTGGGACTTTTGGGATGGAGGCAGTTGCTCGTCAATTTGCGAATCATCAAAAATGCTTAATTTTAAGAAATGGTTGGTTTAGCTATCGCTGGACTCAAATTTTTGAAATGGGTGGCTTTGCAACCGACGTCCATGTTCTTAAAGCGCAGCGAACTGAACAGTCAAATCAAGGAGCCTTCATACCTCATCCGATTGAAGATGTTGTGGCTTTTATTAAAAAAGAAAAGCCCAGTATCGTCTTCGCCCCACACGTCGAAACCTCAGCAGGTATTATGCTGCCAGATTCTTATTTGAAAGCAGTCGGTGATGCAGTGCATTCTGTAGGAGGACTCTTTGTTCTGGACTGTGTTGCATCCGGTGCTATGTGGGTTGATATGAAAGCAAATCAAGTCGATCTACTAATTAGCGCACCTCAAAAAGGTTGGACTGGTTCGCCATGCTGCGCCATGATTAGTATGAGTCAGTTGGCTAGAGAAAAAATGGAGTCAACCACTAGTTCTAGCTTTGCTTGCGATTTAAAGAAATGGACTCAAATTACAGAAGCCTATGCCACAACGAGCTTTGTTTATCATGCAACACTACCAACTGATGGACTCAAAATACTCCGTGATGTGATGCTAGAAACACGATCAATTGGCTTTGCAAAATTAAAATTGGCACAATCAGAATTGGGCTCTAAGATACGCCAAGTTTTAATTGACAAAAACTACCCTTCAGTAGCTGGTGCAGGCTTCCAAGCACCCTGTGTCATCGTCAGTTATACCACCGACCCTGAAATTCAGTCTGGTAAAAAGTTTATTGAGCAAGGCCTACAAACTGCAGCAGGAGTTCCACTGCAGTGTGACGAGGGGCCAGACTACCGATCGTTTCGGTTAGGTCTTTTTGGCATTGATAAATTACTCCATGTTGACCGAACAGTGACTAAGTTTCAAGAAGCCCTGAATAAAATTGAGTAAGAACGTTTTGATAATGCTATTCCCAAAACTTGACTAGTCAATAAACTTGAGGAAAATTTCGATGAAAGATGTTTTGGCCTATTTTTTTAAAAGTCTCACTATTTTTATGGCTGCTAGCTTTTGCTTCATTGCCACAGCTCAAAACTTCCCATCAAAACCGATTAAAATTATTGTGCCCTTTGGCCCAGGCGGCGTGGCAGATCTTACTGCTCGAATCGTTGCACAAAAAATGGGTTCAAAAATTGGCCAAAGTGTCGTAGTTGAAAACCGTCCTGGGGCCGGTGGTGTAGTTGCTGGGGATTTGGTTGCAAAAGCTGACCCGGACGGTCATACCCTATTACTGATGTCCAATGGAACTGCCATTAGTGCAACGCTATTTCAAAAACTACCGTACGACACATTAAAAGATTTTGAGGCCATATCGACACTTGGGTTTTTTGATATTGGAATTGTTGTGAATCAATCTTCACCCTTCCAATCACTCAAAGATCTGATCAATTTTTCTAAGTCAAATCCCGGGAAAATCAATATCGCGTCCATTAATATTGGGAGTACGCAAAACTTAGCAGCAGAATTATTTCGTCTGCAAGCCGGACTTAACCTACAAGTAGTGCCTTTCAATGGTACGCCAGCTGTCATTACTGCAATCCGTGGAGAGCAGGTAGACGCTGCAGTTGAAATCATGGGCCCTCTTGTGCCACAAATCAAATCCAAGTCTATCCGACTCCTCGCAGTTTCAGGTGCCAAAAGGTCTGCTTTTTTCCCAGACATACCAACAGCCAATGAAATGGGCGTAAAAGACTATGCACTGTCTTCATGGAACGCTTTAGCGGTTCCAAGCAAAACCCCTAACCAAGTTATTTTGGCTTTAAATCAAGCTGTGGTTGATTCGTTAAATGACCCAGAGGTAAAAAACAAATTACAAGACTTATTTATAGAAGCACAGTCCTCTTCCCCGAAAGAGATGAAAACTCTCCTAGAAAATGATGTAAAACGCTGGGCAAGCATCATCGAAAAAGCAAATGTTCCAAAACAGTAAATGCTCTATTGACTCAATCCCATCTTTGAATTGGCAGTACTCAAGTATCAAAGCACAGTTTAAAAAGCTATTGGATGCTTGTAATTTATAGATTATCTCCTTTTAACTCTAAATAATTTTCTGCTCTTATTTTTTTGATAAACTGCTAGAATAATTGATTAAACAGGACAGTGATGATTCAAAAAAATAATCCCGTGATTCCTATTGTCGATTCATCAAAATTCTCGAAAAATCAACGCCCAAAATCTGCTCTAAAAGGCCGACAAGCTGATGAAGTTTCATTAAAAGAAGTGCGTCTTTTAATACCAGAAAGTCAATATCGTCGAGATTTATTAATTGAAAACCTACACGTCATTAATGATTTTTATAAGGGTCTAAGAGATACACATCTCGTTGCTCTTGCAAAATTGATGAATATTGCCATGGCAGAAGTCTATGAAGTTGCCAGTTTTTATCATCATTTCGAAATACTCCGTGATGACGCATCTGCACCAACGACCACTATTCGGGTTTGTAATAGTGTTTCTTGCGAACTAGCTGGCTCTCATGCCCTACATCAAGAACTAACTAAATTCTTTACTGACCCCAAGGTGCGCATAGTCAATGTCCCTTGTATAGGAAGGTGCGAACAGGCTCCAGCAGCCTATATTAATCAGTACCCAGTTGCCCAAGCAAGCGTGAGTCTCATCAAACAAAATTTCATAGAACACTGCTCATCGCATCCACAGGCAAGCTCTACAGCCAACTTTAATCCTTGTGACTTTCTAGAAAAATCAATCCCGTCGAACCCGCAAATCATTGCTCCAGAATATTGTGGCTATCAAACCTATACCGAAAAAGCTGGTTATGAATTATTAAAAAAAATAGTAGCTCATTTAATAACTCCCGAGCAAGCCATAAAAGTAATGGCTGATTCTGGTCTTCGTGGCCTTGGTGGTGCTGGATTTTTGGCTGGCAAAAAATGGCAGATCGTCAAAGACTTTTCAGGGTCTAAGAACCTCGCTGTCAACATTGATGAGGGAGAACCAGGGACCTTTAAAGATCGTACCTATCTAGAGAGAGATCCGCACCGTTTTTTAGAAGGCATGTTCATCGCGGCGCATGTGGTCAATATTGATACCTGCTACATTTATTTACGCGATGAATATCATGGCTGTCGGGCCATTTTAGAAAAAGAAATTGCTCTACTGACTGCAAATCCACCTTGTCAATTACCCCGGATAGAACTTCGTAGAGGCGCAGGTGCTTATATCTGTGGCGAAGAATCGGCCATGATTGAAAGTATTGAAGGTAAACGCGGGGAGCCAAGGCTTCGCCCACCCTATATTGCCCAAGTCGGGTTATTTGGCCTGCCAACTCTTGAACATAATTTTGAAACTCTGTATTGGGTTAGAGATATTCTGGAACGAGGTCCTGAGTGGTTTAGCTCTTTTGGTCGAAACGGTAGAAAAGGCTTACGAAGTTTTAGCGTCAGTGGACGAGTTTGTAATCCAGGCGTCAAGCTAGCGCCAGCTGGTATTACAGTACAAGAGCTGATCGATGAGTATTGCGGCGGCATGCTGCCGGGACATCACTTGTATGCATATCTTCCGGGAGGCGCATCGGGTGGTATTTTGCCAGCGACGATGAACCAAATACCACTTGATTTCGATACACTGCAGAAATATGGTTGCTTTATCGGCTCAGCAGCCGTCATTATTCTTGGGCACCAGGACCGAGCGCGCGATAGCGCGCTCAATGTGATGCGCTTTTTTGAACACGAAAGTTGTGGTCAGTGTACGCCATGCCGCGTCGGAACTGCAAAAGCAGCGCAATTAATGTCGCATGCTCAGTGGGATCACAACACATTAAAGGATCTCTCGCAAGTAATGGCAGATGCCTCAATTTGCGGACTGGGACAAGCTGCACCTAATCCGATTCGCTGCGTGCAACAATTCTTTCCGCATGAGGTCTCTTAATGTCTGCGGCAAATAGCACATCTTCAGTGGTTCCCGCCTTAATTGCCTTTGAACTGAATGGTAAACAAGTAGTTGGACAGGCTGGGCAGACGATCCTAGATATTGCTCTAGCTGAAGGAATAGATATTCCCAGACTATGCTTCAAAGAAACCTATAGGCCAGATGGTAATTGCCGTGCCTGTGTAGTCGAAGTTGCTGGAGAACGTGTCTTAGCCCCTAGCTGCTGTCGAAACATTAGCCCAGGTATGCAAGTCAATACCCTCAGTGAGCGTGCCCAGACCAGCCAAAAGATGGTTGTCGAATTATTACTGAGCGATATGCCCGATGACGGCTTCAAATGGCATGATGGCCAACAAACATTACCCCATGGCGAGTTATCGATGTGGGCTCAAAAGTTGGCGATCCAAGTTCGTCCGGAGCTCAAAGAACTAAAACGCCCAGAAATACCCCCTGACTATTCACATCCGGCAATGGCTGTGAATCT
>CALPOM020000096.1 GCA_943325205.2 Thermoflexus hugenholtzii JAD2 | reverse complement strand
TTTTTTTAATCATCAGCATTTTAGGGACTCACTGGGTTGGTCTTACGCATGCCATTGAGCATGCTGAATTTAACAAAGAACATGCTTATCATGTCAGTGATCAAGAGGGCATGAACACTGCTGTCGATCTAGAAGAACACCCTAATTCTTTACTAACTGCAACTGAATCAGACTCTAATCCGCATACAAATTCAATTTGTACGATTTTTAATGCCATTAGTTTAGCTAGCTTTGTTAGTTGTTCAGATCTTCCAAGTAGTTATGTTCAATTTATACCTCAGGCATTTGATCAGGTTTCGTATTTCTTTGAACTACAGGTAGTTCAGTCCCCATACCAGCCGCGCGCTCCCCCCTTTCATACTTTGTAAATTGATATTGCATTAGCCATTGGATTTTTTAATTCAAGGCTAATTTTTATTATTTTGTGGTCGATTACTCGGCCCTATTTATGGAGTTTATGATGCGTTATTTAAACGATTTAAAGATTGGTGTTGCCGTAATTTTGGTTGGTGTTTGTGAAATCACCTTAGCTCAAAATCAGGCTAGTAATAGTTCAATGGAGATAGTTGTAAGTGGTCAGAGTGAAATCGGTAAAAGCATATTAAGCCCTAGTCATATTTTAAGTAGTGATGAATTACAAGTGAAGACTAAAAGTAGTTTGGGTGAGACTTTAGCAAACGAGTTGGGTGTTTCTAGTTCTGGGTTTAGCTCTGGATCCTCAAGACCAGTTATACGCGGATTAAGTGATCAACGAGTTCAGATCCTACAAAACGGGTTGTCAGTCAATGACTTATCTAGTTTATCCAACGACCACGGCGTTGCCAGTTCATTACAAAATGCTTCTCAGATCCAGATTCTTCGGGGTGCTGCTGCTTTAATGTATGGCTCAGGATCAAGCGGTGGTTTAGTCAATATAATTAATGACCGTATTCCGACAGCACTACCCGAACAAGCTACAGGCGAATTCAATACCAGTTATGAGTCTAATAATCAGGGTAAAACCGGTTCAGCAATGCTAGAGACATCTAGTGGTCCACTGGCTTTTCATATAGATACATCTGTGCGTAATGCAAATGACTACACAATCCCAGGATATAGAAAAAGTGGCGACAACAGTACTTCCTCAGGTAAATTACCTTACACTTTTCATTATCAAAATAATTTGGGTTTGGGGGCCTCTTACATTGGCAAGTCTGGTTACACAGGTGTTTCGTTAGAGCGCCTTAATAGTCAGTATGGTGTTCCAAGTGAAAAGGGTAGTTCAATCGAAATGTCGCAAAATCGTTATGACTTACAACATCAAACGCGCACACCTTTGAGCGGGTTTTCTGAGTTAAATCTTGGGATTTCACGAAATGCATATACGCACACCGAGTTTGAGACCAGTGGTAAAGCTGCATCTTTATGGAAGAACGATGGTTTAGATTTCAGAGCGACTATGGAGCATTTACCTTTAAAAGGTTTTAAAGGGCTGTTTGGGATTCAATCCTCGCAAAATAAGTTAAGTGCTACAGCAGTTGAAACGAATCTATCGGCGATTGTTCCTAAAACATCCACTACTTCTCATTCTCTTTTTTGGGTTGAGGAGGGTGTGTCGGGACAATTTAGAAATAGTTTAGGGGTACGGTATAACCTTGTAGCTCAAAATCCAGATGCAACGAGTCGTTTTTCTACAGACGGAAATATCGCAACAGCTCTTCCTAGTCTCAGCGTCAAGAACTTTAATTTACTATCATACGCTGCTGGTAGTACGTGGGAGTTTATGCCAAATTATGGCTTAGGTTTGTCATATACCCATTCGGAAAGGGCTCCTAATGCCCCTGAGTTATACGCTTATGGCGCGCATGAAGCTACAGCACAATTTATTATTGGTAACCCAAACTTGCAAAAAGAAAAATCAAATAACCTTGAGTTAAATCTGCAGAAAAAAATGGGTTTGGTTCAGGGGCGAATGAATTTATATTTGAATCGATTTACGAATTTTATTTATGGATCTAGTACAGGTGAATCAAGTGGCGATGGTGATTCTGTTTATTTATCAAGTCAAAAAGATGCTCAAATTAAGGGTGCTGAAGCTGAGTTGACTCATAATTGGAAGAAGACAGGAATTGGCTCAAGGATATTTGGTGACATCTCTCAAGGGACATTTACTTCAGGCGGAAATTTACCACTTCAACCACCACCCCGAATAGGTGTTGAGTTGGCACATATCAAGAATCAATGGTTGATGAATACAACGCTAATTCATGCATATGAGCAAACCAAGTTGGCTAGTTTCGAAACAACAAAAAGTCCTTCATATAACTTATTAAATGCCAGTGTTTCCTATACTGAGAAAATGGCTCAGATGAAGATAACAGCTTACCTCCGCTTGACGAATTTGTTGAATCAAGAAATTCGTTACTCAACAACTCCAGAAACAGTCAGGTTGTGGGCTCCTCAAATGGGTAGAAGTATGATGGTTGGTGTTCGAGGGGCTTTTTAGTATCAAACTTTGTGATCCCCTGCAATGGGGATCATGGATATCGTTCGTCTTCCTAGAAGGTTATGCGTAGGATCAAGTTTACTTATATGACTGGGTGCAATTTCTTGTTGGATCAGAACGGTTCTCGGATATGAAAGCTAGAAATTAATCCTACAGTCGTTTAAAATAAAGATGGAAACTTTTAAAAGGAGAGATAAGATGCGCGGCTTCATTCGATATGCCTTATTTGTAATTGCAATTTTTCAACTTTCAGCGTGTAATACGGTTGCAGGTATGGGGGATGATATTAAGAAATCAGCTGATTGGACAAAGGAGAAAATTACTCCTGTAGAAATTAAAAAATAAATTCGGAATTCAAATCATTTGCAACGATTTAGTTGGCGTTACTTTTTTAAGTGCCAGCCTTGTCTGTATTGATAGGCGATAAATATTACACTCCAAATCACTATCGAGCCATAGGCCAAGATCCACGAAATTGAAGTAGTTGGATTTCCAGAGGCATCTAAAACGAGGCCAAAAATAGCTGGTCCGAGTAGGCCTCCACCAAACCCAAGAAGTGAGTGAAGTCCCATCGCGGCGCCTTTAATATGCTCTTGGGTACTTATTACTAATCCAGCTGTTAGGGTAGCTGAATCTGCCGTAATGAAAACTGCGTGGGCTATCGCTAGAGGGACGATAAGCCACCAACCAAATTCGGATGACGCACCTAGACAAAGACCTAAAATAGAGCTAGTAATCATCGCAAAAGTGATCCACTTTTTGCGACCAATTTTAAGTGCCATTTCATTCCCAAGAATAGAGGAGATTACACCGGATATATTTACAAGAGCTGCTAGTGCGGTCGCACTGAGAAAAAAAACACTACCCGAGCTAGCGGCGCAGAAAGTAAAAAAAGCGACTAACCAGCTACGTGATGCAAAGAGCTCCAAATTGTGGACTGTATAACCAAAAATGAACTGCGTTGAGTTTTTGTTTTTTAAAACTTCGCGCCATTTCTTGACTGGGAATAAATCAGTCCATGAAATTGCCCATGGGCTATAGGAGGAATGTTTCTTTATTGGTTGAATAAAGAAAAAAACTATGCATACAGAAACAAAGGGCCCTAAAGCAATGAGAATGAAAACATTGCGCCAGCCAAAGGCGTCCAGAAGTAGACCGGATATTAAATAAGATAGCCCGGTACCTAAGCCAAAAAAAGCCGTATAAAAGGAGATATGTCGCGTTACCTCTCCACTATGAATTCGGTCTGAAAGTATTTTAAGCCCCGGCATGTAAGTGCCAGCAAGGCCAGCGCCTTGGATAGCCATAAATAAACTAGCAGAAAAGAAGCCTTGGGCAATAAATCCCATTCCTAGGAGGCCAATAATTGCTAGAAATCCCCCTAAAATAAAAATCTGACGAGCATCAATACGGTCAGTAAGTACAGTTGCAAATGGTACAAAAAGCATATAACCAAGAAAAAAAGCACTAGCAATGAGACCCGACTCGACGTGAAGTAATTGCCATTCTTGTTGGAGAATAGTCAGAAAGACGCCATAACAAGCGAAGCCAAGAAGGGCGCCGATTTGTGCGATCAGCATGAGAATAGTTACGATGTTAGATGGGGGCATTCGCTGATAGTGAATAAAAATAGACTGACGAATAATCCGTCAAAAAGTATATATAGTGAATGTGCGTATGTTGGTTGATTGAAATTTATAGTTTGTTAAATACGATCTTACCTCCGACAACTGTTAGTAAGGGACGAATCAGGTGAAGATCATCCTCATGGACAGTGAGGTAGTCTCGATTTAATACAATAAAATCTGCTAGCATGCCAGGCTTAATAGAGCCCTTGCGATTTTCTTCCCAAGTAAACCATGCACTACCTTTGGTATATAGGTGAAGTGCTTGCTCTCTCGTAAGTTTTTCGGTAGGCCTCACAAGATCCCCGCGCCAATTTTTTCCTGTCACTAGCCACGCTAAAGAAATAAATGGTCGATATGATGAAGAGGTTGTACCGTCTGTACCACCAGCAAAAGGAATCCCACTTTGAAAAACTGTTTTTACCGGTGCAATTTCAAGATCTCTATTTCCCCAATTCATACGCATTTGATCACTACCTAGAGTTTGTCTATTTTGCATTTGAACTCCCATACCAAGTTTTTTCATTCGAGTAATGATTTCAGGTGTGATTTGTTCAGCATGTAAAAAGGTTAAGCGTAATTTCTCTAAACGATGCAGTTCATTTGCACCCTCAATTGAATCTAACATGGCATTCATGGTAGTTTCAAGAGTGGCGTGAAATTGAAAATTTACTTGGTTTTTAGCCCCCGCCGCAACAATTTTTTGTAACTCTTTTTTTGCTTCTAAGGAAATTGGGAATTGCTTTGGAATATATCCATCTCCCATGGAACTAAGAACACCCTCACCGAGGCCATTTAAAAGAAGCATATCATCGCCAAAACTTGGGGCTGGAAAGTCAAGCCATTTTTTGGCTTGCTCATAATTCATCGTTGGGAAATGCGCCCCTACACGAACCGTCATTTGACGTCGCCGCCAAAGCTCAAAAAGAACTTGGTAGTCTGACTCATCTACTCCGATCCCAAAAGTTTCGCCAACACTAGTAAGGCCTGCTGCATTAAAGTCTTGCATGACAAGACGAAGACCTTCAACTTTGTCATTGAACGATTGTTTAGGAAAGCTTTTTTCGGCTAAAGTTTGCCCTGCAAAGCCTCTGATTAAGCCATTAAAATTTCCTTCTGAATCCTTTCCAATGCTGACACCAGGAGGAAGAATTGTATTTTGATTAATGCCACTTAACCGGATCGCAGCAGTGTTCATTTGGCCGACTTCCCTGAGTGCTTGAATATAGACAGGGTGATTAGGTGCAATCGTATCGAGCTCTTTTAAAGTTGGCATGCGTCGATCTTTAATTTGACTATAGTGCCAACCACCCAGAGTAAGAATCCACGTTCCCGTAGCAGTCCTTTGAGCACGGTTTGAGATAATTTCTAAGATCTCAGCTATAGAGTGAGCCTCATCGAGTCGTGCCTCGTATTTCCACCAAAAACCTGCTCGAACCATATGAATATGACCATCATTCAATCCTGGAAGAATTGTTCGCTCTTGTGCATCAATAATCTGGGTTTGAGAATTTCCTAAGGCAAGGATCTGGGCGTTATTTCCCACTGCTAAAAATTTTCCATCATGCATGGCAATCGCTTGAGCAATTGGCCGATCTGAATCAAGAGTTACAACTTTAGCGTTGATAACAATTAAATGCGGAACCACATGGGATTTATTGATTTGTGAACAGCTTACGTTTAAAAAAATAATAGAGCTTAAAAATAAATAGATAATTTTTATTTTGCTACTTTGCATATGAAATTCCTTTAGGTAACTTCTAAAACTTCAATCAAATATTGATCAATTGATAATCAGATATTATAAAAATGATATTTTGCCATCTGCATCACCGAAGAGTTCTCCAGACTGGTGACCATCTACAGAGCCATTTTGAAGCCACTGTGCGGTAGCGCGGTAAAGTAGATGTCGATTTTTTTCAAATTGCATAAAGTGCGATGAGTGCGCCACCTTAATAAACATTTTATGCTGACAGCTCAGCGCATGCCAAGCTTCAATGCGTTTATCGTAATCATCAAACTCCCCAAGAAGCATTAAAGTTGGCGCTTTGATTTGCCCTAAATTGCTTTTCCAACCAAAGTTCATTCGATTTGGTGCGCGCACAATACCTTGCCCATTTCTTTCCCACTGAGCACCTACTGGATCAATTGACATTGCCTCTTGCCAAAATGCTTCGCAGACTTGGGGGTCATCTAATTGATCAGGAGTTTTGACATGATCACGCCATCGATTATTGAGTAGAAAATCTTTTGTTTGTAATAAAGTCGGCGCGCCTTTTTCAGGGATTATTGTGGGAGGCTTTTCGGATGCAAAAAATGGCGCTATACCAAACATGACTATTTTGTCGACTTTGGAGGGATTTTGAACAGCGTATCCTCCTGAGCGGGGTGTACCAGTTGACCAGCCGACTAGAGAGACTTGCGCTACTTGTCTTAATTCGCAAATAAAATCAACGATAGTAGCGATTTCATCCCATTCAGTTTGGCTGGAAACTAATTTAAAGGGGTAGTGGGGTGGTGTTTTTTCTTTAAGGATATGAGGGATGAGTTCTGCCTGAAAGGAGTCGTCAACATTTGCCGGGTCGTCCATATAAGGTCTTGGAGATAAGGCGTAGCCTGTATGCGACATGGCAAAGACATCATATCCAGCAAGCGCTAAGTGCCTCATAAAGCTATAGTCTTTATATTGCAGATCATATGCCACGGTTGCTGGTGCAAAGCCACCATGGATCATTAAGACTACTTTTTTATTTCGATCTTCAAGAGTTGCTGGATTGACACGTTCACGTAAGAAAAGGCCAACAGTCTGGCCCTCATTCGCTGGTACTGTGGAAGTATGTGGTACAAATCGATCAATGGTTTTTGCTTGATTATTACTAAATATCATTTTGATTGTCTTTATTTAAAATTTGTTATAAAACATGGTATCACTACTAGAAATTAGATGAAATGTTTATCAAAGGAGACTACTGGATGGACTACGAAAACAAATTAAGAACGCGCAGACAGTTTTTACTAGCAGGTCTTGGTTTAAGCCTATCTGCTATTGCTAATTGTGAAGAACCCTATCCCAATAGACCAATTAAAATGATCGTACCAGTTCCAGCAGGTGGCGGCGCTGATAACGTTGCTAGGAGTTTTGCCTTACATATGAGTAAAGTTCTTAATCAGCAAATAGTGATTGAAAATCGTGCTGGCGCCGCAGGTATTATTGCCATGGATACTCTTGCTAAATCTGCGCCTGATGGTTATTCATTAATTCAAACAAATGTCTCGACAATTTCGATTAATCCATCAATATATAATAAATTGCCATATGATAGTTTGCGCGATTTTGTACCTATTTCTCTGACATCCCTTGGTCCGATGTTATTAGTAATAAATCCCAAAATACCTGCTAGATCGATCAAAGAATTAATTCATTATGCAAAGAATAAACCTGGAGGATTATCCTATGGGTCTTTAGGTAATGGGAGTATTCAGCATCTAGCTGGATATATGCTAGGAAAAGAAGCTGGTATACAGACCCTACATACTCCATATAAAGGTGCAGCACCGGTTGCTGTGGATTTATTGTCTGGTGTGATTGATATGGCTTTTAGTGGAACTGGGACAGTTGCAGGACATTTAAAGGCTGGTCGACTAATTGCACTTGGTCAAACAACCGTTACAAGGTCAAGTTTTTTCCCTTCTATACCAACCTTTACTGAGGAGGGTTTTAAGAAGATGGAGTTTGTTCTTTGGAATGGGCTATTAGCTCCAACAGGGACTCCTAGTTATATTATTCAACACTTAAGTAACGTCACACGCGAAGTATCTAAATCAACTGAGTTAATGAATCTTTTTGCGGCGAGTACAACCAATATTGCTTCCAATACTCCAGAAGAGTTTTTGCAATTAATTAAGAAGGAGCAGCAAATATATTCTGCGATTGTCAAAGAATCTGGAATTAAATCTGAGATGATATAGAAAGAGAGTTTTAAAAATGGCAATATCAACTATGAAGAAAACCTCAGACCTCTGTGATGCCTGTGCAGAGATTGTGGTCTGTAAGACCCCACTTCGAAGTTTTGGTCAGATTCG
>CALPOM020000095.1 GCA_943325205.2 Thermoflexus hugenholtzii JAD2 | reverse complement strand
TTGGCGGAAGCTGTGAGATTCGAACTCACGGAGGGCTTTCACCCTCGCCAGTTTTCAAGACTGGTGCATTCAACCGCTCTGCCAAGCTTCCTATTTGCAAGCATCTCTACAATGTAAACAATTATACTTGTTCTAAGCAATCCATTCAATATTTCAAATGTCGACACCTAGTCAAAGCCATGATACATTGGACTTATTCTTTCTTATTGATTCTAATTGAATCGTATATTAAATAACAACTTGATGAATACCAAGCACAACTAAAATTAGCTACTTATGAAATCCCCACTTATTCTAGATCAACAATTCCAGAATATATCATTGCAAAAATGGCAAAGTCTTTTTGAACTTGCTAAATCACTCGAACTCGAAAAAAAGAGATCCGAATTATTTCATGCTAAAAAAATGAATGTCAGGGAAGACCGTGCAGTCTTACATACGGCTTTACGTAACATCAAGCAATCCCCTATCTTTCTAGACGATCAAAATATCACACTAGAAATCACCAAAGTATGGGAACAAATAAAAGTCCTTTGCCAAGCTCTAGAAGAAGTTACCGACATTATTCATATCGGCATCGGCGGATCCGATTTAGGTCCCCGTATGGTCTGTGATACGCTGCACCACAATACCCCTAGCGCGCATCCTACACTGAAGGTTCATTTTCTATCCAACATCGATAGTGCAGAGGCAGCAGCGATTTTTCGTCAAGTAAAGCCCCACAATACTCGGATTATCGTTGTATCAAAGACATTCGCCACATCAGAAACTCTTCAAAATACTAAGTCAGTTATTACCTGGTTAATCAGTCAAGGGGTTCAACGCAGCGATCTAAATGAGCGTATCTACGCCGTCACCGCGAATACAAAAGCAGCGATCGATTTTGGCATATCAACGGATCATATTCTGCCATTTTGGGATTGGGTAGGTGGAAGATTTTCAGTCTGGTCCGCAGTTGGCCTTCCAATTGCATTACAGTTTGGATTTGAAACCTACCACTCATTTCTAGCGGGCGCAAATGCACTTGATGAACATTTTTTACAAGCTCCTCTGCCAGAAAATCAACCACTATTATTAGCCCTTGCTTTATTTGCCCATCAACAACAATCTCATACGACATCCCAAGCAGTCATTCCATATGCACAAGCCCTTAACCTATTTCCAAGCTGGCTTCAACAATTGGAAATGGAAAGTAATGGTAAGACATGTGGTAATGATGATCAAGCTGTATCCCTGAGCTCGGTTGTTATTTTTGGTGTTCCAGGCACGAATGCCCAACACTCATTTTTTCAAATGCTCCACCAAAGTCCTGAAATAATTCCAATTGATCTCATCGCGATTCAAGAGCCGATGAGTAACTTGCCACAAGCTCTGCAACACCATCAGCAATTATTAGCAAACTGCCTTGCGCAATCTGAGGCCTTTTCCACTGGATATCAAGCGGACGATCCGAATAAAGCATCCACCGGCAATCGACCTAATAATCTTATTTGGCTCAAAAAACTCGATGCCTTTCATCTTGGAGCACTCATGGCTCTATATGAACATCGCACATTCTGCCTCGGGATTCTCTATGGCATCAACTCATTCGACCAACCAGGTGTTGAATTAGGCAAGATATTAGCTAAACCCATTCAGATTGCTTTAGAGAACCCTCAAGAACCTTCCTTGCAATCAGCTCTGCACCCAGTCACTCAAGCAAGACTGCATTGGCTTAATCAAGCTAATGCAAATAAAAACTCTCTACCGAAGTAACTACCGAGAACTAATTAGGAATAACCGGCATTAATAGGTACGAGGCGTAGTCACCCCCTGTATAAATCGTGGTAGTCTCACCAAACCGGTCGTTAGACCTATCCTCAGGATGGGTATGTAAAATTCTGCCAGGCTTTTGTACGATAAAGTCTTTTCCTAAAATAGTTACGGCCAATTGATAGCCCTTTGGAAAAATTAATGAACTTGGTAAAATTTCGATTTCAAATGGGTAAATAGCCCCAGATTCCAGTTGCTCAATTTGATCATGCGTATGGTAGGGCCTGTAAGGCTTAGATTTATCCATATCCAATTTACGATGCGAACCTCTTAACCAACCCACCGCTAGGGGTACGGGTTCGTGGGCGCCGGTAAAAAAGACTTCTTGCTCGTTTGTATCAAAACAGCGCAGCACAACGAAAAAATCGATATCACATGCCGCAGAACTGGCCCATAACTTTAAGGCAATAGGGCCTGTAAACTCAATCTCCGTATCAAATGGCTTGGTTTTAAAAGTAACGCCATCCTCGTTATTTAAATAAGTCACCTGTGTGGGAGAGATTTCACTTTCTAAACTTAATTCCAAATTACTTGTATCTAGATAATATGGCACCCACAAAGTTCGATCGATAGGCCAAGTATGCTCTGCTCTCATTTTTGCCGTACCGTCTACTCGTCGAATAGCTAACTGAACTGGTGCTTCTCGTTCCCAACCGTTTTGCTCACCCTTTAAATAGTACGAAAAAAATTTCTTCTGAATAGCGACATAATGGGGTAAATAAAAACTTTCATAATGGGTCCCAATATGGGCAAATAACCATTTTTCATTTGAGCCCGAATCAGTATAGCCAGAAAAATTCCCACGTAAATGCATACCCGGACCACCCCAGTTTGCAGCAGTTAAGATAGGAACTTGAATTTTCGAAAGATTTGCAGTCCGGTTTTCAAACCAAGCGTCTACTAACTCTCTTTGGCTAATCTCCCTAGGATAGTCGGCACGATTTCCCTCTAATGTCTTATTGGATAAACCGACTCCTGTCGTAACCTGCCCAGTTTGACGATCAATATGTGTTGTTAAAGCATTGCCATGCTGATTCGCTAAAATTTGCTTTGGCCACCAGTTTTGCGTAAAAGTATTACTTAAAATACCGCCATGCCGCAGCACATCTCGGTATTGATCTACTGCACCTTCCCACGGAATGATTGCTGCCAAATGAGGGGGATTTAAGGCTGCAACTTGCCACTGTTTAATGGCTAAGTATGAAATTCCTAATAAACCAACTTTGCCATTACTCCATTCTTGCACCCCAGCCCATTCAATACACTCAAAGTAATCTCTTGTCTCTTGAGGTGAATATAAATCTAAATAACCTGGAGATTGCCCACTTCCACGACTATCTACAACCACAATAATAAATCCATCAGGAACCCACCGCTCAGGATCAGGAACCTCCCATCGCAAGTACTGACCTGATGTACCATTTTGATCAATCTCTGGATAGATCGACTTTAACTTTTGCCATTGCGGTGTAAAACTATCCTCAAAGTGTACATCTTTACCATAGACGCCAAAAGACATCACAATCGGATATCTACCATCATCATCAGGACGAAAAACATTACACCGTAAAGCAGTCCCATCAGACATGGGTATCAAAACATTTTTTTCAACACGCATATTCGTCATAGTCTTCAGATTAATCCCTTTATTAACATGGTTCAATCAGCTCAAGACCGTACAAACTTCTGTCACTGATCGATAAATGATTCAGCAAGAAGTTGTTGGACACCAAAACTCTGAAGCTGATTATGGCTGCTTAATCCCCATTGTAGTAATCAGTTTTTTAAACATTTCATACTCGTCACGTAAATGCTCTCCATATTGCTTAGTAGATACATCGACCGCGGGCTGGGCACCTTGCTTGAGCAAACGATCGCGCACATCAGGCAAACGCATTGCAATTACTGCATCACTATGTATCTTACGTACTACCTCAGATGGTAAATTGGCAGGCCCAACAAGCCCAATCGTTAACTCAGATTCAGCCTCTGGATACCCCAACTCACGAACCGTTGGTATATCTGGAAAGTTGGGATTACGGACCCTTCCAGTAGTGGCTAAAGCAAGCGCTTTACCTCCTTGAAATACCGGCACAGCCGAAGGTGTTAAAAATACAACAAACTGAACATCTCCTGACCACAAACCAGTGTAAGAATCACCAACAGAACGATATGGGATATGCGTAACTTTCATTTTAGTCGCTCGATTAACAATCTCGGCGGCTAAGTGCGCGGCAGTGCCATCTCCCAGAGATCCAAAATTGAGCTCGCCAGGCTTAGCTTTTGCTAGGTCAACTAAGTCTTTCAGAGTCCTTACATTATTCTTCAGGGAAGATACAACCATGCTTGGCATAACAATGATCTGTGCAATCGGAGTGAAGTCATTGATTGGGTGATATGGCGGTTTAGACTGCAATAGTGGCGCAACCACATGCGAAGTTACTGCAACTCCAATCGTATAGCCATCAGCTTGAGCTGAAGCAATAGCTTGCGCTCCAATAATGCCTCCGGCACCAACTCGATTCTCCACTATATGCTGCTGGCGATTAACCTCAGACATACCCTGAGCAAGAGCTCTTGCAATTGTATCCCCCGCAGAACCAGGCGGTGTTGTAACAATCATTCGGATTGGCTTATTGGGGAAATCAATACTTTGCGCTTGAATCTGTTTACACCCAAAGCTAAATAGAATAACTAACCCTAAAAAAAACTGTTGCTGTAGCAAACGCATAGCACACATAACATACTCCTCGAATTCTTTAATTTGCTTCCTGATTGGTTCAACTAGAGACTTCTGATTCGATTTTTAAACGTACGGAAAATGCTTATTAGGCATCATTTTGTTTTATTGAATACCATCTTAGTTAAATCGATTTAATTTCTTTAATTTGGTTACATTCGTTCACCAAAACAATAGTTGGCCGAAATAGAATAGCGTCTTTTTCAGGGACGGTGCCGTAGGTGCAAATAATTAATGGATCACCAACATGCGCTTTTCTAGCAGCTGCGCCATTTAAAGAGATAATTCCAGAGCCTCTTTTAGCCTTGATAATATATGTGGTGAATCGTTCGCCATTATTGATATTGTAAAGTTCAATCTTTTCAAACTCACACATTTGGGCCGCGTCAAGCAAGTCCTCATCAATTCCGCAAGAACCTTCGTAATTCAAGTCAGCTTCTGTAACAGTCACGCGGTGCAATTTGGCCCGCAACATGATTCGGTTCATGAAAATATCCTCCTAGCAAGAGTTTACCAGTGTCCTTACTTTTAGATGGTATATCTATTCATGCTTATTGAGCCAGGTACTAAAATATGAGGTCAAAATGTCTTTTAAATCGATTACCTCTCCAATCAAGCCCTTACCAAGTGACCAGTTCTAAGTGACTGATAAAAAAGTCTACTTCCCTTATTAATATTGAGGATAACAACCGCTATAGCCATGAACACTTCAGAAAAATCCTCCATAAAACAACGCATTAAAGAACTTTTACATGCAACTGATACTGTCCTCGTTGCGCACTATTATGTTGATGGAGATATTCAAGATCTAGCCCTAGAAACCGGTGGCTGTGTTGCTGACTCACTAGAAATGGCGCGTTTTGGTAAAGCCCATCCCGCCAAAAATTTAATCGTAGCAGGTGTGCGCTTTATGGGTGAAACCTCAAAAATACTCTCGCCCAATAAAAGAGTCTTTATGCCGGATCTAGAAGCAACCTGCTCTCTTGATTTAGGCTGTCCTCGTAATGATTTTCATATGTTTTGTGATACACATCCAGATCGCACGGTAGTTGTCTATGCCAATACGAGCGCTGCCGTGAAAGCTCGAGCAGATTGGATGGTCACTAGTTCATGCGCCCTTGCAATTGTTTATCAATTGCACCTTTCTGGAAAAAAAATACTATGGGCACCCGATAAACACCTTGGTAATTATATTCAACAGCAAACCGGGGCCGATATGATTCTTTGGGATGGGGCTTGCATTGTTCATGATGAATTTAAAGCTGTTGAATTAGCGGCTCTGCGAGAAAAATACCCCCTAGCGAAAATCCTCGTTCACCCTGAGTCGCCTGCCAACGTCATTGCCTTAGCTGATATGGTCGGATCTACTGCCAGTATGCTAAAAGCAGTAATCGATGGAACTGCAACAGAATATATTATCGCAACAGATCAAGGAATTCTTCACCGGATGCGTCAACTAGCTCCCCAAAAAATATTAATCGAAGCCCCAACTGCTGGCAACAGTGCCACCTGTAAAAGTTGTGCGCACTGTCCGTGGATGGCCATGAATAGTCTATCAAGTATTTTGCAATGCCTTGAGAACTATGTTGGTGAAATTCATGTGCCAGAACCGACTCGTCATAAGGCCCAAGTTTGTATTGAACGAATGCTCGACTTTACTCAAAATAATCCGGAACTTCTGGCGATTGCTCAACATGGCTTTGTAGCTCAAATTGGAGCTGCTTGATTACTGAATTCAAAATTATTATTTGGATATGCAAAATGCCCAAGGAATGAAATTAAAGGCCCTACTAAATACGTTTCGATATGAGTAGTGCTAAAAAATAAGGCTAACAGGAAAGTATTGTAGGGTTTGAAAGTGCATATGTTTGTGGATAATCTTTCACAAAATGAGCGCCACGACTTTCTTTTCGCGATAGAGCACTTAGAACTATTAACCGAGCATTTTCCACGAGATTTCTTAACTCAATCAGCTCTACACTGATTCTAAAACTAGAATAGTATTCATTTACTTCCAGTAATAATAATTCGATTTTCTGTAGGGCATTTTCTAGTTGTTTAGTCGACCGAACAATGCCAACATCATCCCACATTAAAGAACATAACTCCGTTCTTTTTGTACCAAGAATAGATTTATCAATGTCCTCAGCAGAATTATTTTCAAAAGTAGTAACTCTTGGAATATTCTTTTCATGTTTAGATAAAATGATCTGGCTGACTGCTTTAGCCATTACAACACATTCAAGTAGTGAGTTACT
This sequence comes from Thermoflexus hugenholtzii JAD2, assembly GCA_943325205.2. Taxonomy (GTDB): domain Bacteria; phylum Pseudomonadota; class Gammaproteobacteria; order Burkholderiales; family Burkholderiaceae; genus Polynucleobacter. The sequence continues at coordinate 1,521 of CALPOM020000095.1, read as the reverse complement.
TGCTAACCGATTTGCACCGTGCAGACCGGTACAAGATGCTTCCCCGACCACATAAAGTTGGTCAATATCTGATTGGCCAACTATGTTAGTTATTACCCCACCACAACTGTAATGTGCAGCTGGCACAACTGGGATCCCATCGGTTGATATGTCAATTCCGAATGATAAACACTTCGAATAAATAGTTGAAAAATAATCTGTCAAAAATATTTTTCCTAAATGTGTTGCGTCTAACATCACAAACTCTAATTGATGTTTTTTTAACTCGAGATGAATAGCTCTTGCAACAATATCTCGAGGTGCTAATTCCATACGACTATCGTAATCCACCATAAATCGATAGCCATTCGGTAATCTTAAATACCCCCCCTCACCCCTTAAAGCTTCCGTAATTAAAAAAGATCTCTCTTGAGCATGATATAAAGTAGTTGGATGAAATTGAATAAATTCCATATTACTTATTCGGCACCCTGCTCGCCAGGCCATTGCTTGGCCATCTCCGGTAGCAATACTTGGATTAGTAGTGTATTGATAAACTTGACCAACTCCTCCTGTAGCTAGAACAAGATGGTTTGTGGTGAGAGTTAAAGCTTTTTTGTTTCTAATGTCGAAGACATGAACACCTTTACAACAATTATTATCTTTATACTTTGATTTAATTGAAATAAGATCTGTGGCCGATTTTTCTATGATCAAATCAATGGCAATCCAATGCTCTAAAAAATGAATTCGTGGATGCGCTCGCGCTTTAGTAAGGAGTGTTTGATGTATGACCCTTCCTGTAGAATCATTTGCGTGAACTATTCGACGATGTGTATGACCTCCTTCACGGGTTAAATGTAGCCCCAAAGGCCCCAAAGAATCTCGGGTAAATAAAACCCCCTGATCTAATAACCAAGCTATCGCACTAGCACTATTTTGAGTAAGGTAACGAGCCGCAGCCTCTAATGCGATTCCTGCACCTGCTTCAAGAGTATCTGCCACATGCAGCTCAAAGCTATCTTTTTTATCAAGAACACCAACAATACCTCCCTGTGCCCAAGCAGAGGCATTCAAAGTTAGCTCATTTTTGACAAGTACCAAAACATCGCGATACTTGGCCACCTCTATTGCTACTGTTAAGCCAGCTAAACCAGCGCCAATAATAATGACATCGTGGTGTGCTTTTACTTCTTCGTGTTGGTTCCTAGAAATTTCCATAAGATCGTTATATTATCTTTTTAAAAATAAAATGAATCGATCATTTGACACTACAATAGCTAAGGATTCTATTTAAAATGCGGTGATAATATACCTAACGGAGAAGTGGCAGAGTGGTCGAATGTACCGCACTCGAAATGCGGCGTACTGCAAAGTACCGTGGGTTCGAATCCCACCTTCTCCGCCACCAACTATAAAATCCATAAAAAACAATTACTTATAGATTTTTTTTAATAGATTTAACGCACGCGTTGTTTATTTACTCTCTTCATCATAATTGGGTAGGGACGCCGAGTTACTTACTATACCGCCTCACTCTGA
>CALPOM020000094.1 GCA_943325205.2 Thermoflexus hugenholtzii JAD2 | reverse complement strand
CCTCCAAAATTCTTGCAAATGAGAGCAGTGGCCAATGCCAAAGATATAGGGGGTAGCTAATTAATCCTAGAGAAACCAAGACTTTACTACTCAACAATTGTTGAATTCCTATTGCTTGGGTAGATCCGCGGTTATTGGTAGCAAAGATGATGAGGGCGGTTCCAATACAGGGTAATAAAGCCCAAAGTCCCGGAAATACTCTTTGGTCATTAATCATCCAGAAAGCCATCATTAAAGAGCCTAAACCTAGTAAATTGATGGTATTCGTTGGCAGATTTGTCGCGGGCTTTAAATTGTTTGGACTATTTAAAGAAATTGATAGAGCAAGACAGCCACCGATTCCAAGTTCCCAAAAGCGCGTTAAGGGGGAATAAAAATCTGTGACTGGTGATGAGAGCATGATGCTTACACTGAGTGTTAAAGATCCAAGACATAAAAGTAAACAGACGCCGAGTAATCGCGCTAAATTTTGCGAGCATAGCTTATAACCAAGTAATAAGACGATCGGCCACACCAAATAGAATTGCTCTTCAACGCCTAAGGACCAAAGATGAAGGAGGGGCTTAGTAATCGCTTCTTTATCAAAGTAGCCAGCTTCTTTCCAGAAAATGATGTTTGGAACAAAGCCCGCACTAGCGGCTAGGTGTGTGCCAAAAAGTTCGTACTCGGCTGGGGTTAGGATGATCCAACCAAAGACTAAACATGTCATTAATACGACACAAAGAGCGGGAAATATTCTTCTAATTCGACGTTGATAAAACAGCCAAATACTAAAACTTTTTTCTTGTAAGTCCTTAAAAATTAACCGGGTAATTAAAAAACCCGAGATTACAAAAAAGATATCAACCCCCACAAAACCACCGGGCAAGATACTTGGAAAGGTATGTGAGAGGAGGACAGAAACAACTGCAATTGCACGCAAGCCATCAATTTCTGGCCGATAAAGATCCCTTGTCATTCTTTGTTGTTAGGAAGACCTGGCAAGTGAGTAATCACATAATTTTTGTAAAGCTTCGGTATGGGCATTCTTTGGAAAAGAGGCTAGGCATGAACGGGCTTTTTCAGCTTCGAGCATTGCTTGTTCAAGAGTATATTCAAGAGCACCACTCGATCGAACTGTACGTAAAACTTCTTCAAAAAAAGCCTCATCGCAAGTATCAACTTGTTGAATGGCTTGTTGTGCAAGAGCTTTTTCTTTAGCACTACCATGGTTCAACAGGTAAATGAGCGGTAAGGTTGGCTTACCTTCTCGCAAATCATCACCAGTATTTTTACCCATTGCAAAGGCATCCGCTGAATAATCTAACCAATCATCGACTAGCTGAAAAGTAACGCCAATGTGGTTTCCAAATTGCGCGCTCGCCCGAGTAAGTGGAGCCGATGCTTTAGCCAAAACTGCCCCAAGTTCTGCTGAAGCCTCAAATAATTTAGCTGTTTTATACAGGATAACTTGGCGATAGCGTTGCTCATCGACCTCAGGGTCATTGAGATTAAGAAGTTGTAGGACTTCACCTTCTGCGATGATATTGGTAGCACTTGAGAGAATTTTCATAATGACCATTTCGGCAGGCTCAACCATCATTTGAAAGGCTCTTGAGTACAAGAAATCCCCCACTAGGACACTAGCAGCGTTCCCAAAAACAGCATTGGCAGTTTTTCGGCCCCGCCGCAGGTCTGACTCATCCACGACGTCATCATGGAGTAAGGTTGCCGTATGAATAAACTCTACGACAGCAGCCATATCATGGCTAAATGGGACGGTTTTGCCATCATTTAAAGCATTGGCGACTAAAAACAAAATAGCTGGCCGGATTCTTTTACCACCAGCTTGAACCAAGTACTGTGAAATTTGATTAATTAAAGTTACTTCCGAGGCCAATCTCTTGCCAATGACTTGATTTAAAACGCGCATATCCTCTTGAATAGGCTCCAAGATCTGATTTAAATCAGTCAAGATATTTTCGGGACTAGAAGTAATTACAGACATACAATAAAATTCTTATATTTATTAGTAACTTAGATGATAGGCGCAGACTTAATAGCATCATTTTAAGCCAATTGGGACTAAGTTTGCCATAAATAAAAAATCCTGTGGATTGCGTCAAATAATGTAACAAATTAAAGGCTTTGACAGTCTAGTTCACTCAAGTTATAATTTGAGGCTTCCCAAAATATTCGGGAAATAACCCTTTCGAGAGGATTTATATGTACGCGGTCATAAAAACCGGAGGCAAGCAGTACAAAGTTGTTTCTGGTGAAAAATTGAAAATAGAACAGATACCTGCGGACATTGGTAGCGAAATCACCCTCGACCAAGTGCTAGCTATAGGTGCTGGCGACTCATTGAAGTTTGGTGAGCCATTGGTTGCAGGTGCATCGGTCAAAGCCACTGTTATCGCCCAGGGTCGTCATGACAAAGTGAAGATTTTTAAGATGCGTCGACGTAAGCATTATCAAAAGCGTCAAGGCCATCGTCAAAATTACACTGAGATTTTGATTAACAATATTTTGGCTTCATAGGGAGTAACTGATGGCACAGAAAAAAGGTGGTGGTTCCACAAGAAACGGACGCGATTCTGAGTCGAAACGACTTGGAGTAAAAGTCTACGGTGGGCAGGCGATACATGCAGGAAGTATTATTATTCGTCAGCGTGGCACAAAGGTTCATCCAGGCACAAACGTTGGTCTTGGCAAAGATCACACATTGTTTGCTTTAATTGATGGCCATGTGCAGTTTTCGGTTAAAGGTGCACAGAAGAAATCTTTTGTTTCTGTTTTACCGCAGGCATAAGACTGCCTGACTGAACATAATGTTTAAAATAAAGGCCTCGCAAAATAGCGAGGCCTTTATTCTTAGAAAAAAACATGAAATTTATTGATGAAGCGCGGATTGAAGTAATTGCTGGCAATGGCGGCTCTGGAAGCGCGTCGATGCGTCGTGAGAAGTTTATTGAATTTGGTGGCCCCGATGGTGGCGATGGTGGCCGAGGCGGGACTGTTTACGCGATTGCCGATCGCAACATTAATACGCTGATAGATTATCGATTCTCCAAAACCCATTTAGCCAAGAATGGCGAGCCAGGTCGAGGGGCCGATTGCTATGGGCGCGCCGGAGATGACATTGAGCTGCGGGTGCCAGTTGGAACCATTATTGAGGATTTGGAGACTGGCGAAAGAATTGCCGATTTAACAGTTCATGGTGAGCGCTTAATGCTTGCAAAAGGTGGTGAAGGTGGTTGGGGTAATATTCACTTTAAAAGTAGCACGAACCGAGCCCCTCGTCAAAAAACTGCTGGTAAACCAGGCGAGCGGCGTAAATTAAAATTAGAACTGAAAGTGTTGGCAGACGTCGGCTTATTAGGTATGCCGAATGCTGGTAAATCAACATTTATTACTGCAGTATCAAATGCCCGACCAAAAATTGCCGATTACCCATTTACAACGCTTCACCCAAATCTTGGAGTTGTAAGAAGTGGCCCAGAAAAAAGTTTTGTCATTGCCGACATTCCAGGTTTGATTGAAGGTGCCGCTGAAGGCGCAGGACTTGGGCACCGTTTTTTAAGACATTTGCAACGCACTGGCGTACTTCTGCATTTAGTTGACTTAGCACCATTTGATGAGCTAGTTGATACCGTTGCACAAGCTAAAGCAATTGTGAACGAACTACTCAAATATGACCAAGGACTGCACTCTAAGCCGCGTTGGTTAGTACTCAATAAGATTGACATGATTGAGCCTGAGGAGAGAATCAAGCGTGTAAAGGCATTTATTAAAGCCTACGGCTGGAAGGGACCGGTGTTTGAAATCTCTGCCCTTACCGGTCAAGGTTGTCAGGCATTGTGTTTTGCAATTCAGGGTTATTTAGATGATCAAAATACCAAAAGAGATGAACAAGAAGAGCGGGACGCTGATGTCAGGTTTCAAAATTCTTTTGAAAAGGACAATTTGTGATGTCAGTCTCTGTCCTAAAAAAAGCGCAACGAATAGTTATTAAAGTAGGCTCTACTTTGGTTACCAATCATGGCGAAGGATTGGACCAGGCAGCAATTCATCGCTGGGCTAAACAAATTACAGAACTTAAGTCCTTCGGTAAAGAAATTTTGGTCGTGAGCTCTGGTGCTATTGCTGAAGGAATGCAACGGCTTCAGTGGAAAAAACGCCCCCAAGAAATTTATGAATTGCAAGCTGCCGCCGCAGTGGGTCAGATGGGATTAATTCAGGTCTACGAAACTGCATTTATGAAGTATGGTATTCGGACTGCGCAAGTATTATTAACTAATGCCGACTTGGCTAACGAGGAGCGTAATGAGAATGCAAAAGGCACGCTCAATATGCTATTGAAATTGGGCGTTGTACCCATTATTAATGAGAATGACACAGTTGTAACTGATGAAATTAAGTTTGGTGATAACGATACCTTAGCGGCTTTAGTCTGTAATTTAATTGCTGCAGATGTTCTAGTGATACTGACTGATCAGCATGGTTTGTATTCAGCGGATCCTCGTAAAAATAAGCAAGCCACATTAATACAAGAGGCTGTTGCTGGGGATTCTGAGTTAGAACAGATAGCAGGGGGAGTGGGATCAGACCTTGGCAAGGGTGGGATGTTGACTAAAGTCCTTGCTGCTAAGTTGGTTGCTGGAAATCATACGCATACAGTTATCGCATCTGGTAACGAACCAGATGTTTTATTAAGACTTGCTCAAGGCGAATTAGTTGGTACGCAATTAACTAGTCCACTCTAATTGGGCGTTGTATTGAGTTTGGATAGAATCAATAGTTAAAAAATATTGAAGCAAATACGCATAGAATTCTGTAGCCAATACCTAGAAATAACTTAAGGTAGAAAAGTTGGCGACTTAGAGTCAAACAGGGTTTTAAGGGCATCTCTCTGACTTGAGTTCACAGAATTACTGATACAAAAGCCATTTTTAGCAATGTAGGGGAGATATTGGTTGTATCCAGAAGGAGGAATTCTGCGCCAACTCGTGTTTTCAGAAACCCGCCAAGCACCATTTTTCTCAAAAAAAGCATATTGCCGGTACTCATAACGCTCGCAACTCATACCGATATAAACTGTTTGCACAACCCCAGAAGAATTTTGTATTTGAACGGTAAATTTGACAATGAGATCTTTTACAAAAGATAAGCTTTGAGAGTCAACAAAAAAATTCAAGCTCGCGTTTGAGGAAGGAAAAAATTGTAAAAGATTTTTACCAATTGGCTCCTTTGGTAAAGTGACTTCATCCTCTTGGAACGCCACTAAATTAGGATTTACCAACTCGTCAACCGTGTTCTGGGCATTTGTAAAGCTTGTAAAAAAAATGCTGAGCCAGATAATGATGATTTTCGTGAAATGCGTTTTTGAGTTCATGAGGTACAAATTGAAAAGAAAATCATCTGTGGGTTAATTAGACTTCAAGCCATTGTGGGGTATTTGATCAAAGCTAGTGCCCCAAGGAAGTATATTGAGTGAGCTTTTACGACTCAGGTATTTAGCTAATTCACATAGGGCTAGTTCATAGACTTTGCGTTTGAATTCAATTACATCATCTAGAGCAATCCAATATGAACTCCAACGCCATGCATCAAATTCCGGTTGATCAAAGGCACGTAAATTGATAGCACTATCTTGACCAATCATGCGTAGTAAAAACCAAATTTGTTTTTGGCCTTTATAGGCCACGCGCCGCGGTCGCTGTTGGTTTTGTCTACGCAAAAACTCATCCGGTACGTCATAGCGTATCCAATCTTTTGTGCGTCCAATAATTTGGACATGTTCTGGCAAGAGCCCTATTTCTTCTTGCAGCTCACGAAGCATTGCATCTTTGGGGTTTTCGCCTTGTTGAATGCCGCCTTGTGGAAACTGCCAAGAGTGCTGTCCTATACGCTTACCCCAGAATACTTCATTCCGCTGATTTAGAAGAATAATGCCAACATTAGGCCTATAACCTTCCTTATCGAGCATGATCGTTATTCGAATCCTTTAAAATCAATGAATTGATTATATCTATAAAGAATTCATGAAAGCTACTCAAACATTTATTTCCACTCTAAAAGAAGCCCCGGCTGACTCAGAAATCATTTCACAGCAGTTAATGACGAGGGCCGGAATGATTCGCAAACTCGGTGCAGGGATATATAACTACATGCCAATTGGCTTACGAATCATCCGTAAGGTAGAAGCGATTGTCCGGGAAGAAATGGACCGAGCTGGAGCAATCGAGTTACTCATGCCATTTGTGCAGCCTGGCGAACTTTGGGAAGAAACTGGCCGGTTGGCAAAGATGGGACCTGAACTATTACGCCTAAAAGACCGGCATGATCGTAGTTTTGTCTTACAACCCACTTCCGAAGAGGTCATAACGGACATTGCTCGTAATGAAATCAAAAGCTATAAGCAATTACCAATTAATTTTTATCAAATCCAAAGTAAATTTAGGGATGAAAGAAGGCCTCGGTTTGGGGTGATGCGTGGTCGTGAATTTTTGATGAAGGATGGATACTCATTTGATAAGAGTATCGCTGGCATGCAAGAATCCTATGCCAAGATGTTTGCGGCATACCACCGGATTTTTACGAGATTAGGACTGAATTACCGGGCGGTAGCTGCTGATAATGGTGCTATTGGTGGAAGTGGTAGTCAGGAATTCCACGTTATTGCAGACACAGGGGAGGACGCCATTGCGTATTGCCCACAATCTGACTATGCGGCTAATTTAGAAGCTGCAGAAGCTCTTTGTTTGATTCAGCAAAGGCTAGAGCCAGATCAGTCCTGCGAAAAATTTGCTACGCCTGGAATTAGTAAGTGTGAAGACGTGGCAGGTTTGATACAGGAAAATATTACGCACATTATTAAGACGATTGCGATAGCGGTTGATGAGTTTGACGAGGCGGGCCAATTAGTTATTGGCGCAAGCAAAATTATGGCGATATTGATTCGTGCAGACCACGCGCTCAATGAGGTCAAGTTATCGAAGGTCGATGGGGTCCTTAATTTTAGAATGGCTACTGAAAAAGAGATCCAAGGATCTTTTCACGCCGCACCTGGCTCAATTGGTCCAGTTGGAGTAGGTTCTGATGTTCGTGTCATTGCAGACCGAACCGTAGCGCAGATGGGAAATTTTATTTGTGGCGCCAATGAAACTGGCTTTCATTTACGGGGAGTCAATTGGGGCAGGGATTTACCGGAGCCGGAGGTGTTTGATTTAAGAAATGTACAGGTTGGTGACCCCTCGCCTGATGGTCAAGGTCAGTTAGAAATTTGTCGCGGCATAGAGGTTGGGCATGTATTTATGTTGGGTACACGTTACTCAGCTGCTATGAAAGCCAATTTTTTAGATGAGCAAGGCAAAGCCCAACCGCTCGTCATGGGTTGTTATGGTATTGGTGTTACGCGTTTGTTGGGTGCGGCGATTGAGCAGTGTCATGATGACAGGGGCATTATTTGGCCTGCAGCTATTGCACCGTATCAGGTTGTAATATGTCCCGTATCTTATGATCGATCTGCCATGGTTAAAGAAGCAACCGACGAGCTCTATGCGCACATGGTATCTCTTGGTATCGAAGTGATTCTGGATGACCGAGGTGAACGCCCTGGAGCCATGTTTGCTGATTGGGAGTTAATTGGAGTGCCTTATCGAGTGGTGATTGGTGAGAGAAGTTTAAAAGAAGGCTTTGTAGAGTTTCAAGGAAGAACCGAAACTGAAGCTGCCAAAATTTCAATGGATGCGGTGCTTGAAAAGTTCAAAGAGCTAGCCAAATAAAAAAGGCTAGCTCAATACAAGGGCACTGATTGAGGCCTTGAAGATTACTTAAAGAGTCCTTTTCCCAGACCCTTTGCTGCCATTGAACCCATCATCCGCGCCATTTTGCCACCACTAAACTGCTTCATCATTGTTTGCATTTGCTCAAATTGAGCGATCATTCGATTAATTTCTTGAACTTGAACACCAGAACCGGCAGCGATGCGTCGCTTGCGGCTGGCTTTTAAGATTTCAGGTTTTGCTCTCTCTTGGGGGGTCATACTATCGATCATGCCCTGCATTCGACGAATATTTTTCTCTGCAGCTCCCATATCCGTCTTAGCTGCAGCCTGAGCCATATGAGCAGGGAGTTTATCCATCAGGTTAGCAATACCGCCCATATTTTGCATCTGGGTAATTTGATTACGAAAATCGGATAAGTCAAACCCACCCTTTTTAATTTTTGCAACGAGTTTTTCTGCTGCTTTCAGATCTACTGTTTTATGAGCTTCTTCGACTAGAGCAAGAATATCTCCCATACCTAAAATACGGCCGGCCATCCGGTCTGCATCAAAAGGGTCTAGCCCATCAAGTTT
>CALPOM020000093.1 GCA_943325205.2 Thermoflexus hugenholtzii JAD2 | reverse complement strand
GACCAGCCACGAATATAGGTGTATCTTGCCGAGGTCGACATGAATGGGTAGATCAAAAAGCAACTTAAGGCATATAAAACAGTAAATACAGCTAAACACATAAAAAATACTAAAGAACGTAAAAAGGTCATTTGGTCGTTTGCAAAAAATGACTAACAAAGGCAGCCAGATCAGCATGAATGGCGGTATAGGGTGGCAATCCACCTTCCTCTCGGGTTTTTGCACCTTTCCCGGTAAGAACTAGATGCGGCTCAGCGCCAAGGGCGCTAGGGCCTGCGATATCTCTTAAGGAGTCTCCAACAACGGGAATCCCTTTGAGGGTACCATCTAAGTGAAAGCGTTGAATAACGTCTAAAAATAGCCCTGTTTTTGGTTTGCGGCATGCGCAGTGATCTGCATCAATATGTGGGCAGAAGAATACTGCGCTAATCTCTCCGCCTAGCCGAGCTAATAGTTGATGCATTTTTTCATGCATGGCATTCAGAGTATGGATATCAAATAAACCTCGACCGATCCCGGATTGGTTGGTGCAGACTACAACTTGATAACCTGCTTGACTCAGTTTGGAAATTGCTTCAAGACTTCCCGGTATTGGAAGCCATTCTTCGGCTGATTTGATATATGCATCACTATCTTGATTAATCACACCATCCCGATCGAGAATAACGAGTCTTTTTAATTGGGGTTTCATTGGGCAAGTTGGCTCAGATCTGCAACCATCGACATGGACTGATGGAGATCTTTTAATAGGGCAAGACGATTTTGTTGCAGTTCGAGATTCGGATCCATCACCATGACTTCTTCAAAAAAATTACTGACTAAATCGCTCATACTAGCAAGTAAGATGAGTGAGCCTTTAAAATCTTCGGTTTGATGGGCAGATGCTATTTGAGGCGCAAGGGTTTGCATACTTTGGAAGAGCTCTTGCTCTGCTTTTTGGTGAAGCAGCTTGGGGTTTAAAGGTGGCAAAACAGCAACATTTTTTTTGAGAATATTACTAATCCGTTTATTCGCATTAGCCAGACTAGCTGCTTGCGGAAGTTCTCCAAAGGTACGAACGGCAAGCAGTTTCAAAGGGAGTTGATATAAAAAACCATTCTGTTGACTGAGCACCGCTTCTATTTCTTCTGGCTTAAAAATGACATTATTTTGTTCTTTTAAATAGGAGCGGAGTCGGTCATTGATAAATTGCGTGAGTAAATGCCAATTGGGACAACTAAGAACCTTTTCTGAGGTAAATGCTTGCCGCGTCAGATCTAATAAATCTTGGATGGAGATTGCTAATTGATTTTCAATCAGCAAACGGATGATACCTAAGGCGTGGCGCCTCAGAGCAAAAGGATCTTTTTCACCGGTTGGTTGGAGTCCAATACCCCAAATTCCTACTAAGGTTTCTAATTTATCAGCTAGGGCAAGGGTAAGCCCAACCCGAGTTTTAGGAAGAGTATCTCCAGAAAAACGTGGCAGGTAATGTTCTGAGCACGCCGCAATCACCTCTGGATTTTCGCCATCGTGTTTAGCGTAGTAGCCTCCCATAATTCCTTGGAGTTCCGGGAATTCTCCGACCATATCCGTGAGTAAGTCAGTTTTGATTAAAAGCGCTGCGCGCTCACACAGCGCACTAACTTGGGCCGCATTACTCGCGTTTTTACTTTGGGAAATGGCGTTTGAGATTTGTACGGCTATTTGAGCGATTCGATTTGATCTGTCTAATTGAGTGCCGAGTAGATTGTGGTAGACCACTTTTGATAGGTCAGGAATTCGATCACTCAACTTTCTTTTGCGATCTTGGGTAAAAAAGAATCGAGCGTCCGATAAGCGTGGACGAATTACCCGTTCATTGCCCGCAATGATGGCTGCTGGCGAAGTGGTTTCAATATTCGAAACAATACAAAATTGATTCATTAACTGGCCATCTGGACTGGTTAAGGCAAAGTACTTTTGATTCGTTTGCATGGTCAAGATGAGGCATTCTTGCGGCACTTCTAAAAAAGCCTCTTCAAAATGGCAGGTATACACTACTGGCCACTCGACGAGTGCAGTTACCTCTTCGAGGAGACTTTGTGGTTTTAAAACTTGGTGTGCACCTGCGGCCATATGGAGTTGACGATCGATCGATTGCAAGCGATCATCAAAGTTAGCAAGAACCTTACCTTGGTTTAATAAAATTGTTTCATAATTTTTAGCGTGATCGATGGTGATCATGCCAGGGGATAAAAAGCGATGTCCTTGCGTTGTGTTACCTGCAGTAAGTCCTAAAACATGGACAGGAATAATCAACGCGTCGTAAAGTGCAATCAGGCTATGAGCAGGCCTGACAAATTGCACATTGACTTCCTCAGGAGTCCCTGCGTTTAACTGATAGTGCATCGTTTTAGCGATGGGTAATTGTTGGACTGCAAAGTCTAGCGCGTCTTGTAGACCAGACTGTAAATCTAGTCCAATTTTTTGTATTTGTAGACTAAGGACTTCATTTTTACCGGTACCTGATCGTTCTAATTGATCGACTGGCACGTCTTTCATTCCCAAAGCTTGTAATTTTTTGAGTAAAGGAGCGGTCGCATGACCTTGAGGGTCTAGCCCAATGCTAACTGGCAGTAGTTTTTCTTGAACGAGTTGATCAGCTGCTTTGGGTAAAACAGCGTCAATATATATAGCAAGGCGGCGCGGCGTTGCAAATGAGCGATAGCTCGTACCGGATTTAACTAAGCCGTTTGTTATTAACCTCTCGAACAGTTTTTTAGAAAACTGTTCGCCAAGTAGTTTCAGTGATTTAGGCGGTAACTCTTCAGTAAAGAGTTCAACGAGGAGTGGGGCTTGATTCATGACTTGTCTCCTCGAAGAGAGCACATTGGAAAGCTAAGCTTTTCTCTAGAATCGTAATACGCTTGGGCAACTAACTTGGATAGATTACGAATACGTCCAATATACGTTGCACGTTCAGTAACTGAAATTGCCCCACGCGCATCTAATAGATTAAAAGTATGTGCAGACTTGAGGACCATTTCATAGGCTGGTAGAGCCAAGGGAATATCGAGTAATCTTTTGGCCTCGGATTCATAGTGTTGAAATTGACCAAAGAGCCACTCAACATTGGAATATTCAAAATTGTAGCGTGACTGTTCGACTTCATTTTGGTGGTAGACGTCGCCATAGCTCACGCCAGAAGTCCATTGCAAGTCATAAACATTTTCGCAAGACTGGAGATACATGGCTAGGCGTTCGATGCCATAGGTAATTTCGCCCAGAACTGGTTTACAGTCCAGTCCTCCGACTTGCTGAAAATAGGTAAATTGCGTAATTTCCATGCCGTTAAGCCACACTTCCCAACCCAGCCCCCAGGCTCCAAGCGTGGGATTTTCCCAGTCATCTTCCACAAACCGGATATCGTTTTGTTGCAGATCAAGTCCTAGTGCTTTGAGGGATCCCAAGTATAAATCGAGGATATTTTCTGGAGCAGGTTTTAAGACAACTTGGAACTGGTAGTAGTGTTGAAGGCGGTTAGGATTTTCTCCATATCTACCATCTTTGGGACGTCGAGATGGTTGCACATACGCCGCATTCCATGGTTCTGGACCGATTGCCCGAAGAAATGTGGCGGTATGCGAGGTGCCTGCACCCACTTCGAGATCGATGGGTTGCAAAAGAGCGCAACCTTGTTGGTTCCAATAATGTTGTAGATTGAGGATGATTTCTTGAAATGTCAGCATGATTCTACAATTTTAACCTTGAAGGGTTGAGTGAATCGATTACGGTTTTTTAGACTGTCGTCTTTTCCACCAACAAAGTGCTAGGATCAAAAAGCTAAGGGTAATAATTGGCCGATCCCCTAAGAGAACGTAGGGCGTACTACCAGTCATGGCCTGGACGGAGCCTGTTAGGACATCTTGTTCAAAAATAGGTAACTGTACTTGCACTTTGCCTTTTGCATCGATAATGGCAGTCACGCCAGTATTGGTTGCACGAATAGTTGGTAAGCCTGTCTCGAGTGAGCGCAGTTGAGCTAGGCGCAAGTGTTGCCAAGGCGCAGAGGTGTTTCCGAACCACGCTAAATTAGTCATATTAATTAAAAAATTTGGTGGATTTTTAGAACTTCTTAATCGACTTGCTATTTCGCTTCCAAATACATCCTCATAGCAAATCATGACAGCACCGTAGAGAGTTGCTTGTTGTGCTCTATTTAACGGAAAGTGCGCTTGGTTAGAGTCACCCCGAGCAAACTGTGACAATGGTGCTTGGATCGCTCGCACGAACCATTCAAAACCTGGCGGAATATATTCCCCAAAAGGCACAAGATGCGACTTGTCATAGACATATGTTGCCCCGTTTGGTTGATAACCTAGCGCACGATTGGCGTAATATTTACCCGAAACGCCGACGATACCAGTCAGGAGGCTGATTTGATGCGTTGATAAATACTCTTTAATGCGTTGATCCCAATTGGGTGGTAGTAGGTTTTCAGGAATCGTAATGGCCGTTTCGGGAGCGAGGATTAAATCAGCCGGTTTTTGGGTAAAGGTTTCTAGATAAAAGGCATTTTGAGTACGCAGCTGTTCTTCCGAATACACTGTAGTCATTGGAAAGTTTCCTTGCAGTAAACGCACATCAAAGCGTTTACCGACCGGCTCGGTATATTCGATACCTTCGAGTAAAGAAGAAATACCGATGGCAAAAAATAGGCTAATGAGCGGTAGAAATAGCCTACCAGGCGCACTACCAATCTTATAAGATCCCCAAACAGACGCAAAGGTTGCCCCGAGCACACCAAAAATAGGTATTAATCCCATGAAGGGGCCACTGACCTGTGCGTCTGCAAAGCCGATCCATGGAAAGCCTGTCAAAACATGAGCACGTGCCCATTCCATGAGAGTCCAAGCACTTGCCCACGCGATAGCAGAATAGCTTTTTTGATAGAACCTAGCTCCAATATAGACGGCTAGACTGGGAAAGATAGCTAAAAAAGCCGATAGGAGCAAGACTGCACTAACGGCCATCCAAAAAGGCATACCGCCAATATCATGTAGGCTAATGTAGAGCCACCAAAGACCTTGGGTGAAGTAGCCAAGCCCAAATATCCAGGCCAGTCGTGTTTGATACCTAATACCATGATAATGATGGCGATCGATAATTCGCCAGAGCATGGCTAAAAGTAACATTTGCCACCAGGCGGCTAGACTCATCGAAGCTACTAGGGCACTAGCTATACCGAGTAAAAGCGTGAAGGGATAAATAGCAAGACCCACGAACTAACTTTCTAGGGGGAGATTTTTGAGCACAATCAAAATATGAATTTGACGGGGATCTGCGCGTTGGATTTCGCACTGCAGGGGACCTAGTTCAATGACATCGCCACGTTTTGGCACTCTGCCAATTTGTTGAATCACGAGTCCTGCAATCGTATCAACATCTTCATCAATAAAATCGGTTCCTAAAGTGGCGTTAATTTGTTCAAGACTAGTGATACCTCGGACCCGATATTTATTCTCAGAAATAGGCAAAATATTATCCGCCTCATCATCCATATCATGCTCATCTTCGATATCGCCAACAATTTGTTCTAGAACATCTTCAATAGTTATGATGCCGGCAACCCCACCATACTCATCGACCACAATTGCGAGGTGATTACGATTGCTACGAAAATCTTTTAAGAGAACGCTAAGTCTTTTAGAGTCGGGAATAAAGACTGCTGGGCGAAGCCAATCACGCAGGTTAAAGTCCTTTTCGACGCCGTGGCGAAGAAGATCTTTGGCAAGTAGGATACCAATCACATTATCTCGGGTACCGTCGAAAACTGGAAAGCGAGAGTGCGTTGCCTCAATGACTTTTTCAATGATGATTTCGATTGGGTCTTGCGCATCTACCCAATCTATTTGACCACGGGGTAATAGGATATCTTTTGCAGATAATTCACTCACTTGAAAAACGCCTTCAATCATAGACAGTGCGTCGGAGTCTAGGAGACCTTCTACTTTAGCGAGATGCAGAGTGTGGAGCAGTTCTTTGCGTTTTTCCTGAGGCGTATGATGCTTTGCACCCAGAAAATTAATGAGGCGAAAAATCCAATTTGTGGGGGAAGGGTCTGTCATAGTTGTTTAGGATACCCGATTTGGAATGACATACGGGTTTTCAATACCCAGTTTTTTTAAGATAGCGATTTCGAGGTTTTCCATCACTTGAGCCTGTTTGGTGTTTTCATGATCATAGCCTTGCGCGTGGAGAACTCCATGAATAATTAAATGGGTTAGGTGTTTGATTGGATCTTTTTTTTGAGCACGCGCTTCTTGGTTGATGACAGGGATACAAAAAATCAAGTCAGCACAAGTTTTCGGGTTTTTTGAAGAAGGTAAGTCGAGTGAAAAGGTCAGAACGTTCGTAGCGTGATCTTGGTTACGGTATGTTTGATTGAGTTTTCTACTTTGGGCGTTGCCTACAAAAAGGAGGGTGAACTCAGCAGGGCCTTCTAGGCTCGATTGAACCCATTTTTTTACACGCCGAATTGGCAGTTTTGGCCCCCACCTTTTTTGAAGTGTAGGAGAGGAAAATTGTAAGGTGATGTCTAGGGGGTAATTTGGCACAGATAGCGGCTTGATCATCGAGTGACTAGCTCGGCTTGAAGTGAGTGCGCTAAGGCTTTGGTAAAAACCACAGGAACCATTTTTCCGATCAGCCTCTTGGCTTGTCCAAGAGATGGCAGATCTATATTACAGACGCGATTGTTTTCAGTTCTACCCTGGAGTTTTTGACCATCCTTAGCAATACCCTCGATCATGACTCTCTCGGTATTACCGACCATACTTTGACTGATACGTAATATATTTTCATCGATTAAGGAAGTAAGTGCTTGCAAGCGAGCGACTTTCATCGCACGTGGTGTAGAGTCTTCTAGGTTGGCTGCTGGAGTGCCAGGACGCGCACTAAAGATAAAACAATAACTATTATCAAATTGGACGTGGTGCACGAGGTCCATTAACTCTTGAAAATCCGCATCGGTCTCACCTGGAAAGCCAACTATAAAATCGCTCGAGATTGGAATATTGGGTTTTGCTTGACGAATTTTCCGGATGAGGCTTTTATATTCAAGACAGGTATAGCCGCGTTTCATGGCCATTAAAATTTTATCTGAGCCATGCTGCACTGGCAGATGGAGATGGTTTACGAGTTGTGGTATTTGAACATGAGCGGTAATGAGGCGCTGCGTAAATTCTCGCGGATGGCTAGTCGTATATCGAAGACGCTCA
The DNA here is from genome assembly GCA_943325205.2 of Thermoflexus hugenholtzii JAD2. Classification (GTDB taxonomy): domain Bacteria; phylum Pseudomonadota; class Gammaproteobacteria; order Burkholderiales; family Burkholderiaceae; genus Polynucleobacter. Next base: position 1,208 of record CALPOM020000093.1, on the reverse strand, counting down.
ACCCCAGGAATTTCTGCGATGTACTCTAAAAGCATTGCAAAGTCGGCTAATTCAGTTTGACCATCTAGTTTGCCAAGATAGGCATTGACATTTTGTCCAAGAAGAGTAATTTCACAGACGCCTTGCTGGGTCAAGCTAGAGACCTCTTCTAAAATGCTTTCAAAGGGTCTTGAGACTTCCTCACCACGTGTGTAGGGGACAACGCAATAGCTACAATATTTTGAGCAGCCTTCCATGATTGAAACAAAGGCTGCGCCACCATCTTTTTTGGCCGGTGGCAGGTGGTCAAACTTTTCAATTTCAGGAAAACTAATATCGACTTGGGGTCTTCCTGAGCGAGCGCGTTCGGTCAATAAGGCCGGTAAGCGATGCAGGGTTTGAGGACCAAAAACCAGGTCTACAAATGGTGCTCGGCTAATAATTTGTCGGCCTTCTTGACTAGCTACGCAGCCACCAACGCCGATGAGTAAGTCAGGCTTATTTACTTTTAAATCACGCAGTCTGCCAAGATCAGAGAAGACCTTGTCTTGCGCTTTCTCACGAATTGAGCAGGTATTGAGTAGGACCATATCTGCTTCTTCGAGGATTTTGGTTTCTTGATAATCACTTTGATCAAGAAGGACATCTGCCATTTTTTCCGAGTCATACTCGTTCATTTGGCAACCAAAGGTTTTGATAAAGACTTTTTTCATTAATGAGGCCGTTTCAGTTGTTAATACTGGGGGCAATACCTTATTTTATCAGGAATATGCCTGGAAACAGGCCAAGAAGGTCTGCCCAAGTCAGAATTAGTGGCTACGGAAAACGATGATTGTGACCAGAGTTGGAATCAGCGCAGCCAAAAACAGATAGGATGGATTGACCGCTCTATTTTCAAAATAGTCTCGCAGGATAGCTAGGCCTGCTGGATTCGGCGCATTGGCAATCACTGTCAGTCCCCCACCAGTAACTGCGCCTGCAACGAGAGCAACTCGAAATTCGTGGGAGGTACCCTCGACGAGACTTCCCAGATAGGTTAGAGCCGCATTATCTGTCAGAGCGGTTAACGCGGCAGTACCGTAAAACGCCATCGTTGGGCTCATACTTTGGAGAAGGGGCTGTAACCACCATTTTTGCAGGCTACCCAGCACCACTAGACCGGCGAGAAAGAAACCGACTAATAGCGCTTCGCGCAGAATGAGCGGATTTTGGAATTTTGAATAGGCTGT
>CALPOM020000092.1 GCA_943325205.2 Thermoflexus hugenholtzii JAD2 | reverse complement strand
TGACTGTTTTAGGAATACTTAGGGAGATCGCCACAGCTAGTGAGGAGAAAAGTGTAATGAACAACACAATAATGAATTTTTTTACCATAGTCTATTTGTAATCTTATTATAGTTTTGAGAAAACTGATAGGTCAGTTCAAATGATTGCTAAAGGTACCCAGACTAAATTAGAGGTGGGTGTCCAGTTTCAGTTAATATAAGCTTAATAATTACCAACCATATTGGAGGCATATCTTGTCAATGAGCCCGAGACTTTTTCTAAGCACTTGTATAGCGATTACATTTTTCTTTGCAGCGAATACTTTTGCACAAACTTACCCTAATAAGCCTATTCGCATTATTGTGCCGTTCGGGACTGGCGGACCTGACTCGTTGGCACGGATGTTAGGGGCTCAGTTAACGGTACAAATGGGACAGTCTTTTATTATTGACAACAAGCCTGGTGCGAATGGTATTTTGGGAGCTGAGGCTTTATCAAAAGCTGCGCCGGATGGCTATACCCTGATGATTACCTCATCCGGATTTGCAGCCTCCCCTGGAATGTATAAAAAGCTACCTTACGATACCGAAAAAGATATCTTACCAGTTACTAATTTAGTAGAAAATCCAGGTGTTTTTGTAGTGGTTAATCCGAGTTTAGGAGTAAAAAACTTACAAGAGTTAATTGATTTGGCGCGTAAGCCAAATAGTCAATTATCTTTTGGATCTCCAGGAATTGGTAATAACTTGCATTTGTCTGGTGAGTTTTTTAATGCCAAAGCTGGCACAGCGATATTGCACATTCCTTATAAAGGTGCTGGCCCAGCAGTAGCTTCTCTTTTAGCTGGTGAGACACAGGTGATGTTCTCTACGCCACCTGCCGTAATGGCTCAAATTAAAGCGGGAAAACTCCTCGCTTTGTCATATAGTGATACACGGCGACATGCTCAAATGCCCGAGGTTCCAACGGCAACTGAGGCGGGATTGGGATCATTTACACATCATGGTGGATGGTTTGGTATGTTTGCCCCAGCCAATACGCCATTGGTTGTTTTAAATCGATTACACCAGGAAGTCCGAACTGCCTTTGCTAATCCACAATTTCGCGAACGATTAGAGATATTAGGTGCTGATCCGGTTGGGAATTCCCCTGCAGATTTTAAGATGTTTGTTGGTACAGAAATTAAGCGTTATGCGGAGATGATTCGTTTAGCTAAAATTCAACCAGAGTAATTGGAAAATTTGCTGAGTTCAAAAGATACATTTTTTATCATTTGGGATAAATGGCTAATCAAGGAAAGTTATGACACATCGACATGAAGACGGCAGCGAACATGAGGATCACTTACCATGGAAAAATGATGGTGTTCGAGTAGTCCATGGTGATCAGTTAGATACAAATACTCCACAAACACCGGGGATGAATCGCGCTGCGGCGATTAATTTTGCGCGTGTTGGGGCGCAAAAACTATGGGCTGGAACGGTGACTATTCATCCCAATGCGAAGACAGGGGCACATCATCATGGGGCTTTAGAAAGTGTTATTTATGTTGTCTCTGGCAAAGCAAGGATGCGATGGGGGGAGCATTTAGAGTTCACGGCTGAGGCTGGTCCTGGCGACTTTATTTATGTGCCTCCTTACGTACCACATCAGGAAATTAATGCAAATCCGAATGAGGCTTTGCAATGTGTATTAGTGCGGAGTGACAATGAAGCTACAGTGATTAATTTAGATATCGCGGCAGTTGAGCATCCTGAAAATGTAGAGTGGGTTGATCCAATTCATCTAGCGAGTAAGGCTGGATTGCAAGGCAAGGTGTAAAAAGGTAATCTTAATCCACTTTGCCATCAAATTTGCTAGCTCAAAATATGAGCTAATTGAAGAATAGACTGAACTTACTCATTTAAAATAGGATGTGTTGTTGGTACATTGGTAACTTACTGAATAGTGAATAGGTAGGTTTGAAAAATATTTTATTCATTCCTCAACAAAAATCCATCATTTCAATTCTTCAATTTAATTAGCCCTCGTTAAACCCCTCAACAAAGTCCTCGAATGAATCTTACTGAAATTATTTTATTAGTAACAATCGCCCTTATTTTGGGCTTATTTTGGCAGATTCATCAGCTAAAAGAAAATCGCGCACAGGAAGACCAAATAGGACTCCTCAAGGAAAATTTGCAGGAATTACGAACTCGGATTGATTTGTTAATAGACGCTAATCGTTTATCTGGAGTTGATTTAAAAAATGATTTAAATCGTGATTTAGCCACTTTACGAACCACCCTGGTTGAGCAGCTTGAGGCATCTGGGCGAGGAGTCAGGGAGACCTTGACGCAACGACTTGCAGAAATTCAGCTTGACACCTCGAATAAGCTTGAGCAAATGCGCCAAACTGTTGATGAAAAGTTACACGCGACATTAGAGCAGCGTCTTGGTGAGTCGTTTAAGCAAGTATCTGATCGTTTAGAGCAGGTGCATCGTGGTCTGGGTGAGATGCAAACTTTAGCAACAGGTGTGGGGGATTTAAAGCGTGTTTTGACAAACGTCAAGTCTCGAGGGACCTGGGGTGAGGTACAACTGGGTGCTTTAATTGAGCAAACCTTAACTATTGAGCAATATTCTAAAAATATAGCGACTCGGCCTAATAGTAGAGATATTGTTGAGTTTGCTATCCGTTTACCCGGGCAAGAAGAAGGTAAGCCAGTTTGGTTGCCAATTGATGCAAAGTTTCCAGTAGAAGATTATCAGCGTTTAACTGATGCTCAGGACCGGGCAGATTTACAAGAAATTGAATCAGCAGCTAAGGCATTAGAAACAAGAATTAAGGCTGAGGCTAAGACGATTCGTGAAAAGTATATTGAGCCACCTTATACCACTGACTTTGCTATCTTATTTTTACCAACAGAGGGCTTGTATGCTGAAGTTTTAAGACGTCAGGGTTTGCTGGAGTTACTGCAAAATGATTTTCGCGTAACGGTTGCTGGCCCATCGACTTTTTCAGCCATGCTAAATAGTTTACAAATGGGTTTTAAGACTCTTTCGATTGAAAAACGTTCTTCACAGATATGGAGTACTTTGGGTCAGGTCAAGACGGAGTTTAGTAAATTTGGTGAGGCTATAGAGGCCACCAAAAAGCGTTTAGATGCAGCGTCAAAGCAATTCGAGGCGGTCGATATCAGAACACGTAAGATTAATCGCGCCTTAAGTAATGTAGAGGCGGTTTCAAGTAACTCATCGACTCTTTTAGCGATTGATTTAGATGATCCTGATGAGGACACAAAACCAGAAGGCGGTGCAACTTAAATCCTGAATACCTGGGGTAGGTCCTTTGACTAAGTAGGCCACATAATCTGAGATACTACTGACCATGAATCATGACTCTCTTGAAAAGCTTGTACGATTAAAGATGCCCTTTGGCAAGCATGCCGGTCAACTATTGTGTGATTTGCCGGGTAATTATTTAGCATGGTTTGCTCGGAAAGGTTTCCCAAAGGGGGAGTTGGGGGAGTTATTACATTTGATGCATGAACTAGACCACAATCAATTAAGAGATTTGCTATTACCTTTAAAAGGAAAATCGTTACCTAATTAGAATTCTAAAAGGTGCCTCCTAAGGACATTCAAGGTTACAAAGTGCAATTAAAAGTCCAGACTTACTGGCGTTCAATTTTACGTAGGTTAATCACTTTTCGCCATTTATCCAGTTCGTTCTCTACAAATAATTTAGTTTCTGCTGGCGAAGTATGTGTTGGTTCGCCCCCCAGGTCGACTAAACGTTTAGCAACGTCTTTATTTTCAATGGACTTTTTGACCCCTTGGTATAGTGCTTGGGTAATTGGCTCTGGCGTGCCGCCAGTTACAGCGATGCCAATATACGAGCTAACTTCATAGCCTGGAAGTGCTTCGGCGATGGTTGGTAGGTCATTGTAAATTTTTGATCGCGTTTTGGCAGTGGTGGCAATTCCTCGTAATTTATTACTTTTAATATAAGGCATCATTAATTGCGGCGCCTCTAATAAAAAATCAATTCGCTCACCCATGAGTTCAAGTATGGCTACATTTCCGCCTTTAGTCGGAATATGAACAGTTTCAATACCAGCCATCACATTCAACAGCTCAGAAGACAGGTGATGGATTGCTCCGATTCCGGATGAGGAGTAATTTAATTGGCCAGGTTTTGCTTTTGCATAGGCAATCAATTCTTGTAAATTCTGATAGGGCGCATTGGGATGAACTGCCATCAGGAATGGGTAGGTAGTGATTAATGAGACCATCGTGATATCTTTGAGAGGATCAAAAAGTGGTGTTTTAGTTAGAGCGGCCTGCGCAGAGTAGGCACCTGATAGTAGCAATATCGTGTAGCCATCAGGCTTCGCCTTCGAAACATAGTTAGAGCCGATCGCACTCCCTGCGCCAGCACGATTTTCTACTAAGACAGGGACCTTTAATTCCTCTGATAGACGCTGGGCAATGAGCCGGGCAATAATATCCGCTGAGCCGCCTGGTGCAAAAGGACAAACTAAGGTGATCGGCCGATCTGGATACGACTGGGCAAAGACGGTCGTATTTGTTATCAGTAAAGAAGTAATAAAGGCGGTTATTAACCTGTTTACCATTTTTCTGAGTGGGGTCAATGTCCAAAACTGTATTTGATTTGTATGCATAGCTTGTCTTAATTGATAGAGTTACTGATATAAGAATGATTAAGTGTAATACAACTGATTTAGTTCAACTAGTTTAGAGGGCCTAAAAAGACTTCTCCCATGAAGCTATCTGATTGGGATTCAATGGTGGTTGGCCACGTACTGGGGTTAAGCCCAAAAGTGCGCCGAAGTCCTGCAGGTCTAGGGTTGCCGTCCCAGCCAATCTGTTCTATTTCCCAATAAAATTGGACTAGATAACCATCTGGATCAATCGCATAAAAATGATGTCCAAGTCCTGGAGATAATTCATGCGGTATAGGCTGAATCGTAACCCCTGCTTCTTTGAGGTAGTGATACATAGTCCGAAGTTGTTGATAACTTGCTACTTGCATTGCAAAGGCAAAGGTAGTGGAACTTGGATTCAGTCCAAGGATTGTTCGAAGTGCAGTTGGATAGATTGCTAGTGCGTGGTGCTCCGTATTTGAACTCAAGAAATAGCAGCTATACCCTTGATATTTAATTTCTTCAGTAAGGCGCAGACCCATGATTCGGGTATAGAAATCTTTAGCAGCGCTTAGATCATCTACAAATAAGCGGACTGGACCCATTTTGATAATTTTAAATGGCCTTGCCATTAAAACTCCATCAACCGGATATGTTTCTTCAATATTACTTTGATCACGCCAACCCGCATGAATATTAATTTGGTTAGCTATGGCACGATTTACTTCCGCATATTCGGAGTGATAAGGTAAATTTGGTGGTTGCTGGAATTTGACATCATGCATTGCTAGAGCTTTTGAGTGGCCGCTCCAACCAATTTGTTCAATACCATAATAAAGTTCATTAATATGGCCTGCGGGATCGGTTGGGTAAAAGTGCCAGTTTGAACCAGGCAGGTCACGACCTGATCGAATAATCGGGATAGCTTGATCTGTAAACCAAGAAAATGCGTCGACGATTTCTTGTAAGGAACCAACTTGCCAAGTCAATTGATTTGCCGTTAGTTGAGGAAAACGAGCGTATTGCGGATTAACTTTTTCAACAGCTTTTTTAGGAAAAAGCACAAAGGAATGATGATCAGTTCCATGCCGGGTAAAAAAACCTACAGTAGGCCCGATTTGATTTTTTAACTCAGGGGGAAGGCGATCTGCAAAATCAATTTGGTCAGAAACCTTAAAGCCTAATAAATCACGATAAAAATGGAGGGATTTCTCTGGCGATTCAACATTCACTCCAAAATGGCCAAGTCGGCGAATTTGAAAGGGACGAGCCGATTCAACACCTGAAAGAATATGGACTTTTGTCGTCATACAGATTGATGCTTTAAGGGAAAGTATTTGCTGAGCCAGCTTGCTAGCGTGGCGTGCACAATTTGATTTTCACCTGCAAGTAAAAAATGGTCTACATCGCTAAAAAGATGTAGTTCAGCTGGTTGCTTAGCATGGGCAAACAGATCAATAGATTGTTCAGTTGGAGTCACAGTATCAACTGCTGCATGGAGCAGCAAGAGGGGTCTTGGGGCAATTTGTCCAACTACTTCATTCGCAGTAAATTCAAACATACTTTGCACTACTTCATAGGGAAATTCCATATGGGACCCGGGCGATAAGTTATTACGAATTCCTGGCCGAATTGGGACAATATCATATCTAGAGACCATCATAGACTCACCTTGAGCCAGTTTTTCTTGACCCTCTTGCATCATCAGTGTGAATTTTTCCCAGTCTTGTGGCTTTGCATGTTGTTTACGAAATTTCTTAGCTCCATCTCCCCAGCCCCCCATCGAAATACAAGCTGCGATAGCTGGATTAACTCCTGCTGCATAGACAGCTACTGCTGCTCCAAAACTAAAGCCTGTCACAGCAATTTGATCTGGCATTACCTCTTCTAGAGTTTGAAGATACGCTAGAGCACTACTTGTATCTCTGACTTGTTCTTGGCAAATAACTCGTCCACGTTCCCCTTGGCTTTGACCACAGCCTCGAAAATCAAATCGCAAAGCGATATAACCTAATTTTTCAAAAAGTTCAGCAGCAGCCAGTGCGGTCCCACCATTTTTATTACTACCAAAGCCGTGCAAAACGATGATTGCAGGTTTTCTCTCGCGGGCTCTAAGATCTGGAATATGTAGGGTGCCACTAAGGGTTAAATCATCAGATTGAAATTGGATATTTTTTTGCATATATGATTAGAAAGAAACGATGACGAAGTGGTTTTGAAGATTAATTGGATGAGGCGCAATGTGATTACTTTTAATAATCACATTATTTCATAATCGAGTTTACCTCTAGACTAAATAGTTCAGATAGTTCTTTTAGATTATCTTAGATCAGGGTATTTGAATCTATTGTATAGGCGGTTAATAGTGAAGTAAGTAATATTAAATAAATTGGGATTTAATATTTCTGAATCAGGTTTGCTACAGATTATCAAAAGTTTAATAGCGACTGCAGCAATGGTTACCTTAGCGACAGACCATATTTTAGATCGTGTAAAGTGTATGGTTTATTTGCAGAAATCCATAATGGTAGTTCAGAGTAGGCTCATTTACGGATTAAAAAGGGCTTTGGATTTGTAACGATCTCTTCAGAGGCTCATTGAAAGCAGCAGGCTCTCAGCGAATTTTAGAAAAAAGTGTCATCTTGCAAAAGACTAAAAATCTTATTAACGTTTTTTAGATTTACCCTTTTTCTTGGAAGTCTTTAAAAAATTTAAGACAGTTTCATTAAATAGTTCTGGCACTTCAATATGGGGGATATGACCCACATTGGCTAGAGGGACTAGTTTGGCGTTAGGGATTATTTTTACCGCATTCTCGCCTAGTTTAGGGAAGTTTCCAAGTAACTTGACAGCTTCAGGAGGAGCAAAGCGTCGACCAAAAACAGTTCGGTCTTGTTGTCCAATGATCAGAAGGGTAGGCATTTTTAGGCGAGGCAGATCCGCTACAACCGGTTTTTCGGCAATCATTTGATATGTTAGAACTGATGTTTGTGAAAAAGTTTGGTAATCTGGTCCTTTTTGCATACGGACATAGATTTCTACAAAACGTTCGAACTCAGGTTGCCATTTTGGAAAGTAACTTTGTAAAAATTTTCGATAAGATTCTTCTGTCTGAGCCATTTCGAGTTTAAGAAGGGTAGCATTTTGTTGCGGGGGGATGTCTTTACTGTAGTCTTCAAGACCTAAAGGGTTTTCTAAAACAAGTTTTTCGACAGTTTTTGGGTAGATTGCCGCAAAGCGAACACCGAGCATTCCCCCCATTGAGTTAGCTATTACATGTGTTTTGCTAATTTTTAATGAACGAAGCAGTTGTTTTGTATTCGCAGCGAGATCATCAAAGTGATAATCAATACTTGGTTTTGCAGACTTACCAAAGCCGATTTGGTCAGGAGCGATTACTCGATAACCTGCTTGAGAGAGACCTGAGATCGTTTTTTCCCAATAATCACTTGCAAAGTTTTTACCATGAAATAGAAGAACTACACCACGTGGTTTTCCTGTGGGGATTACATCCATGTATGCCATTGGATATTTTTTACCTTGCATAGTAACTTGTATTTCCTTGACTCGGTGTGGGTAGGGCCAAGAACTTAAGCGAAGATCAAGTGGGGCGGAGTTACTATATTGGCTCAGCTGGGTAATGGTATTTACTGGCGAAAGTGATTCAGTTACAGACTTTGGAATTGGTGTGAGGATTGCGCTCGGATTGGGAATAGAAGGGGTGGGAGTGGTCGGCGTCGTTTGACTCGGTGTGGGTAGAAAGTTAGAGAAGTTACTGGCTTGATCAGAAGCACAACCCCAAACTATTAAGATGAGTGGGAATAAAAATAGGATGTGAAAGTTTGACTTTTGAGGAGTATGGAAGCATTTCATAGGCTTTTATATTTC
>CALPOM020000091.1 GCA_943325205.2 Thermoflexus hugenholtzii JAD2 | reverse complement strand
TTGCATGTAGGTTTTTTAGGTGCGGTTGTTTATAAGACTTGGCAATGGGATCAACAGATGCTCAAGTTTGCGCAGGCCAAGATCAGTTCACGCTTGATTGTTGATACGAATTCTTTGCCAGAGTACATTGACATTGCGCGTGGCCAAGTTCGGCAATCTGGCCAGCTTAGTCAAGCGGATTTCTTACCAATGCTTGAGCAATTGAGTAAGTTGCTCCAGCGATTGGGTGGTGTTGTGCCAACACGCGTTGTTTTTAATGAACGTGGGATATTATTTGAATTATCTTCTGCTATGACGGCACAGGATGTTTATAAAAAGAGCGGTGAGATGCATCTACAAATCATCGTTTTAGGAAATAATCAGTACTTGTTACCGATTTTTGCCGGTTTAAGAGAGGCTAAATGACGTGAGTAAATTTCTGAGTCAACTGAGTGGCTTACGGACTTCGGGGCCATCATCTGTTAAAAATCGGGGCAATCGATTTCGTATGACTACTTCTTATCGAAGAGTGCTACTCATACTAGCTTTGATTTTGGTGGTGATGCTATATTTTAAATGGGTACAACCTACCCAAGTGGCTATTTTAAAACGTTTGGCTGGTAAACCAGTCCAAATGTTCGAGTTAGAAAATCTACTCACTCTCGCAAGTACGCCAATATCTGCTGATGTACGGTATGTTTTACCGCTGAGTGAGGCTGATTTACCTCAAATTCGGGATTATTTACGAAACCAAGGTATCAAGCCAAGTTTATTGCGGATTATCACCGTTCCCGATATTACTTTAGAGTTACAGGCCAAAGATGTTCCCTTTGAAATCGTTGTGGTGGTGATGAAAGAATTACAACGTCGCTGGCAGATTACGCCTTTTTTGGCCGAGATAGTTAGCGGTCAATCGGCTGGCATGGTTGATATGTTGATAACATTTAAACAAGAAAAATGAGTCTTTTACTAAAACCTATTTCTTACCAAAAGAGATTCCTGAGTTGGTTTTTGATGATTACTTTGCTGGTGGTGTTGATAATTCATCAATTACCTGCCCGTTGGGTGATCCGTCTTGTTGCAGATCAGACATTTTGCCAAGTGCATTTAAAAGATATCTCTGGGACGATTTGGCAGGGTAGTGCATCTCTAGGAATTGCGCAATTAGCTCCTGGTTCAACTGCGTGTAGTCGATCAAAAACGATTACAGAACGACTTAATTGGGATTTAAAATGCTCTTTGAGCGATTGGTCGTGTTTTTTGAGGGTTGAACATTTCGCTTTTGAAAAACCACTGATGATTAGTTGGGCTGATGGCCGGTGGAAGCTTTCCAATAATATTTTGAAGATATCTGCGCATTTATTAGAAAACTTGGGTAGTCCATGGAATACGATTAAGCCAGTTGGGCAATTGACTGCTAGTTGGTCTGATCTGGAATTAGGGCAAGGTGGGCTGGGGAGTTTAAGGATTGTGATGCATGAAATGTCAAGTCCAATTAGTCCTGTCGTGCCACTGGGAAGTTACGAGATTATGATGAATATGGCGATGTTAGATCAGTGGGATCTCAAAACGCTGATGGGACCTCTGGTTTTAGCCGGACAGGGTAAGATACACGACCGGCAGTTATCTTTTGTTGGTCAGGCCTTTGCCTTGAACCAAAATACGGAATTACTGGCAAGTTTGTTATCCTTGATAGGTGTGCAGCAGGGCGATATTTATCGTTTGCAATTTTGAGAGTATTTTTGATGCAATATTTGTTGAGAAAACTAGTTATTTTAGGAAGTTATCTGTTCTTCGGAATAGGTTTGGGATATGCGCAGCCCAGTACTACAGACAGTATTAACTTAGCTTTTTTTAATACGGACATTGAAGCGGTAGTTAGTGCGATAGCAAAAGCCACGAATCAGACGATCATCCTAGACCCCAAGGTTAAGGGTGTAATGAGTCTATCTAGTGCTCGCCCAGTTTCATCTGTAAAAGCCTTAGAGGCTTTATCAACAGCTCTTAGAATGAATGGTTATGCCCTAATTGATGCAAATGGTACTTATCGCGTCGTCACTGATGCTGACGCGAAATTACAAAGTACTTTAGTCACTGGTAAACGCGTTGGTGGTGATGAGGTGATTACGCGCGTCTTTAAATTACAGCAAGAGTCGGCCAATAACTTAGTTGCGACTCTCAAGCCTTTAGTTTCACCAAATAGTTCGATGAATGCGTATTCAGGTAACAACTCCATTGTCATTACGGATTACGCCAGTAACATCCAGCGGATTGCCCAGCTAATTGCTTCATTAGATACCCCAGATGCTGGCAATGTCCAAAGTATTCAGTTGAAAAATGCCACGGCGCTGGAGACAGTTGCTTTATTAACCAAGATATTTGATACAACCAATACCGCAAATCCAGAGCCAGCTTTTAAGATCGCATTTGTTGCTGAGCCAAGGAGTAATTCGATATTAATTCGTGGGGGGACTTCGGATAAGCTTGCTCAGGTACGAAATTTAATTGCCAATTTAGATGTTCCTCAAAAAGAAAAGTTTGGCAATATTTGGGTCGTCCCATTAAAAAATGCCGACGCCACAAAGTTGGCGATCACCTTACGGGCTATTGTTGCTGCTGATGCCTCTTTATCTGCCCAGGCAACGGGTCAACAGCTCGGTGTTCAGACTTTACCAAATCCAGCGATGAATCAAAGTCCAAGCGCGAGTCTAAATTCGGCTAATGTAGCCAATGTCAGCTCTGGGCAAATGGGTTCGAGCGCTTCTACTTCTGCATTGACTAGTTCTAGCGCACCGTCTACTGGAGGTATTATTCAGGCGGATCCTTCGACGAATTCACTCATTATTACGGCTAGTGAGCCACTCTTTCGTAATTTGAAACAAGTCATTGAACAGCTAGACAAGCGGCGGGCCCAAGTCTATATAGAGGCATTGATTGTCGAGTTAAGTGCAGCGGACGCTGCCCAGATTGGTGTGCAGTGGCAGAATATTTCTGGTACGAGTAATAATGCAGTCTATTCAGGAACCAATTTTAATGCTGGAGTTGGGACTGGCGCAAACGTGGTTAATTTGAGTAGTAGTACGAACGCCATTTTAAGTGGTGGTGGCACGGCGGCCACTGTCGCGCCAGCCGCTGGATTGAACTTGGGGCTGATCAAAAGTTTTGTAGGCGGAACAGGAATTTCTGCTCTTGTGAATGCCCTAGAGTCGCGAGCTGGCACGAATATCTTATCGACACCTAATTTGATGACGCTCGATAATGAAGAGGCTAGGATTGTGGTTGGTCAAAACGTCCCGATTATTACTGGTCAGTTTTCGCAGGGGACGGTCAGTTCAACGGGAGTAAACCCATTTCAGACGGTCGCTCGTCAGGATATTGGGGTGACTTTACGAGTTAAGCCACAGATTTCTGAGACGGGGACGATTAAGTTACAGATTTATCAAGAGGTTTCTTCAATAAATACTAGTCTTTCAACCACGACTGGTGGATATGTCTTAAATAAAAGAAATATTGAGTCCAATGTGTTGGTTGACGATGGTCAAATGTTAGTGCTTGGCGGTTTAATGCAAGATAGCTATACAGATAGTGCCTTTAAGGTACCTTATTTAAGTAATATTCCTTATTTAGGAGCGCTGTTTCGGTCGGATGCGAAGACCAGAGAGAAGTCCAATTTGATGGTCTTTTTAAGGCCGAAAATAGTCAAAGACGAGAATGAGTTAAAGAATTTGTCGGATAGTTCCTTTAATTCGATGAATCAAAAGAGAGAAAATTTTGAGCAAGCTCCTAAATTAATTCCCAAGGAGAAATTGCCGACTTTGGATGAATTCTCAACGATTCAGACACCAAGTAGTAAAGAGTCGAGTCCCTCGGCAGTGCCTTTTGCTGTGAAATGATTCGGATTATTTCGTTGACTCCTGTTCCGTCTAGCATATAAGGTATAAAGGTGTTCAAGATTCCCTTCTCGTATAGTAAAGCGCATGAAGTTCTCTTAAAAACTTCTGCTGGGCAGGCGGACGTTTTATGGCATAGCACCAACACGCCTTGGCATTGTATTCAAGAGGTGATGAGTATGGTTGGGCCGATTCATCGGCAATTAAAACCGAGTGCAACTCTACTACAAGAAATTAATGAAGCCTATGCTAGGGCTGATACCGACGCTGCTCAAGTGGCTGATGAAGTAGAGGAGTCGGTTGACTTATCGCAATTATTACAAGAGATGCCGATTGCGCAAGACTTGTTGGAAATGACGAATGATGCCCCTGTCGTGCGAATGATTAACAGTCTTTTAAAGCAGGCTAGTCGAGATGGCGTATCGGATATTCATTTGGAAGTTTTTGAGCGGCAGTCGGTCGTTCGGTTTCGGGTTGATGGCCATTTAAGAGATATTGTCAATATGCGTAAGGATTTGCATAGCGCCCTCGTCTCGCGGATTAAGATTATGGCCTCATTAGATATTGCCGAGAAAAGATTACCGCAAGACGGTCGTATTTCATTGCGGGTTGGCGGCCGTCCGATTGATGTTCGCGTATCCACTTTACCAACAGCCCATGGTGAGCGAGTTGTTTTACGAATTCTAGACAAGGACTTTAGTAAATTAGACTTAGTTCGTCAGGGCATGAGTGGGCAAACTTTTTCAGAGTTTGATGCTTTAATTCACCGGCCGCATGGCATTGTTTTAGTAACGGGTCCTACAGGAAGTGGAAAAACGACTACTTTGTATGGTGCTTTGTTACGTCTTCGATCGACGGTCAATAACATTATGACGGTTGAAGATCCGATTGAATATAACTTAGATGGGATTGGACAAACGCAGGTAAATCCCAGAATTGACATGAACTTTGCCCGGGCTCTACGAGCGATTTTGCGTCAGGATCCGGATATTGTGATGATTGGAGAGATTCGTGATTTAGAAACTGCCCAAATTGCTATTCAGGCCTCTTTGACAGGGCACTTGGTTTTAGCGACCCTGCACACCAATGACGCTCCTTCGGCGGTTACTCGGCTGATTGATATGGGGATTGAGCCGTTTTTACTTTCATCTTCTTTACTAGGAGTTTTGGGTCAACGGCTCATTCGATTAATTTGTGTGAGTTGCCAGGGTGTTGGCTGCTCTGTATGTGGTGCTTCAGGGTTTAGTGGTCGGGCTGGCGTTTATGAATTAATGACGATCAATGATGCCATCCGCGATTTAATTCATCAGTCTGCGGCAGAAAGTAGTATCCGTCAAAAAGCCCAATTAGGTGGTATGCGAACAATGGCAGAAGATGCGCAGAGATGGTTTGATGCTGGGAAGACGACGCAACAAGAAATTCTGCGCGTAACTGGCAACTCGGTACCTGATTAACGCTATGCCACGTTTTCATTTTGAAGCGGTATCGTATTCTGGAAGTACTGAAAAAGGTATATTAGAGAGTGATTCTTTACAGTCTGCTCGGCAACTATTACTGAGTAAGCAGCTTGTTCCCATCTCGCTGAGTCCCTATCTAGAACAATCGAAGAAGAGTATTTGGCAGCAAATCACCTTCACTAAGCAGCGTCTTAGTCAAGATGAATTAACCTTTTTTACGAAGCAGTTTGCTTTATTAATTCGCTCTGGTATTCCCATTGATCAGGCTTTGGCAATTTTGTCAGAAGAGACGACGTCTTCCCATGTGCAGGATATTTTAGAGGGCGTCTTAGATGAAATACGATCTGGTATGCCACTTTCAAAGGCGATTAGTACGCAGCCGAAATCTTTTGATACCTTGTATCAGGGTATTGTTGCAGGTGCCGAGCAAAGTGGAAAATTAGGATTAGTCTTACAAGAATTATCTCTTTTTTTGGACAAGCGGCAAGCTCTACGACAGCAAATAACGAATGCTTTAGTATATCCAGTGCTATTAATTAGTATCTCGATCATGGTGGTTATTTTTTTGATGACGAGTGTAATACCGCAGATTGCGAGAGTTTTTGCGAGTTCAAAGCAGCAATTACCATTTTTAACGCGTTTTATTGTAGGCTTATCTGAGTTTTTAACGACCTGGGGTTGGCTCTTATTAGTGATTTTATTATTGACTGGTTTTTGCGCACATTTTCTCATCAAAAAGGAGCGGATCAGAAAGTCTTTTGACGAATTTTGTTTGAATTTACCGATGATTGGCCATTTAATCCGATCATTTGAAGTTGCTCGTTTTGCCAATAGTATGTCGATGATGATTGCCGCGAACGTACCGATACTGGATGCTTTGCAGACTGCCAGGCAGACCCTATCCAATGTGGTTTTACAGTTTGCCATTGTGGATACTGAAAAGCGGGTACGAGAAGGCACTAGTTTTTCACGTGCACTTGGTATGACGGGGGTATTTCCAAGTTTATTGATTCATTTGATTCGGGCGGGAGAATCTTCTGGTCAATTAGCGCAAATGTTAAAGTACGGTGCACAAAATGCTGAATTAGATGCTCAGCAAAAAACGAAGATGATTTCGACCTTACTAGAGCCCATTTTGATTTTATTGATGGGACTGATTGTTTTAGCAATTGTCTTGGCGGTAATGGAGCCTATTTTGGAGATGAACGCAGGTATTCGTTAAGTCTTGAGCAAAGAGCCTAACATCCTAACAGCGGGTCTTAGTTAGACATCGAGGTTGACTCTTTCAATTTGGTTTTAGCTGTATCACTAATATCTAGAACCACTGATGGTGAAATTGGGTTGGGTGTGGAGTTAGATTGGGTGGCCACTTGATTGAGTTTGGTTTCATCATTATTGATGGTTGTTGTGGATTTGGTTGGTGTAAGACTTGAGTCAAGTTTGGAGAAGACTTGATCTGCTGAGCTAAGAGCATAGGAAGAGACATTCATCGTGCAATCCTTTCAATCTGTAATGTGAATAATCATATCATTTTTACATATTGAGAGGAATTTTTTGGTTTACAGGGTCATCAAACGGGTAAGTTTATAAAGAGATATTTATGAGTTCGATATTAAAGCAGTTACTTGGTATAAAAAATCCAGTTTTTTTACAGCAACTCATAGACGCAATGTGTAAACCAATCGAGCCCTTAGTTAGCGAGGCTTTATTACAGGTTGGTGAGCTTGTGGATCAGGTTTCTGGGGAATTTGATATTAAAAGTGCAGAAATACAGGCATTTGATCAGGTTTTGCAAGAACAAGACGCGGCTGCGCTTAGCGCACTCCAGACCTTAAAGCTGGCAAAGCCCAATGAGGTGAGTATCTTAAATAGTTTGTGGCAGATATCATCGGGCAAGCCTTTGGGCAGTGACTTTAGTCCTTTATTGGGTCTTAAGCAACTACAAAGTGATGCAAAAGCTGCCTTGCTTGCAATCCAACAGTTGCAGGCGCAACTCAAGTACATGCGGCACATATCTAGTGCAGTACGAAAAATTACTAAGGAGCGTCAATTAGGATCTCAAAGTTCCAAAGAGGCAGTTTCTGAGTTAACGGAATATCTCTTGAATCGAAGAACAAGGTCAATCTTAAACCAGGCTTATGAAAGAGGTTGGATGCCAGAAGTACCTTTAAACAGTTCAGCAGAGCGAGCAATCTTTAAAGAAATTTGGTATCTAGTAAAAAAGTAGGGAAGTAAAGAAGGATACCCAATCCATAAAAATTTGACTGGGTAGCAATTAGTTAGGATCTATCAGGAAGTAGAATATAAAAAAAGAGACTACGGTAAATCAGGTGGCGGGGATGAGTCTTTTGAGAAGAAAACCTGTGTTGCGTGGGTGTTCTTTACAAAGACATCTTGGCTGTTCCGCTAATATCTAAAACTACCGCCGGTGAGACAGGGTTCGGAGCAGATTGTTGTTGAGCAGCATCAGCAGATTTGCCAAAATTGTTAATATTATCTCGAATCACATTGAGTGACTTCGCATAATTTTGGTTCGCTTGAATGCTAGAAAAGACATCATCTGAAGAAGTTAGCGCGTAGGAGGAGATATTCATAAATTTTTTTCAATTAATTAGAATAAGATCACTATATCATTTATTCGATATATTGGCTAAATATTTGCAGATTTATTGGTAAAAGAGGTGCTTTATGCAGTGCAAATTGGGGAAAGTGAGTTCTGCGCTGATCCATTTAGTTGTTTTGGGTGTTTTGCTTCTTGATGCATGTAAGTCGTACTTAACTATAGAAGATGGTGGATAAATGTTTAGTTTAGATTTGCAAGAATGGGGTAGTCCCTTACAAAAAGTATTACGAGCTCAGCCGATCCCTCAGGGTTCTGAGGTACTGATCAAACTCAAGTATTGTGGCGTATGTCATAGTGACGTGCACATTCGGGACGGATATTTCGAGTTGGGCAGTGGTAAACGATTTCAGATGCAAGAGCGCGGTATGAAACTGCCGATGACAATGGGTCACGAACCCTATGGAACTGTTATTACTGCTGGTGAGGACGCTAATGATGTGCCGGTTGGAGAAGATCGGCTGGTTTATCCTTGGACTGGCTGTGGACAATGCCCTAGTTGCCAAGCGCAGATGGACAATTGGTGTATGCAACCCAGATATTTAGGTATTCAAAGGCCAGGGGGCTATGCCAGTTACTTATTAGTCCCTGATGTGAAGTACTTAATCGATGCTGGCGGAATCGATCCCATTTTTGCATCGGTCTTGGCCTGCTCGGGTTTAACTGCTTATTCAGCGATCAAAAAACTTCAGCCCTGTAGCCTGACAGATCATATTGTGATTTTCGGGGGTGGTGGCCTCGGTTTAATGGC
>CALPOM020000090.1 GCA_943325205.2 Thermoflexus hugenholtzii JAD2 | reverse complement strand
CACCTCTAGCAAAAACGATAGCAACATCGGCTCCCATTGTTCCACCGCCTACAACGACTACTTGATATGGAGTTGGTATCGTCATACTTAAACCTTAAAGAATTGAAAGACTCTATCTTAACAATGATTTTTATCGTAGCTATAAATCGTGGGCTGTTAAAATTAGCGATAATCCTATTATTAAGTTTATTCAATGCGCCAATAAAACAGGCCATAATAAACATTTCCTAATCCGTTAATATTCGGTTTAACAAATTGGTATTTAAATTGGTTATTTCAAGCAAAGTGGGTAAGAGTCATAAATGAAAAATAGCATACAAAAGCCATGTCAAATATTCCAATTGATGTGTGTTTCTTTTATTTTTGGTTTTTTTTCTTCTCTAGCCGGGGCCGCAGAGCCGATTGAGAAATTTCCAAGTCAACCCCTCAGAATGCTGGTTGGCTCAGTACCTGGAGCCTCTAGTGATACGTATGCCAGAGTAATTGCTGAACCATTAGGTAAGATCTTAGGACAAAATATAGTCATTGAAAACCGCTCTGGTGCGAGTGGCATCATTGCCACAAGTGCCTTAATCCAGTTACCAGCGGATGGCTATAACTTACAACTCATCTATACGCCCCATACCTTAAGTCCCTATTTATTTAAAAAGTTGCCCTACGATCCAATTAAGGATGTTGTGGGTGTTTCGATGGTCGTGACCTCTCCTTTAGTCTTAGTGGTTAGCGCTAATTCACCGATAAAAACGTATCAAGATTTACTTGAGTTAGGAAAAGGGCGGCCATTAAATTATGGCTCTGCGGGTATTGGCAGTGGTGGTCATCTGTCAGGCGAAATGATGCGTATAGAAACTGGGATGAAAATAACCCATATCCCTTATCGGGGCGCATCACCCGCAGCAACTGCGGTGGCTGCAGGTGATGTTGATTTTGCATTTGTAGCGCAAATTACGGCAAAAGAGTTAACGACTGCCGGCAAGCTTCGTTTACTTGGAGTTACGAGTAAATCTCGCTCACCGGCATTACCGAGTACTCCGACAATGCAAGAGCTTGGTTTAAAGGATTTTGAATTTTTAAATTGGTTCGGAATCATTGCCTCAGCCAAAACGCCGCCAGAGATTATTCGTAAAATTCAGCGAGGAATTGTGGAGGTATTAAAGCAACCAGAGATGCGGACTCGATTAACAGCAGACGGTTCTGAAGTGATTGGTAATACACCTGAGCAATTCACCCAATTTTTAATTGCGGATGCGAAGAAGTGGGGACCACTAGTTGGTCAGATGGGTTTAAAAGGTGACTGAAATTCCTACTTCCAATCCCGAAAAAATCAGTAAGGGCCCATTAGATGGGGTGGTTATCATTGACTTATCTTCGGTGGTCGTTGGCCCGGTTTGTTCATTAACATTGGCGGATCATGGCGCACAGGTGATTAAAATTGAAGCACCTAGTGGTGATTTGATGCGTCAACTTGGTGGGGGTGGGCGTAATCCAGGTATGACGGGTAAGTTTATCAACTTTAACCGAAATAAAAAATCTGTTTGTATTGATTTAAAAAGTCCAACTGGTAAACAGGTCATGTTGCGACTTATATCTCAAGCCGATATTTTTATTACCAATATACGTCCAGATGCTTTAGAGAAACTTGGGTTAGATTGGGTTAGTTTGCACGAAATTAACCCGCAGCTTATTTATTGTCAGATGTTAGCGTTTGGGCGAGGTGGGCAATATTTCAATCGCCCGGCTTACGATACGGTTATTCAATCATCTGCTGGAGTGGCTGCCACATTTGAAAAATCGAGTGGAGAACCCCGCTTTGTTCCTTTAGTGATGACAGACCATATTACTGGCCTAGTCAGTGCCCAAGCAATTGGTTTTGCTTTATATCGGCGCACCCGAGTGGGGCAGGGCGAATTAATTGAGATACCGATGTTTGAGACCGCGGCGGCATTCGTTCTAAGAGAGCATATGGGTAATATGACCTTTGAACCTGCCATTGGACCGATTGGTGATGCCCGGGTATTAGACAAAAACAACCGTCCAGTAAAAACCTTGGATGGGTATATCTCTATTTCACCCAATACGGATGCACAAGCCTTTGCGTTTTTTGAAATAATTGGTCGACCCGAATTAAAAGATGATCCACGTTTTTCGAATGTGGCAAGTCGGACAAAAAATAGTGAAGCATATTATTTATTACGTTCAAACTCGTTGGCTAAGAAGACCTCAGCGGAGTGGATTGTAATTTTTGAAAAAAATGATATTCCCTGCATGCGATATAACTCATTAGAAGATTTAATGATTGATCCACATTTGCAGGAAGTTGGTTTTATCTCTGAGGTGCAGCATCCTTCTGAGGGTGTGATCAAGCAGCTAGGGCTTACTAATCAGTTTTCAGGGGGTGTTCGAACTGAATTTTTACCTGCTCCTAGGCTAGGTGAAAACACCTTAGAGATCATGCAAGAATTCGGGTTTACTGAAGAAGAGATTGACACCGCAGTAGCGCAAAAAGCTGTCTTTAAATTTGTTTAGAAAGGTCGTAAGAGATGACGGAAGTTCATCCACAAACTGATGAATTAATTATTACAGACGATCAATTTGTTCGGGTGTTAAGGCTGAATCGCCCCGAGCGCCGGAATGCTTTATCAGAGTCATTAAAAATGAAATTGATTACTGCCTTGCTAGATGCTGATGAGGACTCGGAGGTACGCGTTATCGTAATCACAGGTACTGGGTCTGCGGCCTTTTGTGCCGGGGCAGATCTAAAAGATATGCATCAGAATGACCAGGCAGGAGTCCGCTTTCGAACGCCGATGAACCGTGTAGACCGAAATGTCTTTGAAGTGGTGTATGAAATGAAAAAACCGACCATCGCTGCTTTGAATGGGAGTGCTGTAGCTGGTGGCTTTGAGTTAGCTATTGCTTGTAATTTACGGGTAACGCATGCCGCTGCTGTGTTTGGGTTGCCTGAGACAAAGATTGGTATGGGAGCAAACTTTGGCTCTGTTTTATTACCTAGGTTAATTGGCGTAACCCAGGCTTTAGAGATGTTATTGACGGGTGAGTATATATCAGCTGAGCGAGCGCTGGAGTTAGGTTTAATGAATCGTTTGGTACCAGCGGAGGATGTGTTGATGCAGGCAATGAGTCTGGCGCATATGATTGCTAAAAATGCTCCAATTTCAGTCCGACGCGTCAAAGCAGTTGCTCTGCGCGGTTTAGATTTATCAGTAGCATCCGCACTTCGTCAAGATCCGGGTATCAACCCCTATTTGAGTGAAGATCGCCAGGAGGGGATCGCTGCTCGTCTAGAAAAGCGCCCGCCCGTTTGGAAAAATCGTTAAACAAGGAAAACATATGACTAACTATCCTACCGTACT
Source organism: Thermoflexus hugenholtzii JAD2 (assembly GCA_943325205.2). Taxonomy (GTDB): domain Bacteria; phylum Pseudomonadota; class Gammaproteobacteria; order Burkholderiales; family Burkholderiaceae; genus Polynucleobacter. The sequence goes on along the minus strand of CALPOM020000090.1, from coordinate 5,469 downwards.
TATTACCGATGAAACTTTAAGAGACGGCTTACAGATTGAGCGAGAAGGTGTAACTTTAGATGAAAAATTTGAGTTGCTTGAAAAGATGGTTGATGCTGGATTAAGCCGGATGGTGGTTGGGGCTTTTGTCAATCCCAAGTGGAGTCCTCAAATGGCTGATTCCTTGGAATTAGTCAAGCGACTCAAAGCGCGTCCTGGAGTTTCCTTTTATGTTTTAGCTTTAAACGAGAGGGGTCGTGTTGAGCGCTTGCAGCATTCTCCACCAGTAACGGTTGAGCCGATTCAGGCAACACATTTACATATCTGTCCGGTATTTATTAAGCGCAATACAAACCGATCATTAGAAGAGCAAGAACATACTTGGTTAAGTCCAATTCAACGTGCCAAGGCAGAAGGGTTAACAGAGGGCGGTATTGGTTTAAGTGCTGGTTGGGGATCGAACTGGTCTGGTCAGTTTTCTCATGAAACCCGGATGCAGTCATTATCTAAGCAATACCATGCGTGGCAAGAAGCTGGGATACCTGTCAAACGAGTCGATATGGCAGATCCGATGGCATGGAATACCCCGACTGCAGTAGCGCAAGATATTTTGGCGATTAAAGAACTTTTCCCATCCATAACGGACTTCCATTTGCATTTGCATAATGCTAGGGGCTTAGCCATGTTATCGATGTATGAAGCGATTAAATGCTTAGATCATCGGCATACCCTCATTGCCGATACAACAATTGGGGGAATAGGCGGTTGTCCATATTGCGGGAATGGTCAGGCAACCGGCATGATTCCTACTGAAGATTTCGTCCATTTATTGGATACCTTAGGTATTCCAACGGGGATTCGAGTGGATCGCTTGATCGAAGTTTCAGCGCGACTATCAGAAATCTTAGGTAGGCCACTGCATTCGCAAGTAGCGATGAATGGTGGTTTGCCATCTGGTGATACGCTTTACGACGAAGATGTCCCTGCGGTATTTACTTTTCGAGAGGCGCAACATTTTCGATTAGGGCCATCAGTCTATGAAGGTAACCCCAAGCCCTGGCTTAAAAAAGATCAAAAAGCATAATACTTTTATTGAGAGATATATTGATGAAACAGTTTATTCGAGGAATAGTTGCGCTATTAGGAATTATCAGCCTGGGGGTTTCTCCCATTGGTTTAGCACAAGCATCATATCCCCAAAAGCCGATTCGGTTAATTGTGCCTTTTCCTCCTGGCGGGTCGACTGATATATTTTCACGGATGCTGGGCGAGAAGCTTACGCAAATTTGGAAGCAGCCTGTCATTATTGAGAATAAAGCGGGGGCGAGTGGGCAGATTGCGATGAATGAATTGCTTAAAATGCCGACTGATGGCCATACGATTTTTATGGGGCATATTGGAACGTTAGCTGTGAACGCGGCTTTATTCAAAAACTTATCTTACGATCCGATCAAAGATCTAGCGCCGATTAGCCGGATAGCCTTAGTACCAAACGTCTTTGTGGTTAATCCGAATCAGCCTTTTAAAACTATTCAAGAGTTGATTACTTACGCCAAAAATAATCCTGGTAAATTAACTTACAGTTCTGGAGGTAGTGGAGGTGCAGCGCATATTGCGATGGAGTATTTTAAATTGCTCACTGGTACCGATATCTTACATATTCCCTATAAAGGAACTGCCCCGGCAGTGATGGATTTATTGGGTGGTCAGGTGAATATGACTATGACTGGCGCGCCACCCCTCATGCAGCATATTCTTGGTAAAAAAATAAATCCTTTAGGTGTTTCAAGCACGAAAAGAGTGGATGTTTTACCACAAATACCCACTTTGGCTGAATCTGGAGTTCCTGAGTTAAAAGGTTTTGACGCAACTCAGTGGTACGGAGTTGTTGTCAGAGCAGGCACTTCGCGCGAGATTATTGATAAATTAAACCAAGGCACCAAAATGGCCTTTGATACGATTGAAGCCAGAGAGCGTTTACGTTCGGAAGGCGCTATTGTGCAATTAGATACGCCTGAAGCATTTGGTGCTTTTATTAAAGCAGAAACTATTCGTTGGGGAAAAGTTATAAAAGAAGCCAATATCGTGGCAAATTAAATTTTTAGCAATGGCGTTAGTTAACTCATAGTAGTTAGCTCCAACTTTTTTAAAGAGTAGTTCTTCACCACTTTTTTATTTGCTCTTGGATTTGTAATAATAAGTTTTGTGCATCCATGAGCCCATTCATTCTAGAGGCACCACCCAGATGCGGAGTACTAATCATTTGGGGAAATTGAAGAAGTGGTTCTTCAGGATGCGTGGGTTCACTATAGTGCACATCACAACCTGCCCCAGCTAAATGATTGGACGCAAGAGCACTCACTAGGGCTTCATGATCAACAATTTCAGCCCGAGATGTATTGATTAGATAAGCACCTTTAGGCATTCTAGTAAGTGCCTCATGATTTACTAAACCACGCGTCGAGTCTGAGAAGGGGATATGCACACTTAAAAATTCAGATTGGGCAAATAGTTCATTAAAAGAGCAGTAATGCACGCCAAGTAATTCTTCTTCGGACGCTAAAAGTCGCTGCCTTTTATGATAAAAGACTTCCATCCCAAAAGGTTTTAAAAGTTTAGCGACTTCTTGGCCTATTTCGCCTAAGCCGAGTAGACCAATTTTTAGCCCATGCAGAGTCCTCAGATCAGGAATTCTGCCATAGTTTGCTTTGGCAGTATGTCGTGAATCATAGGGCTTAAATGAAAAGCCTGCTTTAGCTAATTGATCTTCGGTCAGAAGACCATTGATTAGCGGTAATCTTTTTGCTAGACTCAAAATGAGCATCAGCGTATGTTCTGCCATGGCAATATTGGTACGACGACGAACTGTCAGTACCGGAATTGATCGAGCTGCACAGGCTTGAAGATCAATGTTACTCGTTAGAACTCCAAAATTACAAATTAATTTTAAATTCTTTGCGATCAGTAATTCATCACGACCAATGACATTACTTTCAACGATTGCAATATCAGCTTGCTGAAGGTGCAGAAGAAAGGTTTCTTCATTGGTAACGAGTTCGACATGCGCGGGGTAGATACTTGGTATTTCTTCACGAAGGGTGTTAAGCCAGCCTAAAAAATCAATTTGATCGGTCGAGTTGTAATCGGTAAAAGCAGCGATTCGCTCTGGGCTAGTTGTCGGATCTAGGATAACTTGCATTAATCGCAAGACACGATCTTCTTCAACAACGATGGATAGTTTCATGAGTAGATAGGTATTTCTAAAGAGTGAATTAGACTTGCAAGAGTTGCATGAGTGCGCGAACTTTGGCGTTTGGTTGGGAAATAAAATCTAAAATCGTCTTAGCTTTTGTCAGAGGAATGTGCATAGTTGCACAATCAATAAATTTTTGCTGCAGGTCGTTTGGGCTAGCCGGATTTTGCGGTGAGCCCTTATGGATTGGTACGGTAGCACTATAGGTTTTCCCAGACTTGGTTTGGACAGTTATTTTTACAGGTTGTTCAAAAGGAGCTTTACGAACTGCCGGAATATCTTCTGTTAAGTGGGGCGGTACATGCACTTCAATGAGATCAATTAAGGCGTTAATTTCAGGACGTGCTACGGCGCTATCGGTAAATGATTTAAGGGTGGGCCGAGTATCTAAGAACGTTGTCGCAATACAGTACTGTAAAGAGGCTTTTGCTTGTAGGCCATTAATAGGTCTTTGGTGGATTAGTGTTCGGGGATACAGAAAACTGACATCTGCTTGTATTTTTTCAATATCTTTGAGATCAATAGCATATTTTTCTTGAATTTCAATCACGCAATCAACGGCGAACAATGGCGGTCTACCGCACGGATACAATTTAAAAGTAGCTCCAGGATGAACGATCATGAAGGGCTTCCCCCAAAGGGGTAGATTCTTTTCTAGAAGATCGGGCGACCATTCGCGCGAGAAGATTTCAGCTAGATTCATAGGGCCATCAAAAATTTCAGGATCGGCTGTAAATCCTTGTTCAGCTAATTGTGCTGCCCGAATGCCGTTACTAGAGGCTAGCCCGCTATGTAAGGACATGGTCATGGTGCCAAAGTTTCGACGCACACCACCGACCATAGAGGCTGTAATTCCGAGGGCGTGTGCGCAGGTATGATCATCTAGTCCAAGAATTAAAGAACTTGCTATAACGGCGGCTAAAGTGCCTTGGGTTGCAGTTGCGTGCCACCCTAATTCATAATGGGATGGATTTAAGATTGTGCCAAAGCGGCACTCCACCTCATACCCGATAATAAAAGCTGTGAGTGCTTCTTTAATGGATGCGTCTTTTAACTCCGCCAGGGCTAGGACTGCTGGTAAAAGTGGCCCTGAGGGGTGGCCTCGCATTTGAGCCTGATTATCATCAAAAAGTTGTAGGCTAATCATTGCGCCATTGACTAGGGCAGCATCTGCTGGCCGAGCTTTTTCGCCATATCCGATGACGGTGCTAGCACCGGTTGTGGGAGAGTCAATATACAGTTTGCGAAGCATATCAATAGGGGCTTCACCATAGGCCGCATAGGCTGTTGCTAAGCAGTCTACTAGGCATTGGCTAGCAGCTTTGAGCGTTTCTTCTTGAATTCCTTTGGGGAGTTCATGCAGGCATTGCGTAATGAGTTGTTTGGTAAGTGTAGTTGTCATATTGTGCTGATTTTTGAAAGATGTGATCGTTTATTCGGCGGTAATGGCTAATTCTTTGACGATCTTAGACCAGCGATTAATTTCACCAGTTAAAAACTCTTTAAACTGTGTTGGACTATTTTGTGTGACAGGTTCAAAGCCATCTTTCGACAGTCTTACCTTCACTTCAGGTAACTGGATGATTTGGTAAATTTCAGAGTTTAGTTTATTAACAATGCTTGTTGGCGTATTCGTTGGCACAAAAAATCCCAGCCAATTACTAGCTTCAAATCCAGGTAGGCCAGATCCGGTAATCGTTGGAATATTGGGGGCTACTGGTGAAGGTTTATTACTTGAGACACCGATGGCCGTCAATTTGCCAGCTTGGATAAACGGCAGCACGGTCGTTAAACCCATCAGCATAACTTGGACATTGCCTGATAAGAGGTCATTGACTGCGGGCGCAGCTCCTTTATAAGGGATGCGTACTATTTTCACATCAGCCATGCGGTTAAATTGTTCCATGGCTAAGTGACTCGTACTACCTGATCCTGAACTGGCGTATTTCAGTGAACCTGGCTTGGATTTAGCGAGTTGAATAAAGTCTTGTACTGAATTTACCCCTAGAGCCGGATTAACGACTAGAACACTTGATAGGGTAGAGGTCATGATGACCGGAATAAAGTCTCTTAAGGTATCAAACTGAACTTTAGTCAGAGTTGGATTAACAGTTACAACTCCAGAGGTAGTGAGCATGATGGTATAGCCGTCTGGCGGAGCTTTAGCAACTAGTTCAGCACCAATTGTGCCATTTCCACCTGCTCGATTTTCAATGACGACTGCTTGGCCGAGTCGT